>JBHJOJ010000314.1:0-10628 GCA_050329835.1 Kineosporiaceae bacterium | reverse complement strand
AGCCCGCTGCCCGCCGGCCCCTGGTGGCCGCCGGGGCAGTCGCGGCGCTCGTCGTCGCCGTGAGCGTCGGTGCGGTCTGGGGGCTGTCGTCCGTCGGTCCCGACGAGGGGCCGGAGCCGGCGGCCACCCGGGCCGCCCCCGATCCCCAGCCGTCGGCGCCCCCGTCGGCGGCCGCTCAGCCCTCCCCACCGCCGGGCCCCCCGCCGGCGAGGCCCGTCGGTGTCCAGCCCCTGGATCCCCTGGGCGACGACGAGGAGAACGACGCGGACGCCCCCCGGGCGATCGACGGCGACCCCGCCACCGCCTGGCGCACCGCCGCCTACGAGACCCAGGACTTCGGCAACCTCAAGACGGGGGTCGGGCTCGTCGTCAACCTCGGCGAGATCGTCCCCACCACCGGGCTCACCGTCACGGCCCCGGGGGACGGCGGCTCGTTCCAGGTGCTCGCCGCCACCCAGCCGGTGTTCGACGGTGCCACCCCTGTCGCCGACGGCACCTCCTCGAACGCCGGTCCCGTGACGCTCACCTGGGACCCGGTCGAGACCCAGTACCTCATCATCTGGTTCACCGCCCTGCCGCAGAACGAGGGGCAGTGGCGCGGGCTCATCAGCGAGGTCGCGCTGTCGTGACCGGCGATGCGTCCGACCCGGATCTCGTCTCGGCACACATGGCGGGCGACCCGGAGGCGTTCGCCGAGCTGTTCCGCCGCCACCGCGACGTGTTGTGGGCGGTGGCGCTGCGCACGACCGGCAACCCGGACGACGCCGCCGACGCGCTGCAGGACGCCATGGTGTCCGCGTTGCGGGCAGCCGGGACGTTCCGCGGCCGCTCCGCCGTGCGGACCTGGCTGTACCGGATCGTCGTCAACGCCTGCCTGGACCGGATGCGCCGCTCCGCCGCCCGCCCCGCCGTCCCCCTGACCGGCCACGACCCGGCGGATCCCGGTGACGCCATGACCCGGACCGGCAACCGCGTCGACCTGGTCCGGGCGCTGGCGACGCTGTCGCCGGGACAGCGCGCGGCGGTCGTCCTGGTCGATGCCCACGGGCTGCCCCTCGCGGAGGTCGCCGAGATCCTCGAGGTGCCCGTCGGCACCGTCAAGTCGAGGTGCGCCCGGGCACGGGCCCACCTCGCCCGGGAACTCGGCGGCCCGGGTCCCGGACCACGGCGAGGGAACCCCGGGGCGGCGCCGGACGTCCCATCCGGGTACCCGTGGCAGGGACGGAGGTGAGCGGAGTGGACGGGACCGACGACCCCGGGGCCGACGGCGAACACGAGTGGGTGGCCCGGCTGCTCGCCGCCGACGCTCCGGGACCCATCCCCGCCGCGGTGGCGGGCCGCGTCGAGGACTCCCTGCGCGCCGCGGCCGGGGTGACCCAGACGGGGGAGCGCCCCCGGGTGTTCGGCGGGTCCGCGCCGGCCCGTCCCTCACCGTTCGACCCTGCCGGGACGCGACCCACGACGGGTTCCACCACGGGTCCCGGACCGGGTGGCCGCGCCGCCGCCGGCCTCGACGACACCGGCTCCCGGCCCGCCGGCGCCGGCCGCCGGCCGGGCTCGCGACGGGGACGGCGCCAGGAGGCCGCCGAGGCGCGCCGGCACCTGACCCTCTACCGCGCGCTCCCGGTGGCCGCGGGGGTCGTCGTCCTGGGCGTCGCGGTGACCGTGGTGGCGAACCTCGCCGGTGGCGAGGAGGACGCCGGCGACGAGGCCGCGGTCGTGTCCCAGCCGGCCGAGGCCCCGGCCACGGCCGGACCGCCGCCGAACGGGCTGGTGAGCACCGGCACCGCCTACACCGAGGACGGTCTCGCGGACCAGGCGCTGGCCCTCGTCGCCGCGGTCGCCACCGGGGACGCGCGGTCCGTCGCGCCGGCGCCGGACACGGCCGAGGGCGGGGCCGAGGAGGCGGAGGCCGGCGCGGCCGTCGACCCGACCGGGCCGCTGGCGTCGGCGGCCGGCTTCCGCGCCTGCGCCCAGGGTCTGGGTGCGCCCGAGGGGACGCTGCCCGTGGCCGTGGACCTCGCGACCTACGAGGGGACGGACGTCGCCGTCGTCGTCCTGCCCAACCGGGCCGGGGACGGCTACGAGGTCATCGTCACCGACCGGGCCTGCGATCCCGGCTCCCAGCGCACGTCGACGACCGTCCTGGCACCCTGAGCAGCGGCACCGGCCGGTGCCGGCGAGGACGCGGGGCGGGAACACCGCGCCGTCACCGGTGGTTGACGCACGCGCGAGAGGTGGAGGCAGCATGACGGACGGACGGACGGCGGGGACGGCTCTGGCGGGCGGGGACGTCCGCGAGGTGGTGGTCGTGGGCTCCGGCCCCGCCGGGTACACCGCGGCGGTCTACGCCGCGCGGGCCCGGCTCGAACCCGTCGTCATCGAGGGTTCCGTGACGAGCGGCGGGGCCCTCATGAACACCACCGAGGTCGAGAACTACCCCGGTTTCCCCGAGGGGGTCCTCGGCCCCCAGCTCATGGAGCAGATGCGTGCCCAGGCCGAGCGGTTCGGCGCGGAGCTGGTGGCCGACGATGCCGTCGAGCTCCGGCTGGACGGTGCGGTGAAGGAGGTCGTCACGGGGGGCGGGACGACGTACCGGGCGCGGTCGGTGATCCTCGCCATGGGGTCGGCCTACCGGGAGCTGGGCCTGCCGGACGAGAAGCGGCTCAGCGGCCGCGGCGTCTCGTGGTGCGCCACCTGCGACGGCTTCTTCTTCCGCGACCGGGACATCGCGGTCGTCGGTGGCGGCGACACCGCGATGGAGGAGGCGACGTTCCTCAGCCGCTTCGGGCGGACGGTCACGGTCGTGCACCGGCGGGAGTCGCTGCGGGCGTCCAAGGTCATGCAGGAGCGGGCCCTCGCCGACCCCAAGATCTCGTTCCGGTGGAACTCCGAGGTGGTGGGCATCCGCGGCGACGACAAGGTCACCGGACTCCGGCTGCGCGACACCGTGACCGGCGAGGAGTCCGACCTCGACGTCGCCGGCCTGTTCGTGGCCATCGGCCACGACCCGCGCGTCGACCTCGTGCGAGGCCAGGTCGATCTGGATCCCGAGGGCTACGTCCTGGTCCAGGCCCCGTCGACCCGGACGTCGCTGGCCGGCGTGTTCGCCGCCGGCGACGTCGTGGACCACACGTACCGTCAGGCGATCACGGCGGCCGGCACCGGCTGCGCGGCCGCGCTGGACGCCGAGCGGTACCTGGCGGCCCTCGACGACGTGCTGCAGCACCCGGCCGTCGCCGCCGAGTCCCTGGTGGCCGCGGCCGCCGACTGACCCGCCGCCACGCACCGTCCCCGCCGAACCCGAGGAGTTTGACCGTGTCCGTCACCGAAACCACCGACACCACCTTCGACGCCGACGTCCTCCAGTCGCAGCGCCCGGTGCTCGTCGACTTCTGGGCGCCGTGGTGCGGCCCGTGCCGCCAGGTGTCCCCCATCGTCGAGGAGATCGGCGCCGAGCACGCCGACAAGCTCAAGGTGGTCAAGATGAACACCGACGAGAACCCCCGCACCGCGGCGGCGTACGGCATCACCGGGATCCCGACCCTGAACGTGTACGCCGGCGGGGAGCTGGTCAAGAGCATCGTCGGGGCCCGACCCAAGCCGGCTCTGCTCAAGGAGCTGGCCGACGTCATCGGCTGACATCGGGCCGTTCCCGCGCGCCGCGGCGGGTGCGGCGGCAACGCCGCCGGGCGGGAGGGTGCACCCTCCCGCGGCGGCTGGGCGAGACTTGGACCCGTGACGAGCACCCGGGTGGACCCCTGGCACGACGCGTACGCGCGCCGGGCCCGGGGGATGACCGCGTCAGAGATCCGTGCCCTCTTCGCCGTCGCCAGCCGGCCAGAGGTGATCAGTCTCGCCGGCGGGATGCCGCCTCCCGACAGCCTCCCGCTGGACCTGCTGTCGGACATCGCGGGGCGGCTGGTGCTCACCGACGCCGCCGCCTCGCTGCAGTACGGCAGTGCCCAGGGCGACCCGCTGCTGCGGGAGTCGGTGGTCGAGGTGGCGGCCGAGTCCGGCGTGCACGCCCACCCGGGGGACGTCGTGGTGACCACCGGCTCTCAGCACGCGCTCGACCTCCTGGCTCGCATCCTGCTCGACCCGGGGGACGTCGTCCTCGTGGAGTCCCCGACGTACGTCGGGGCGCTCGGGGTGTTCCGCTCCTACGAGGCGCGGGTGCGTCATGTGGGAACGGACGCCTCGGGCATGTCACCGGAGGACCTCGTCGCGGTCGCCGCCCGGGAGCGGGCCGCCGGGCACCGCGTCAAGCTGGCGTACGTCGTCCCGAACCACCAGAACCCCTCCGGGGCCACGATGCCCCCGGAACGCCGGGACGCCCTCGTCGCGGCGGCCTCGGCGGCCGGGGTGCTGCTCGTCGAGGACGACCCGTACAGCCTGCTGGGCTTCGACGGAGGGCCGGCGCCCTCACTGCGGGAGCGTGACCCGGCGGGTGTCGTGTACCTCGGGTCGTTCAGCAAGACGCTCGCCCCGGGGCTGCGGGTCGGCTTCGCCGTGGCTCCGCCGGCGCTGCGGGACAAGCTGGTGCTCGCCGCCGAGTCGGCCGTGCTGTGTCCCAGCGCTTTCGGGCAGCGGGTCGTCGCCACCTACCTCCGTGAGCACCCCTGGCGGGAGCACGTCAAGGGACTCCGGGTGCTGTACCGCGAGCGGTGCGACGCCATGGTGGAGTCCTTGAGCCGCCACCTGCCCGAGGCCGGCTGGAGCGCACCCCGGGGCGGCTTCTTCGTGTGGGCGCGGCTGCCCGGAGGGCTCGACGCCTCGGCCTTGCTGCCCCGGGCCGTCTCGGCCCGGGTGGCCTTCGTCCCCGGGTCCGCCTTCTACGCCGATGACCAGGGTCGGGACCACGTGCGGCTGTCCTTCTGCCTGCCGCCGCCGGCCGACATCGCCGAGGGGGTCCGGCGACTGGCGGACGTCGTGACGGCCGAGCGGGAGCTGCGGGTGGCGGCAGGACGATGATGACGACGACCGAACCGGAGAGCATTATCGAACAAATGTACGATCCTGGTCTTGACGGGCCCGTCCTCGTCCTCGCCGGCGGCCTGTCCGCCGAACGTGAGGTGTCCCTGAGGTCGGCGGAGTGCGTGGCGGCGGCACTCGTCGACGCTGGACGCGGGGTGGAGATCCTCGATGCCGCTCCCGACGTCATGGGTCAGCTCGTCGGGCAGTCGCCGCCCGTCGTCTGGCCCACGCTGCACGGCGCCTCGGGGGAGGACGGGTCACTCGCCGAGGTTCTGCGCCTCCTCGGCGTACGGGTGGTCGGGACCGGTCCCGACGGGTGCCGGCTGTCGTGGGACAAGTCCGTCGCGTCGGTGCTCGCCGCCGGGGCAGGTGTCCAGGTCCCACCCGCCGTCACCGTGTCGGCCGAGCTCTTCCGGGACCTCGGGGCGCACCGACTGGTGGAGGCGCTCGTCGACCGGCTCGGCCTCCCGGTCGCGGTGAAGCCGAAGCGGGGGGGATCCGGTTTCGGGGTCCACGTGGTGGATGATCCCGGCTCGGTGACCGACGCCGTGGTGTCGGCGCTCGGTCACGACTCGGCATGCCGGGTGGAGCGCGCCGTGCGGGGGCGGGAGATCACGGTCACCGTGGTCGAGCTCGGCGAGGGCGCGCGCGCCTGCCCGCCGGTCGAGGTCCGGCCGGTGTCCGGCGAGTACGACTTCTCGGCGCGCTACACCGCGGGCGCCATCGAGTTCCACGTGCCGGCCCTCGTCGAGCCGATCGTCGCCGACCGCCTCCGCAGCGAGGCGGTCACGGTGCACCGCCGTCTCGGCCTCGGTGCGTTGAGCCGGAGCGACTGGATCCTGGACGACTCCGGGGCCCCGTGGTTCATCGAGGTCAACACCTCGCCGGGGATGACCGCCACCTCCACGGCACCCATGGGCCTGGCTCAGCTGGGTCCGCTGACGAGCGTGCTGTCCGCCCTGGTGTCGCGGGCGCGTCCGCTGTCGTAGCTCAGGTCGGGTCGGCGGCGGCAGCCGTCGGGAAACCGGCGCCCGAGGGATCGAGGATCGTGACGATTCGGTTGAGGTCGTCGACCGTCGCGAACTCCACCGTGAGCCTGCCCCTGTTCTTCCCGAGGCTCACCGTCACGCGGGTGTCGAGCTTGTCCGACAACCGAGTGGCCATGTCGTCGAGGAGCGGCATCCGGCGTCCGGCACGCACGGGTGTCCGGCGCCTCGTGGGTGCATTGCCCGCGGCGACGATCTCCTCGACGGTCCGGACCGACAGCCCCTCGGCGATGACCCGCCCGGCGAGCGCCGACGCGGCGATCGGCTCGAGGGCCAGCAGGGCGCGGGCGTGACCGGCGGACAGCACCCCCGCCGCCACGTGACGCTGGACCGCCGCGGGCAGCTTGAGCAGGCGGAGGGTGTTGCTGATCTGGGGGCGGGACCGGCCGATGCGCTGGGACAGCTCCTCCTGGCTGCACCCGAAGTCCTGGAGCAGCTGCTGGTACGCCGCGGCCTCCTCGAGCGGGTTCAGGTCGACCCGGTGGAGGTTCTCCAGCAGGGCGTCCCGCAACAGCGCGTCGTCGGTCGTGTCCCGGACGACCGCCGGCACCGACGCCAGGCCGGCCAGTTGGCAGGCACGCCACCGCCGCTCGCCCATGACGAGCTCGTAGTGGGCGCCGTCGCGCTCGGGGATCCGGCGGACGACGACCGGCTGCAGGACCCCCACCTCACGGATCGAGGCCACGAGCTCCGCGAGGGCGTCCTCGTCGAAGACCTGGCGGGGCTGCCGCGGGTTGGCCGAGATGGCGTCCACGGGCACGTCCACGAGTCGAGCGCCGGGCACGTCGACCAGGCCGGCTGCGGCGTCCCGGTCGTCCGAGGCTGCCGACCCGCCGTCCGGTCGGCCGTCCTTCCCGTCCGCACCGTCACCGACCGACGTCGGCCGCCGGTGCTCGTCGAAGAAGACGTCCACGGGCTGACGGTCGCGGACGGGCGCACCCGCCGCGCCGGCATCGGGGATGAGGGCACCGATGCCGCGACCCAGACCTCGGCGGCGCTCAGCCATGGGTGTTCACCGTCTGTTCGCTGATCTCGCGGGCTGCTTCCAGGTAGGACAGGGCACCGCTCGAGGTGGGGTCGTAGGTCATCACCGTCTGGAGATGGCTGGGGGCCTCGGAGAGCCGGACCGACCGTGGAATGGCCGACCGCAGGACACGATCCCCGAAGAGCTCCCGGACCTGAGTCGCGACGTCCGGCGAGAGCCGGGTCCGGCCGTCGTACATCGTGAGGAGGACCGTGGTGATGACGAGCGTGGGATTCAGATTCGCCTGGACGAGTTCCACGGTCCGCAGCAGCTGCGCGAGCCCTTCCAGGGCGTAGTACTCGCACTGAATGGGGACCAGCACCTCGTCGGCGGCCACGAGCGCGTTGAGCGTGAGCAGGCCGAGGCTCGGCGGGCAGTCGACGAGCACGTAGTCGGGGCGGCGGTCGAGCCCGGACAGGTACGCCTGGAGGGCCTTGCGGAGCCGGAACTCCCGGGCCACCGCGGGCACCAGCTCGATCTCGGCACCGGACAGGTCGACCGTGGCGGGAACGCAGGTCACCCCGGGGAGATCGGCGCAGGGCTGGACCACGTCGGCCATGGACACCCCGTCCACCAGGACGTCGTAGATCCCGGCGATGCCGCCGTGGTGATCGACCCCCAGTGCGGTGGAGGCGTTGCCCTGGGGATCGATGTCGATGACGAGCACGTCCAGCCCTCCGTGAGCGAGCGCGCCCGCGAGGTTCACCGTGGTCGTCGTCTTGCCGACGCCACCCTTCTGATTGGCCAGCGTCATGAGCCGCGGCCTCGACGGTCGGGGCAGCGAGCGCCCGACGAGCGCGATCCTCCGTCGCGCGTCCTCCGCGAGTTCGCGGGCGAGGGGAGTGTCCTCGTCGATCTGAGGTACGGCATCCGCGAGGCGTCGGCGGTACTCCTCCTCGTCGGCCAGGTCTGTGGTCCACCCCGTCGTGACATCGTCCGTTTCACGTGGAACGGCGTCGGCGTCGGCGTGGTCCCACGTGCCGTCGTCGATCCGCGGCTCCCCGTCGTCGAGCCGCGCGGGGGACGGTCGTGTCGTCACTCGCTCCTCCTCGTTGGGCTCGATCGGCGACCACCGCCGTCGTCGGGTCGGCGAGCAGCCCTTCCCCGAATCGTGCCACGCGGGCGTCCACGAGTCCCCACTCGCCGAGCCGGTGCGCCACCTGATTCAGCTCGACCCCGGCACGTTCGCCCTTCATCGCCACCACGCGCCCACCCGGACGGAGCAGGCGGGCGCTCCACGGCAGCAACTCGACGAGCGGGGCGACCGCCCGGCTGACGACGACGTCGCCGTGGACGGCACTCGACTCCGCACGCCCCCGCACCACGGTCACCCGGGACCCCAGGTCGAGGATCACCACCACCTCGTGCAGCCACGCCACCCGGCGGGCCAGGGGCTCCAGCAGGGTCACGCGCAGATCGGGCCTCGCCAGCGCCAGAGGGATCCCAGGAAGGCCGGCGCCGCTGCCCAGGTCCACCACATGGCCGTCGACCGGGCACAGCGGGTGCACGACGGCCGAGTTGAGGAGGTGCCGCTCCCACACCCGGGCCCCCTCGTGCGGGCCCAGCACTCCTCGCACCACGCCGGGTCCGGCGAGCAGGTCGGCGTACCGGTGAGCGAGGTCGACGTCGGGGAACACGCCGTCCGCCGCGTCGGGGACCGGCGGACCGGCCCGCTCCATCACGCCCGCCGACGCCGTTTCACGTGGAACGACCCCGGACCGTCCGGGCACTCGGTCATGCCGGGAAGACCACCACGTGACGCTCCGGCTCCACCCCGGCCGACTCGCTCCGCAGTCCCGCCCCGGCCACCAGATCATGCACGACCTTGCGCTGATACGCCGGCATGGGATCCAAGGCGACGCCCTCGGGAGTGCCGGAGCCGGCCCGGACCTCCTCGATCACCCGCTCCGCGGCCACCGCCGCCTCCCGGCGGCGGGCCTCGCGCCACCCGCCCACATCGAGGATCAGCCGGCTCCGGCGACCGGTCGTCGACTGGACGGACAACCGGGCCAGCTCCTGGAGCGCCTCGAGCACCGTGCCGTCCCGGCCGACGAGGACCTGGAGCCGGGTGCGCTCCTGCCCCTCGCCCACGATCGCCACCGAGGGCCGTTCGTTCTCGATGAAGATGTCGATGTCGCCGTCCAGGTCGACGATGTCCATCAGTTCTTCGAGGTAGTCCGCCGCCGCGTCGCCCTCCGCCTCGAGCTCGTCCAGGTGCGCCCGCCCGTTCTCGGCGACCTCCGCCCCGGTCTCGGGGGGCTCCGCGGGCATTCCCTCCGTCGGCTCCAACTCCGGCGCCTCCAGGTCCGTTCCCACCGTGCCACTCCTCGTCTCTCGTCTCTCACCCGAACCGACGGTCTCCGTCTCAGCCCCGCTTGCGCCGCGACCGGGGATCCCGCTTCGGCTGTGTTCGCTGACCCGCAAGGCGGCCCGGCGGGCCCCCCGCCCCGGCCGCTGCGCCGCCTCCCGCTGCCGTCCCCGACCCGGCCGCGGTGGCAGGGGGCCGGCCGCGGCCCTTCCCCCCGGCGGAGCCCTTGCCTCCGGCGGAGCCCTTGCCTCCCGCGGAGCCCTTCCCCGATGCGGTCGGCGAGCCCTTGACCGGGGCACCCGAAGGGCGACCGCCGTTGGCCTTCGTCGAATCCGCGGACGCCTCCGGCGCCGGGAGACCCGGCAGGCCGCTCCGCAGGGCCTTGCGCTCCGCCCTGCGGCGCCGGCGCTCCTCGAGGGCCTTCTCGGCCGGGGAGCCGGGCGAGGGCATCCGCTGGATCACCACGTACTGCTGGGCCGTCGTGAAGAGGTTGCTCGTGAACCAATACATGATCACACCGAGCGGGAACCACAACCCGCTGATGGCGAAGACCACCGGCAGGACGTACAGCAAGAGCTTCTGCTGCTTCGCGAAGGGACTGTCCAGCGCCGCCGGCGGCATGTTCTTCATGAACAACTGACGCTGGGACCAGAACTGGGTAAGCGTCATGAGCACCACCAGGACGGCAGCGATGATCTGCGGCGAGGACCCCACCGGAGCCGCCAGGAAGGTGTCCGACAACTGGGCGCCGAAGATCGTCGCCGCATCCGCCTGCGCCCGCAGCTCGGACGTGAAGGGACCGACCGAGAAGCCCTCCTGAGGAATTCCGTTGAGAACGCGGAACAACGCGAAGAAGATCGGCATCTGGAGCAGGATGGGAAGACACGACGCGAAGGGATTCGTCCCCGACGTCTTGTACAGATCCATGGTCTCCCGCGTCATGGCCTGGCGGGAGTCGGGGTCCGTGCGCCCCTTGTACTTGTCCTGGATCTTCTTGATCTCGGGCTGGAGGAGCTGGAGCTTGCGCGAGGAACGGATCTGACGGACGAAGAGGGGGATCAGCAGCGTCCGGATGACGAGCACGAGTCCGACGATGGACAGCACCCACGTCCACCCGCTGGCCGCCGGCATTCCGAGCCAGGTGAAGAGGGAGTGCCACGCCACCATGATCCAGGCGACGCCCCACTCGAGGGGGTACAGGATGGTCGACAGGGACATCGCGGCGGGTACTCCTCGCGACCCTCAGTGGGCCGTGGTCGATGACGGGCGGGCG
>JBHJOJ010000313.1:0-8418 GCA_050329835.1 Kineosporiaceae bacterium | reverse complement strand
GCACCGATCAAGCGATCCCTCATCGCCTACGACCACTGACGATCAATAGGACTCACTCATCTAGTCCCGCTCCGGCCGGATCCGTCCGGTCTCGGCCACCCCGTGTTCGCGGGGGTCGTACAGCTGCGCGGGGGGCTGCTCGCCCCGCTGCGCGGCGACGATGCCGACGATCGCCGCCATGATCCGGCCGGTGGCCTCCGCCACGGCGTCCCGGTCCTCGCGCCCGTGCAGGTCGGCGAGATCGACCGGCGCCCCGGCCCAGACCCGGACCGTGCGGCGGGGCCACGGCCGCGGCAGCCTCCGGTAGCGCGGCAGGATGTCCGACGCCCCCCACTGCCCGAGCGGGACCACCGGGCAGCCCGTCGCCAGCGCGATCCGGGCGGCGCCGGACTTGCCGCGCATCGGCCACAGCCCGGGGTCCCGGGTCAGCGTGCCCTCGGGGAAGACCAGCACGACCTCCCCGCGGCGCACCGCCTCGACCGCCGCCCGGTAGGCCTGCGCCGCGTCCGGCCCCTCGCGGTACACCGGGATCTGCTGCGCGCTGCGCAGGACGGCGCCGAAGACCGGGGTCCGGAACAACCCGGACTTCACGAGATAGCGCATCACCCGGCCGTGGCCCGCGACCCAGTGCCCGGCCGTCACGGCGTCGAGGTACGTCGCGTGGTTGGAGACCACGACGGCGCCGCCGGTGGCCGGCAGGTGCTCGCCGCCGCGCCAGTCCCGTCGCGCGAGCAGCCTGAGGATGCCGGGGATCACCGTGACCGCGACCACGTACCCCCAGCCGAGGCCGCGGTGCCGGGATCGGGGCGGCTGCATGACCCGAGCGTAGGTCGTCACCGGTCCAGCCAGGCCGTGAGCTCGGGGAGGCGGACCACCGCGTCCCGGGCCAGCAGGAACCCGACGATGCCGACGATCCAGGCGAGGGTCTCCCCGCTGATCCGCTGCAGCCACCCGGCCAGCCGTCGCAGCGGTGCCTCCACCCGGTCCCGGGCAGCGAGCCGGATCGCCGTCAGGGCGAGCGCAGGAACGACCATGACGAGGCAGTACCCGGTCAACACGGCCGCGCGGCCCGGACCGGTAAGGTCCGACGCGGCCACGAGGCCCAGCGCCCCCAGGTACGGCAGCATCGTCGCGACCTCCAGGGCAGCGGCCACGAGCGCGAGCCCCACCAGCCCCGGCACCCCGCCGTCGCCGGACATCGCCCGGTCCCGCCACCGCTGCGCCCGCCCCCCGGGGTCGCCCCGCCGCCCGGTCGGCACGACGAAGCTCCCCGCCAGCAGGGCGGCTCCGACGACGAGCTGGAGCCGGGCCGCAGCCGCCCCCTCGAGCAGCCGCGCCGCGTCGTCGACGAGACCGGCCAGGCCGGCGACCAGGGCGAGGCCCACCGCCAGGTAGAAGGCGGCCACGGTCGCGAGGAACAGGACCACCCGCCCCGCGCGGACCCGGCCCGGCGCCAGCAGCAGCCAGAGCGGGACGAGCAGGGTGCCGATGCTCGTCGAGTCGATGAGCGCGAGCACCAGCAGGGAGCCGGCCAGGGTGAGGTCCACCGCTCGATCGTGCGGGGGACGGCGGCCCGCGTCGTCGCCGGATGGTCGGACCCGGGCACCGGCGGGTGAGACCTTCGTCGGATCCCGCCGTCCCACGTACCCGGCGACACTGGGCGGGTGGCCGTGCCGAACCTCCCGGGCCGCGCGGCGACGGCCCCGCTCCCCCGGCTCCGGGTCGTGGCACGGGACAGTGACACCCGGGTGGCCATGGCCTACCTGGCGCTCGGGCTGGTCCTCGTCGCGGTCGGGATGGTCGACATCTGGCGGTTCCCGCCCGACGCCGGCCCCGGGCGCTGGTGGTTCGCCGCTCCCCTCGTCGCCGCCTGCGCCCTCGTCGTGGTCCGGCGTCGCCGTCCGGTCCCGGCCCTCGTCGCGGGGCTCGCGGTCGGGGCCGGGGACGCCCTGCTGGGCGGGAGCACCGGGGTGGTCCTCGTCGTGCTCGACCTGCTCCACGCCGCGGCCCGGCACGCCCACCCGGCGACGGCGCGCTGGGTGCACCGGGGCGCCGTCGCCGCCGTTGTCGCGGGCACCGGGGCGGCGTCCGTCGCCACCGGCGACGCCCGACTCGGCGCCAATGTCGCGCTGCTGCTGTTCGCTCTGGTCGCGACGCCGGTGTGGTGGGGGTGGTCGCTGCGCCAGCAGGACGAGCTGTCCGGGCTGCGGGCCCAGGTGGCCGTCCGGGACGAACGGGCCCGGATGGCCCGGGACCTGCACGACGCCCTGGCCGGGAACCTGTCGGCGGCGGCGCTGCGCAGCGCCGCCGCCCTGGTGCGCCCAGCCGACGAGGCGGACCCGGACCGCCGGGCGCTGCGGGCGGTGCGGGACTCGACCGTCGCGGCGCTCGACGACGTCCGGGACATGATCGCGGTGCTGCGGGAGGACCAGGCGGCCCTGGCCTCACCGCCGCGGCTCGCCGAGGCGCCCCGTCTGCTCGGCACCGCTCGCGCGGCCGGCCTCGCCGTGACGGCCCGGCTGCCGCCGGCACTCGGGCTCCCGGCAGCGGTCGACCAGACGGCCTACCGGGTGGTGCAGGAGGCGCTGACGAACGCCGCCAAGCACGGTCCCGGCGGGTCCGCACGCGTCACGGTCGACGCCCGCGACGGGACGCTGGAGATCCAGGTCACCAGTCGGGCCCCCGGCGCCGAACCGGCGGCCCCGGCGGCCCCGGCGGCCCCGGCCAGGAACGGCTTCGGGCTCATCGCCATGCGGGACCGGGTGCGGCGCCTGGGCGGTGAGGTCGAGGCGGGCCCCGACGGGCCGGATGCCTGGCAGGTGCGAGCCACCCTCCCGCTGCGGCCCGGACGCGGCCGCGCCGAGGAGGTGCCGGCATGACGCCGTCGCCGGAGGCGGCGATCCGGGTCCTCGTCGTCGACGACCACGCCGCCGTCCGGGCCGGGATCGCCGCCGTCCTCGAGACGGCCGGGGACGTCCGGGTCGTCGGGGAGGCCGGGGACGGGGCGACCGCGGTCCGACAGGCCCGGGCGCTGCGCCCGGGCGCTGCGCCCGGACGTCGTGCTCATGGACCTGCGGATGCCGGGGTCCGACGGCGTGGCGGCCACCCGCGCCGTGGTTGGCGAGGGCCGGGCCGACGTCCTGGTCCTCACGGTCGTCGACACCGACGATCACGTGCTGGCCGCCGTGCGCGCCGGAGCCGCGGGGTTCCTGCTCAAGGCCGTCGACGCCCCGACCCTGGTCGACGCGGTGCGCCGAGTGGCCGCCGGGGAGGGCGTCATGGCGCCCGAGGTCACCCGCGGCATCCTCGGCCGGGTGGCGGCGGCGCCGGACCGGCGCCCGGAGCCACCCGGCTTCGCCGCGCTGACGGCCCGGGAGCGCGGGGTCCTGGCGGGCCTGGGACGGGGCTCCTCGAACGCCCGCCTGGCCGGTGAGCTGGGGATCTCCGAGGCCACGGTCAAGACCCACGTCTCCCGGGTGCTCGACAAGCTGGGCTGCACCTCGCGGGTCCAGGCCGCCCTGCTCGCCCGGGAGCTGAGCGGGCAGCCGCCTCCGGTTGTGTAGAGTGTGTGTATGTCGTCCAGCGAGCGACTTCAAGTACTCATCACCCCCGACCAGCGGCGACGGCTGGACGCTGCCGCTCGCGCTCGCGGGCAGGCCGTCACGGCCTTGGTGCGACTCGCCATCGATGAGGTGTTCCCACCGGGACCGGATCTGGCCCAGCGGCGTGCGGCCGCCCGCGCGCTCACCGAGCGCCGCGTGGAGTACCTGCCGCCGGAGCGGATCGACGAGTTGCTGGCCGACCGTTTCGACGTCGGCCCGGGTGTCGCGTGATCTTCCTCGACACCAACGTCTTCGTCTACGCAAGGACCGAGTCCCACTACCGCGAGGGCTCGGTCAGCCTGCTCGACGCCGTGGCGGAGGACCCGGCTCTGGCGGCGACATCGACCGCCGTGCTCGAGGAGTTGTGGCATCTCGAGCTGAGCAGACGCATTCACGGGCTCACCGGGGCAACAGAGGCCGCGTACACCCTGACCCGACCCGTCCTCGCGGTGACGGACGAGATCTTCGAACTCGCCCTGTCCCTGCCGGCGTCAAAGCTCGGAGCCAACGACCGCCTCCACGTGGCCACCTGCCTGACCCACGGAATCGACGTGATCGTGACGGCCGACAGGGCCTTCGACGAGGCCGAGCCCCTTCGGCGAATCGATCCTGCCGATGTGCCCGCCGTGCGTGCCCTGCTGCCCTGAGCGCCGTCCGTCCATGCCGACACCACCGTCCACATGTCGTCCCCGCACCCGGCAGAGCACCGATTCGCCGGCCGCGACGCCGTGGCCGTGGACGGTCGTCCTGCCGGTCAAGGGCGGTCCGGGAGCCAAGACCCGGCTGTCGCCCCTCCGCGAACGCCGAGCCCAGGTGGCGACGGCGGTCGCCATCGATACCGTCGCCGCCACCAGGGCCACGTCCCGGGTCGCCGTCATGCTCGTCGTCACCGCCGACCCCGAGACCGCCCGATGGTCCCGCGATCTCGGCGCGACGGTCGTCCAGGACCCCGGGGACGGTCTCGACAACGCGGTCGCCGCCGGGCTCAGCGCCGCTCCGGGGCATCTGCCGTGCGCCGTGCTGCTCGCCGACCTGCCGGCGCTGCGGCCGGCCGACCTCGCCGCCGCCCTCGACGGCTGCACCGCCGCACTGCTCGGCGGGGCGCTGCGGGCGGTGGTTCCCGACACCGACGGGGACGGCACGGTCCTCATGGCCGCCGCTCACCCGGCGGCGTTGACGCCCTCCTTCGGCCGGGGCTCGGCGGCCCGGCACGCTCGTGGCGGGGTGCTGCTGCCGCTCGCCGCACCTCGGCTCCGCCGCGACGTCGACACCCCGGCCGACCTGGCGGCCGCGGTCGCCCTCGGCGCGGGCGCGGCGACGAGAGCCGCGGTCGGGATCCCACCGTCGGCGAGGTCTCACGCAGTCAGCGGCGCGGCCGAGGGGTCCATTCTCGATCCAGCCAGGTGAGGTCGGCCTGGTCCTGGACCCGCTGCCGCGCCTCACCCTCGAACAGGTCTGCGGTCTTGGTCAGGACCAGGGTGTAGGGACGGCCCTGGCGCCGGGTCTGGTGGGTGACCGACAGTTCCGCCTGACTGATGCGGTCGTGGACGTGCGACCGCCCGCCGCTGGCCAGGGGCCACTCCCGCACCCGCGCCGACGGATCCGCGAGGAAGACGCCCAAGCTGCTGCACAGCTCGCAACGGCAGCCGCGGGGCAACTCGATTGACCAGTCCTCCGCGGCGCGGGGTGGCCCCGCGAGCCGGGCGCGCAGGACAGCCTCCTGCTCCGACGCCAGCCGGACGAAGACATCGCGCTGCCGCATCTCGGCGGGGAACCCCGCGGCTGTTCGCAGAGCCTCGGCGACGCAGGCGCTCATCGCCTCGGCATGCTCCCGGCAGAAGCCGACCATGCTCTCGAGCGCATCGGACGCCCCCACGGACGCAGCGGCCCGGCACAGCGCGGCGAGGGGTTCCCCGAACCGGTCGAGCTGCTGCCGGGTCGCGGCGGACGGTGACGCGAGGGCATCGGCCAGCAGGGTGGCGAGCCCGTCCCAGGCCAGCTGCACCATGCCGGAGCCGATCGACTCCCCCTCGCCACCGTTACTCCGGAGGGCCTCGCACAGGAGGGGCAGCGAGGTCAACCACTGCACTCGGCTGAGGCCCTCGACGGGCAGCCACGCCTGTCTCCGGTCACCGGACCAGGGGCGCAGCACGTCGCCCGCCACCCAAGGCTCGCCGTAGTGGGCTGCCAGCTCCGCGAGGAGCGCGGCGTGGGAGCTGCGAAGCGTCTCGATCGGGAACGGGCGCAGCAGCATCAGGGCGGTCGGCGGGTCGTCGACGGCCACCGCAGCCGGCAACGTCTCGGTCAGCAGCTCGCCCCGCCTGCCGACGCCACGGACGGCGGCGTCCCAGAACGGGGCCAGGGTCCGGGCGGCGTCACGGGCCACGGCCGGGTCGGCGGCGCGGGCGAGGTGGGCGAGTTCCGCCATGGCCCAGGACGGCGACACCTCGGCCCGGTTCGTGAAGTCGCGTTCCTGCGGCCACAGGACGACGGCTGCCCGCCGGTACCACCGATCCACCGTGTTGCCGTAGTTCCCCATGTAACCCTCGTACTGGGACTCGTAGGGCCGCAGATCGGACGAGGGCGTAGCGGCGCAGACCTCGGCGGCATCGACACCGAGTGCGATCTCCGCCTCGTCGGTGCCGACGTCGTCGGTCCACAGGGTCAGGCGGATCGACGAGTCGAGGAGCTGGTCGACCTCGTACCCGTCGTCTCCGTCGTCTCCGTCGTCTCCGTCGTACCCGTCGTACCCGTCGTCTCCGTCCTGCCCGTCGGCGTCGTCCTCGACCGCGAGGCCGTCCCAGTACGGTCGAGACGTCCGGTGCCCGTGGTCGGGCTCGGCGGCTTCCCATGTCTCCTGGATCTCGGTGAGGGCCAGCACCGCCGTGAATCCGGCATGGTCCGCCGCCGCTCGCAGCAGAGTGGCGCGGCCGGCGTCGTCGCCCTTGAGCCGGGACCAGCCCAGGCCCCGAGCCGTGTACTCGTGGTCGAGCAGGAAGACCAGGCGAGCGGGGGGATCGCCGGCGACGTCGCGGTAGGGACGGCGGACCGGGGTGCTGACGTGCTCCCGCAGGGCCGTCGCCACCTCGGCGATCGTCACCTCGTCGGGGACGCGCCCCACCGGGTCGCCGCGCAGGAGCAGGTTGTAGGTGAGCGTGATCCGACGCCCGGACGTCACCGGACGCACCTCGTGCCGGCAGTCCGCGTAGAACGCGACCAGCGAGAGGCGGTCCGGCAGCCCGCGGTACGCGGTGGCCTCGCCGAGGTGGTGGACGACCAGCTCTCCCCCGGTGTGCTCGGACGGCAGGGTCACGACGAGGGTCGCGACCATGGCGTCGTCCTTCTCGGAGTCCTGGTGCGGGAGGAAGAACTGTCCCGTGTCGTACACCAGCATCGAGTGCAACTGGGCGGTGAGCCGACAGTGATCCGGCAGCCCCAGATCCTCGCGCACCGCCTCGATGTCGTGGTCCAGACCCGACCCGTCCCACTCGACGCGGACGAGCTCGCTGGGGATTTCCCACGTGTCGCGGACCGAGGTGTCGGTCAGGGTCTCCACGCCCCGGCCGAACGGGGCGCGTCGACCGAGGGCCAGGAGCCGGGCCGACTGGCCTTCGGTCACGGGCAGTTCGATGTCGCCGACACCCTCGACGTGCAGTCGGAGCGCTCCCGACTGCTTGGCCGCGAGCTGCACGCTCGACGACGACTCGTCCTGGGCGGTCACGAGGGCCACCAGCCGATCCCGCACGACGTCCGCCACCCGTACCTCCCCAAATCAACCCGGGCGGACACAGTACCGAGCACGACGGCCCCGGCCGGTGACGGATGCCGTCGCCGCAATGGAGCCCGGTCACGAAGACCGGGAAGACACGGTCGTCTCACCTCCCCGGCTGATCGCGGTGACGTCGCCGCAATGGAGCCCGGTCACGAAGACCGGGAAGACCGGTGACCCCACCACGCCCAGGAAGGCACCACCGTGACCGGCCGCAATGGAGCCCGGTCACGAAGACCGGGAAGACCGTCCGCCTGGGTGATCCCCTGGTCAACGGTCACGGGGCCGCAATGGAGCCCGGTCACGAAGACCGGGAAGACTGCGCCGCTACCGCCCGGGCCGACACCCCGCGAGACTTGCCGCAATGGAGCCCGGTCACGAAGACCGGGAAGACGACGCCGGCAGTCGCTCCAGCGGCCCCATCGACGCCAGGCCGCAATGGAGCCCGGTCACGAAGACCGGGAAGACTGGCTGCTCATCTTCCTGCTGGCGTACAGCGTGCGTCGGCCGCAATGGAGCCCGGTCACGAAGACCGGGAAGACGTGGGCGGTCCCGTTGTGAGTGGCGTCGTGGATGCTGCCGCAATGGAGCCCGGTCACGAAGACCGGGAAGACGCGAGACACCACGCGAGACACCACGCGAGACGCCGCGTGCCGCAATGGAGCCCGGTCACGAAGACCGGGAAGACCGGAGGGCCGCCTGCCCCGCCGCGGGGAGATCATCGAGCCGCAATGGAGCCCGGTCACGAAGACCGGGAAGACCTCGGCAGGGTGACGGCCGGGAGGTCGGGGTCGGGCGGGCCGCAATGGAGCCCGGTCACGAAGACCGGGAAGACCACTGTCCCCTTTCCCTTGCGGTGCGTCAAGAGTACCGAGCCGCAATGGAGCCCGGTCACGAAGACCGGGAAGACTTCGGCCGGCGCATCCAGGACTTCCTCCGGGACTGGCCGCAATGGAGCCCGGTCACGAAGACCGGGAAGACATCCCGACGAACACGTGGTCGGCGACGGGGCGCGGGCCGCAATGGAGCCCGGTCACGAAGACCGGG
>JBHJOJ010000312.1:0-9392 GCA_050329835.1 Kineosporiaceae bacterium | reverse complement strand
CGCGGCGCCGGGCGAGGCCGGCGGTGTCGCCCGGGTCACCGCGGTCCCCGCGCCGGTCGCGGGAGCGGCGGACGCAGCGGGCGGCGACACCGTGACCGAGGTCGTCCCCCTCGTCCCGGGCGGCACGGCGCTGGTGTCCCTGCCCGGGCCGGGGACGTGGGCGGTCCGGGTCGACGCCGACGTCCCGGTGGTCGCCGCCGCCCGCTCGGTGCGCCCCCGGGACGAGGGGGCGGTCGACGTGGGGTGGGCGGCGGGGGTGGCGCCGGCCGACGTCTCCGGCACGGTGGTCCCGGTGCCGGACCTGCCGGAGGGGGCGGCGGCCCGGCTGCACGTGGTCGCGGACGCCGGCGCCGTGGTCGACCTGGACCTGCTCGACGAGACCGGTGCGGTCGCCGGGAGCCGGCGCCTCGAGATCGGGGCGGGCGCGGCCACGGCCGACCTGGACCCGGTCGTCGGGGGCGCGCGGATCGCCGCGGTCCGGCTCCGCGCGGCTCCCGGCGCCGCCGGCGGCGCCCCGGCCGGCGGGGCCGCGCAGGGCGCGGTGGGCGTGTCGCTGTCCTCGCCGGACGGTTTGGCGACCACGACCGTGCGGCCGCGGCCGGCGGGCGGCGCCGTGGTCCGGCTCGTCGCGGGCTGACGCCCGACCGGGACGGGCGCGGGGGCGGACCGGTCGGGCGGGACCTCAGTCGGCGTCGTCGGCCAGCTCGGGGTCGACCTCCTCCGGCGTCCGGGCGAGCAGGGCGGCGAGCTGCTCGACGACGGTGAGGTGCACCGCACGGGCCAGGTCGTCGCCGGACCGGTCGATCAGGGGACGGCGGTACAGGACGAGCCGGGCCCGGCGGCCCGGCCCGGCCGGCTCGGCCCGACCGGCGGCCACCGCGGAGCCCGGCGGTGGGTCGGCGGCGGGCACCTCCTCGACGGCGACGTCCACGGCCGCCAGCTCGCGCTCCCAGCGCCCGGACAGCCGCTCGACCGAGTCCAACACGAGGTCGTCGAACCGGTCCGCAGGGCTGCGGTGGCCCGGCAGGTGCGGCGGCAGCAGGTGCCCCCGCAGGCCCCGGCCCCGCCGGTCCCGGCGCCGTGGCCACGCCCGCCCGCCCACCCGTCCGGGCTCCGGCTCACCGGGGACCGGCAGGCCCGGGACGGCGCTCACGCCCCGACGCTACCCGTCGGCCGTCCGTCACCCGGCCCTCACGACCACGTGGGCGGCGCGCCGATCCCCGGGACGCGCCCGCGGGGTCGTAGCGTCTGGGACGTGTCCGGCACGATGCCCACGGCGGCGGCAGCGACGCGGGTGCGCCGGTGCTCCCGCACCGGCTGCGGTTCGGCCGCGGTGGCGACGCTCACGTACGTCTACGCGGACTCGACCGTCGTCCTCGGACCCCTGGCGACCTACGCCGAACCCCACTGCTACGACCTCTGCGCCGACCACGCGACGCGCCTCACCGCTCCCCGGGGGTGGGAGGTGGTGCGCCTGGCGGGCGACGAACCGGTCCCGGCGGCCCCGCACCCGGACGACCTGGCGGCCCTGGCCGACGCCGTGCGCGAGGCGGCGCGCCCCCGCCCCGGCGGGGACCCGCCTCCCACGCGGCCGGTCGTCTCGGGCCGTCGCGGCCACCTGCGCGTCCTCCGCGACGGCCCTGCCTGACCCCACGCGATCGCCCGCCCCCAGCCGCCGAACTCCACCATCGGCATCGTCATCGGCGCGTGGTTCATGCCGATGGTGGAGTTCGGCGGCGGGGGATCGGGGCGGTTCGTCCGGTCCGGGGCGACGCTCCGGAATCTCAAGGTGGGTGCCGTCTCCGGACGACCTCACGCAGGTGCCACGACAGTCCGACACGGTCCCCCGCCCCGACGCCGCGGCGGCCCCGCGCGCCCGCCGGTCGCGCTCGGCCCCGCCGGCGCCGCTCGGGTCGCTCACTCAGTCCCAGCACCGCCCCGGCGGGGTCTGCCGGGCCTGCGGCAGCGATCGCCTGACCCGGCTGGCGATGCAGCTGACCGACGGCACCGCGGTCGACTTCGTCTCGTGCCACGTCTGCGAGGAGCGGGTGTGGGAGCACGACGGGCAGGCCCTGGACGTCACGTCCGTCCTGGACCGGACCCGCCGACCGGCCTGAGTCCCCCCGCCGGCGCCGCTAGCCTGCCGCGGTGACTCATCCGCTCCACCCGGCCGTCAAGGCCTACGACATCCGCGGAGTCGCGGGGGAGGACCTGGACGCCGCCGCGGCCCGGGCCCTGGGGGTCGCCGTCGCCGAGGTGACGGCCGCGCCGGGGGCCACCGGCCTGGTGGTCGGCCACGACATGCGCGAGTCGTCCCCCGGCCTGGCCGCCGCCCTCGCCGAGGGCGCCACCGCCGCCGGCGTCCCGGTCGAGGTGATCGGCCTGTGCGCCACGGACCAGCTGTACCTCGTCAGCGGGCTCCGCCACGCCCCCGGCGTCATGATCACGGCGAGCCACAACCCGGCCCGGTACAACGGCATGAAGATCTGCCGGGCCGGTGCCCGGCCGGTCGCCCTCGACACCGGCCTGGCCGACATCCGGGACCGCGCGATCGCCCTGCTCACCGGCGAAGCCCCGGTCCCGGCCGGGACGGCGCCCGTGACCCGCACCGACACCCTCGCCGAGTACGCCGGCCACCTCCGGTCGCTGGTGCCGCTCGAGGGGATCCGCCCGCTGCGGGTGGTCGTCGACGCCGGCAACGGCATGGCCGGCCTCACCACGCCCGCCGTCCTCGGCACCGCCGCCGGGCTGCCCGCGCTGCCCGTGGAGCTCGTCGGTCTCTACCTGGAGCTGGACGGCACCTTCCCGAACCACGAGGCCAACCCGCTGGACCCCACCACGCTGGAGGACCTGCGGGCGGCGGTGCGCGAGCACGGGGCCGACCTCGGGCTGGCGTTCGACGGCGACGCCGACCGGTGCTTCGTCGTCGACGAGGCGGGCGAGCCGGTCGACCCGGGCGCGGTGACGGCCCTCGTCGCCCGGCGCGAGATCGCCCGGTCCAGGGCCGGCGGCGAGGACCGCCCCACGGTCCTGCACAACCTCATCACGTCGTGGGTGGTGCCGGACGTCGTGGCCGAGGACGGCGGCCGCGCCGTCCGCACCCGCGTCGGGCACAGCTACATCAAGGCCGAGATGGCCCGCACCGGAGCCGTCTTCGGCGGCGAGCACTCCGCGCACTACTACTTCCGCGACTTCTTCGGCGCGGACTCCGGGATGCTGGCGGCACTCCACGTGCTCGCCGCCCTCGGGTCGTCGCCGGCGGGCACCACCGTGAGCGCCCTCGTGGACCCGTACCGGCGCTACCACCGCAGCGGGGAGATCAACAGCGCCGTGGCCGACACCGGGGTGAGCCTGGGCCAGGTGACGGCCCACGCCGCGGCGCGGCATCCCGGGGCCGCAGTCGACACCCTGGACGGGGTCACCGTGGTGGCCCCGGACCGCAGCTGGTGGGCGAACGTCCGCCCGAGCAACACCGAGCCCCTGCTGCGGCTCAACGTCGAGGCGGCCGACCAGGACACCATGGCGGCCGTGCGCGACGAGTTCCTCGACCTCATCCGGACCGGGGGCGGCCGTGGCTGAGCCCGCCGCCCCGCCCGTCGAGCCCTGGCTCCGGGACATCCTCCGCTGCCCTCGCTGCCGCAGCGGGCTCGTCGACGCCACGGGTCCCGAGGGCGGCCCCGAGCTGTGGTGCACCGGCGAGGCGGACCTCGGCTGCCGGCTGCGGTACCGCGTCGACGACGGCGTGCCGGTGCTGCTGGTGGACGAGGCGCGGAGCCCGTGATCGACGACGCGCTGCTGGACGACGCCGACGCCCTCGCCGGGGCCGACACCCACCGGACCCTGCGCTCGCTGGCGACGGCGGGAGCCGCGGTCCGGGAGGCCGCCGAGCAGTTCCGCCCGGCCAGCCGGCTGGTCGACGACGGGCGGCCGCGGAGCGTCCTCGTGGCCGGGCTCGGCGGCTCGTCGTTCGTGGGCGACGCCCTGGCCGCGCTCGCGGGGCCGGCGTCCCCGGTGCCGGTGACGTCGCGGCGGGGCGGCCCGCTGCCCGGCTGGGGGGGGTCGCTCGACCTCGTCATCGCGGTGTCGGTGTCCGGTCACGCCCCGCAGGTCACCTCGCTGGCGGCCGAGGCGGCGCGGCGCGGAGCCCGAATCTTCGCCGTGGCGACGGAGGGCTCCCCGCTGGCCCGGCTGGTCGAGGCCACCGGCGGCACTCTCTGGCCGCTGCGCCCCGGGCGGATGGCCGACTCCCCGGCGCTGCAGACCCGCAGCGGGGTGTGGTCGCTGCTGACCCCGGTGCTGGTCGCCGCCGACGCCCTGGGCCTGGTCGAGGTGCCGAGCCGGCACTTCGCCGAGGCCGCCGACCGGCTCGACGCCGAGGCCGAGGCGAACCGGCCCTCCTCGCCCGCCTTCGTCAACCCGGCCAAGTCCCTGGCGACGGAGCTCGACGGGACGGTCCCCGTGGTGCTGGCGGACGGCGACCTCGCCGAGGCGGCCGCGGCCCGGGCCACCACGATGCTGGCCCGCGCCGCCAAGGTGCCGGCCGTGCGCGGCACCCTGCCCGACGACGCCAGCGACGTGGTGGCCCTGTTCGACGGGCCGCTGTCGGGCCGCCACCGGGACCCGTTCGCCGACCCCTTCGTCGACGGCCCGGCGACCGCCCGGATGCAGCTGGTGCTGCTGTCCCAGGGCGACGACGGCGCCCCGGCGGGCGGGCCACCGCCCGTCCCCTCCGGCGGGCCCGGGGGCGCGACGGGTGACGCCTCCGCGGTGGACCCCGTGCGCGACCTGGCGCTCGGCGTCGGGGTGCGCGTCAGCGAGGTGCAGGCCGACCCCGGCCCGGCGCTGGCCCGGATGGCCCAGCTCGCGGCCCGCGTCGACTTCGCCGCCACGTACCTGGCGCTGGGGTCGGGGCTGGACCCGGGGCGCTCGCCCTCGCTCGCCGACCTCCGGGACCGGTGGCGGGACCGGGACTGAGACCCGCTATCCTCGTCCCGCGCACACGCGCACTCCGGCGTGCGTCGGGCGAGTGTCCCGTCGGCACCAAGGCTGCTGATCCTGAGGGATCGCGCCGGGGCGGTCGCCGCGTCGACCCGACGACGACGCTCCCGGGCCCCGTCCCGGGACACCCCTGGAGGAACCCGTGTCCGTCACGCCCGACTTCAAGGTCGCCGACCTCGCCCTGGCCGAGGCCGGCCGACACCAGATCCGCCTCGCCGAGCACGAGATGCCCGGCCTCATGGCGATCCGGTCCGAGTACGCCGCGGCCCGTCCGCTGGCGGGCGCCCGGATCACCGGCTCGCTGCACATGACGGTCCAGACCGCGGTGCTCATCGAGACCCTGGTCGCGCTCGGCGCCGACGTCCGTTGGGCGTCGTGCAACATCTTCTCCACCCAGGACGAGGCGGCCGCCGCGGTCGTCGTCGGCCCGGACGGCACGCCCGACGCGCCCGCCGGGGTCCCGGTGTTCGCCTGGAAGGGCGAGACGCTGGAGGAGTACTGGTGGTGCACCGAGCAGGTGCTCACCTGGCCCGCGGCCGGCCCGGACGGCAGCGTCGGCCCCAACATGATCCTGGACGACGGGGGCGACGCCACGATGCTCGTCCACCTCGGCGTCGAGGCCGAGCGCAGCGGCGTGGTCGCCCCGACGACGGAGGACACCGGCGAGGAGATGGCCGTCGTCCTCGACGTGCTGCGCCGCTCGCTGGCGGCCGACGCCCGGCGGTGGACCACCCTGGCCGCCGGCGTCCGAGGAGTCACCGAGGAGACGACGACCGGCGTGCTGCGCCTGTACGACCGGGTGCGCGAGGGGTCGCTGCTCTTCCCGGCGATCAACGTCAACGACTCGGTGACGAAGTCGAAGTTCGACAACAAGTACGGCACCCGCCACTCGATCCTCGACGGCGTCAACCGGGCCACCGACGTCCTGCTCAGCGGCAAGCTGGCGGTCGTCTGCGGCTACGGCGACGTCGGCAAGGGCTCGGCGGAGGCGCTGCGCGGCCAGCGGGCGCGGGTCGTCGTCACCGAGATCGACCCCATCAACGCCCTCCAGGCGGCCATGGACGGCTACGAGGTCGCGCGCCTGGAGGACGTCATCGGCCGGGCCGACGTCGTCATCACGGCGACCGGCAACAAGGACGTCGTGACCGCCGAGCTCATCGGCCGGATGAAGGACAAGGCGATCCTCGGCAACATCGGCCACTTCGACAACGAGATCGACATGGCCGGCCTGGCCCGGGTGCCCGGGATCCGCAAGGTCGAGATCAAGCCGCAGGTCCACGAGTGGGTGTACCCGGACGGCCACAGCGTGCTCGTGCTGTCCGAGGGCCGGCTGCTCAACCTCGGCAACGCCACGGGGCACCCGAGCTTCGTCATGTCGTCGTCGTTCACCAACCAGGTGCTCGCCCAGATCGAGCTGTTCACCAAGGCCGGCGAGTACCCGCTCGGGGTCCACATCCTGCCGAAGGTCCTCGACGAGAAGGTCGCGCGCCTGCACCTCGACGCCCTGGGGGCCCGGCTCACCGAGCTGTCCAAGTCGCAGGCCGAGTACCTGGGCGTCGACGTCGCGGGCCCGTACAAGTCCGACCTCTACCGCTACTGACGGGTCGGTGGGGCGGGCGGCACACGCCGGACGTGCCGCCCGTTCCCGGCGGGGACCGGTCACGTCAGGTGGCGGCCGGGTCGACCACGACGAGGTCGGTGAAGTACCGCCGGTAGAAGCCTCGGTCGCGCGTCAGGAGACGGTCCGCCTGGACGAGCGCGTGGGAGCCGATGAGAAAGTCCGCGACCACCCGGGTCCGTGGTCCACCCGCCCTGCGGTACGCGCGCCAGGCGCCTGCCGCGGTGCCGGCCGCCGCACGCCCGGTGGGGACGAACTCGACACCGATGGTGTCAAGGGCCTCGGCGGCCACCTGGCCCGTCGGGAAGGCCGAGGCGGTCTCGGTCCACACGACGTCGGAGACGACGAGCGTGCCCGCGTCGAGACCGGACTCCAGGGCCGACCGGGACGCCGGACCGTGCGTGGGGTCGGCGCTGAACACGTCGAGCAGGACGTTGGTGTCGACCGCCGTGATCACGGAAGGTCGGCCGGCCCGCGAAGCGCCTCCACGTGGTTGTCCACCCCGCCGGGCAAGGCCAGCACCCCGTAGACGCTGTCGACCGGGTGCCGCCGGTGGATCTTCCGTGCCACGAGGCGGCCGCCCTCGTCGGCGAACTCGAGCACGGTGCCCGCCTGGATTCCCAATCGGTCCCGGATCTGCTTGGGGATCGTGACCTGTCCCTTGACGGAGACGGTGCTCGTCATGACTCAAAGGTAAAGATCAGTGCAAGGGAAGTAAAGACAGGGCTGCGCGATCGACGTCCCGCCCGGCGCCCGCCGGGTCAGACCCGCTCGCGGCGGCGGGCGGTGAGCTCGCGCAGCCGGTCGAGCTGGGCGCGCTCTCCGGCCAGGCGTTCCAGGTCGCGCCGCCGCCGCTCCGCGAGCACCGCGGACACGAACGCCTCCGGCGGGGTGCCAGGCGGGGGCGGCGGCGCGACGTGTGCCGCGAGGTCGCCGGCGAGGCGGGCGGCCACCTCGGCCCGGGCCGCGGGCGTCATCATCGCGATCCGGGACAGGAAGGTCCGGGCCCCCAGCGCCAGCGGCCCCGGGATCCGGCCCAGGTCCGCCGAGCGCGCCCACCCCTCCAGCGCGGGCGGCATGGTGGGCATCGAGGTCCCCAGCAGGGGGGTGCGCTCGGACACCACGTAGGTGCCGGCCAGCATGTCCCCGAGGCGCTTGGCCCGGGAGTTCCACAGCACCGCGAACACCGTGACGACACCGCTGGTGGCGTAGATCTCGCCGAATCCGGTGAGCTGGCGGACGAACGCCTGGCGGGTGCGGATCGCCCCGCCGTCGTCGCGGACCACGCGCAGCCCGAGGGCGAGCTTGCCGAGGGAGCGGCCGCGGGTGGCCGCCTCGACCACCGTCGGCACGACGACGAGGCAGGTGACGATGAGGGCGATCGACACCGCACCGGCCGTCGCGGGATCCCATGACAGCAGCGGGGCGAGCACGACGAGCGTGAGGACCAGGGAGCCCGCGTACACCAGGACATCGAGGACGACCGCCACCAGCCGGGTCGCCAGACCGGCGGGCGGCAGCTCGAGGACGACCGCGTCTCCGGTCACCAGCGTGGACACCGCACGAGGGTAGCCAGCCGCCCCCCTACGCTGGGCCGGTGGATCTCGACGCCTTCGTCGCCACCCACGCCGACGAGTGGCAGCGGCTGGACCGCCTCTCCCGGCGCCGTTCGCTGAGCCCGGACGAGGCCGACGAGCTGGTGTCGCTCTACCAGCGGGCGGCCACCCACCTGTCCCAGGTCCGCTCCGCGAGCCCGGACCCGACGCTGGTGGCGCGGCTGTCCCTCATCGTCAACCGCGCCCGGCAGCGGGTCACCGGAGTCCACGAGCCGGCGCACCGCGAGGTCGCCCGCTTCTTCCTGGCGTCCTTCCCGGCGGCGCTGTACCGGCTGCGGTGGCTGACGCTCGCGGTCACCCTGGCCTTCGTCGGGGTGGGCTGGGCCACCGGGGCGTGGGTGGCCTCCTCGGACGAGGTGCGGTCGTCCATGCTGACCGACAGCGAGGTGCGGCAGCTCTGCGAGGTCGAGTTCGCGGCCTACTACTCCAGCAACCCCGCGGGGGCGTTCGCGGCGCAGGTGTGGACGAACAACGCGTGGATCGCGGCGATCTCGATCGCCTTCGGGATCACCGGGGTCTTCCCGCTGTTCGTCTTCGTCCAGAACGCGTTCAACGTCGGTCTCGCCGGCGGCTTCATGGCCTCCTGCGGCCGGCTCGACCTGTTCTTCGGGCTCATCACGCCGCACGGGCTGCTCGAGCTCACCGCGGTGTTCGTCGCCCTGGCCGCCGGGCTGCGACTGTTCTGGGCCTGGGTCGACCCCGGCCCCCGCCCCCGCCTCGACAGCCTCGCGACCGAGGGCCGGGCCCTCTTCGGGGTCGCCCTCGGGCTGGTGCCGGTGCTGTTCGTCAGCGGGATCGTCGAGGCCTTCGTCACCCCGTCGCCGCTGCCGACGTCGGCCCGGATCGCGGTCGGGGTGCTGGTGTGGGCGGCGTTCGCCGCGTACGCGCTCGTGCTGGGCCGGCGGGCGGCCCGGGCCGGGCACACCGGCGACGTGCGGCGGGAGTTCGCCGGGGAGGCCCAGCCCGTCGCCGGCTGAGGCGGGTGTCGGTGCCCGGTTCGTGACACCATGGCCGCCCTCGCGCCCGACCTCGAAGGAGAGGCTCATGGCCGGCACCGCGTCCCTCCGGACCACTCGATCCCTCGCGACCGCCGCGTTCACCCTCGCCGCCCTCGTTGGCGCGTCGACGGCGGCGGCTGCCGCGCCGGCGCCCGCCGCGGG
>JBHJOJ010000311.1:0-3984 GCA_050329835.1 Kineosporiaceae bacterium | reverse complement strand
AACCTCAAGACATGGCGGATACTCTTCACGGACTACCGCCGACCCCTCAACACCTTCCTTACGTCATTCCAGGCGGCCACCGGCCTCTACTTCTTCAAAGAGAGTTTTGCATAACCCTCACTGCTCGGAAACGCGGAGTTCAGATTCCGCATGGCGCCGCCAGTGCTTATCGTCTCGCTGTTGCTTGGAGCTCTGGACGGGTTCGACATGACAGGTTTAGCGATTCTATCGATCGGACTGACGTCCTTTACGGTGCTGCTCATCAGTTCACGAAAGTACTTTGGCGAGATGCTTTACTGGACGAGATATCACTTGGGGAGTGCCAATGTTCGGCTGCCCCTTGCAAGTGAAATCCTCAAGGATCAACTGACGGTTGTCAATCTGCCCAACATGTCTTGGTCGCAGGTCTATGCGCGAGTCGTTGAATATTACTTAGAACGGAAGATGGAGTACCCGTTGTCCCAGATTAATTTCGACATTCTCGAGAATGTCGATCTTGAAGAAGTTGAGAGATCTTCACCCGCAGCCGCAGCGTGGTCCCGGACTCATTGGCCAGTGATGACCGCGGGGACCGGCCGCCAGGCCGCACGCCCCGCGGTCGCGCCGCCGGAGGCGGCGCCTTGATGGTCTAGAGCCGGATTCGGCAATGGAGGCGTCGCCGCCCGCGTCCTGTTCGGGGATGCGGTTGGACGGTTTCCTGCGGGGTCTTGGTCGAGCCGCTGTGCTATTGGGGGGTGGCGGGGGTCGAGATGATGACGAGGGTCTTGTCGTCGTGGGTCTTGGACCGGGGCCAGCGGCGGCCGTCGGGGTCGGTGGTTTCGGCGTCGTGGGCGGCTGCGATCGCCTCAGCCGGGTGGGCGTCGATGAGGGCGGGCCATCCGCTGGGTGGGGTGGCGTAGCGGTGGGCGTTGACGGCGCCGTCGCTGGCGAGGACGAGCCACTGCACGGTGGCGCGGGGCCATGCCTGGGTGAGGGCGGCATGAGCGGCGTCGGGGTTGTCGGCCGCGATGGGGTAACCGGCCGGGGTGTTCCGGGCCATCAGTTCGGCGTCGCGGATGCGGGAGAGCAACTGGTCGTGTTCGGCGTCGAACCCGGTCCCGGCGGCGAGACGGTCGCGGTAGGCGGTGCGCAGTTCGGGGGCGACGGCTTGGAGGCGGTCGTCGTGCAGGACGACCGGGTCGGGGTGGTCGGTGAGGCCGATGGCGGCGGTGCAGTCGCCGAGGACCGCGACGTCGAGGCGGCTGGGGCGCAGGTGGGCCAGGGCGACGGCGGCCGAGGGGGCGGTGGGCCCGGGCAGGTGCAGGGTGTCGCGGGTGCGGGTGATGGCGTAGCGGAGGAGGTCGACGAGGGAGTCCACGGCGAGGTTGGCCCCCCGCACGAGGGCGGCCGTCAGGGTCTCGGCGTAGTCGGCGCCGTCGGGATGGGCGTGGCTGACGGTGGTGGCTCCGTCGACGACCGCGGCGAGCAGCCCGGCCCGGGTGGGGGTGAGCAGGTAGCGGTCCTGGTTGGGCCGGCTGCCGCCGGCCCGGGTGGCCGCCTGCCACCGCACTCCTGTCAGGGACCCGCTGCTGGTCTCGATGGCGCAGTGACCAGCGGGGCTCGCGGCGGGGGTCGCGAGGGCGGCCCCGGGCCCGCGGCGGTCGTGGTCAGTGGTCATGGTGAATGGGCTCCGTGACGGTGTGGGTCTCGGTGATGGCAGCACCGTCGTGGGTGCTGGCGACGACGAGGCTGTACCCCCGATCTCCGTGGTCACTCCAGAGCCGGGCGGCGTGCTCGGTCAACCAGGCAGCCGCCCCGAGGGAGCCGATGGCGTGGATGCCGGCGATGTGCCAGCGCACCACGGCTCGCTCGCCCTCACCGTCACGGCCCGGGGCGGTGCTGCGGTGCCGGGAGACGTAGGCAAGGTCGACCGGGACGGGCTGGCCGCTGTCGTCCTCGGGGTCGTCCATGGGCGAGGTGTGCTCGGTGCCGGTGGCGCGCTCGACGATGCGCCAGCGCCCGTCCCGGGCCACCAGGTCCAGGGCGGGATCGGCGGCGATCCATCGGGCGGCCACGGGGTGGGACTTGGGGCCGCAGACGACCACGGCGTCCCCGTCGGGGGACCAGTCGCCCGCCGGGGGGATGTGGTGCTGGGTCGAGGTGAACCCGAGGGCGTCCAGTAGCCGGGTGATCTCCTGGGCGGTCAGGGCGTCCTCGGTCGCCACCACCGGCAGGGAGCGGCCGACCGCGCGGGCGGGAGTCCAGACCTGGACCGGGCCGACCCCGAACAGAGCGCGGGCGGCCGGAGGCGCTTGCAGCTTGATCTGACCCACTCGGGCCTTGGACAGCCCGATCCGGGCCGCGACCTCGGCGTAGGACAGGCCCTGACGTTGCAGCTCGTCGACGGCCTCGCGTCGCAGCCGGGCCAGCTCGGCGCTGCGCTGCTGATACACGGCCAGCAGGCGGGTGGCCATCCGGGCACGCTGGACGGGATCGGCCTCTCGCCGGGCCTGCTCGAAAGGGTCACCAGACATCCGGCCGAGTCTAGGGCTCTTGACGGTCTCGGCGTCGACACGTATCGTCCGTCTATCCCCCTAGACGATACGCGATCCGCGCGAGCCCATCGTCTAGGGATCTAGACGACACGAGCGAAGGGACAGGCGCGATGCCGACGTACGCAGTGGATGGGGAGCGGACGACTCTGGTGGGGACGGGGATCGTCGAGCCGGTCATGGACTGGACGGAGACGGCGGACGGGTCGCGTCGGCCGTCGGAGCACCAGGCTCGGGACGAGGCCACGGGGATGCCCCTGTGGGGGGTGGAGGTCCTGTACCAGCAGTCCGCGTGGGGTCGGGCGGCGACGGTGACGGCCCGGGTGACCGTCGGCGCTCCGGCGCAGCCGTTGGTGGGCCAGTTCGCCCCGGTCGGCTTCCGGGGGCTGACGGTGGACGTGCGGGTGAACCGGAAGTCCGGGGCGCTGACGGAGACGTGGCGGGCAGAGGAGATCACCGCCCCCACCTCGGTCGAGGCCGGTTCGGCTGGCGCGGGTCCGGCATCGGGTGCGGGTAGCCGACGGGCGGCGGCGTGAGCGCGTCGTGGGGCGGCGGCTCCCTCGGGTCGGGGTCGGTCGCGGTGGACGCGGTGGCCTGGGCCCGTTCCCTCGGGCTCAGCACCGGGGAGGCGCTGGCGGTCGAGGTGGACGCCTGGGCCCGCCGCGCCGAGGACGTCGCCGACCAGGCCCGGGCCCTGGTCGCTCAGGTCTCCGGGCTGCCGGAGTCCGACGTGCCGCTGTCGGTGGCCCTAGCCGAGCAGCAGCTCCGGGACGCCGCCTCGCATCTGCGGGTGGTCGTCGACCAGGCCGTGCAGGCCTCGGCGATCCGGGTCGACGGGGGGCGGGCGTCGTGAGTGCCCGGGTGGACGTGGTGCAGTGGGCCGACGCCCTGGCCGCCCCTACTGCTGAGGACCTGGCCGCCACCTTGACCAGCCTGGCCGGGATCGCCCGCGACCTGGCCGACCAGGCCGGGCTATTGGACGTCATGGTCGCGCAGGTCTCCGAGACCCCGGCCCCGGACATCCAGGCCGCGACCTCCCGGGCGACCGCGGAGCTGCACGCCGCCGCCGGGGCCCTGTACGCGGTGGCCGGGCAGGTCCGCCCGTGACCCCGGCGACGTCGGCGGGGACTGTGTCGGGGAACCCGCCGGTCGCGGTGGTGCCGCGGGTGGAGGTGTTGGGTCGGGTCCGGGTGGTCGGCGCCCGGGGGACGGTGCCGGCGGCGGGGCGGGGCAGGGTGTGTGAGTTCGCGGCGTTGTTGGCCCTGTACCGCGACCTCGGTCCGGACCTGCTGCCGCGGGGGATGCGCTGGGATGCCCTGCCCCCGCGAGGGGCGGGGGTCGACTTCCACACGGTCGACATGGCCATGTTCGGACGCGACGTCCGCGGCCGAGACGTCGACCTCGGGGTGAGCCGGGCCCGGGTCGCCCGCCTGGCGGGGGCGTTGCGGTCGTG
>JBHJOJ010000310.1:0-6174 GCA_050329835.1 Kineosporiaceae bacterium | reverse complement strand
GCTCTCGGCGGATACCTGCTGGCGAAGGCCGGCGCTGCGGCGAGTCGCCGGCTCTCGCGCGACTACTACGACTTCTGGTGGGTGACGATCCACTGCCAGGGCGGGCCTGATGCGGCGCTCGCCGCCCTGCGGGCCGAGCCGCTGGCCGAGCAGCTGAGCCGGCAGCGACAGGCACTGGCCGCGCTCATAGGCGACGGCGTGATCGGCGGCGACACCGCCGAGGCGTACGCCGCCACGATGTCCTCACTGGGCAGTGACGCGACGCCGGACCAACTGCTCCAAGATGTGATCGCCGCTGCCGAGATGCTGCGACCTGGGCTGACACACTCGTAAGCCTCGACCAGCGCGATGCGCGCCTCGTCGGTCAACGGCACGAGTTTCCCCCGAGTTTTGACATCACCAGACGTTGTGAGGCTAGTGCAAAACTTCGGGGAAACTCGGGAGCTCCGGCGCTTCGTCGTTCGCTCAACAGCGCACCGGACCGGACTCCGCCGTGTGAGGATCCGCCACATGGTGTGGGGCGAGCCCGAGGACGCCCGCCTGCGCCGCGAAGCGATCGCCTGGCTGACCGTCCGGTCGAACGACGGCGCCGACTCCCTCAGCACCGACGAGCTCCTCGACTTCACCTTCGACGGTGAGCCCTTCCGGCTCATGGACGCCCAGCCCGGGATCCGCAAGCCCGCGGTCCTGCCGCACGCGCTCAGCATCCGCACCGTCCACACCCCGCTGCTGGCCGGCATCAGGGCGGAGATGCCCCCGCCGGGGAGGGACTTCTACACCGCCGGCCTCCAGATGCTCCTCGACGGCCTGCTCCCGACGGGTACCGGGGACCGGCCCGCTGCCGGTGGGGACGTGGATCCCGGCTGACGGCCGGGAGTGCCGGGGTCGGGCTCGGAGGGCGACGGATGGCACTATTGCGACCATGTCGCCTCTTGTCTCCCGTCGGCGCCCGGTCGCGTCCGCCGCCGCCGTGGCCGCCACCGGTGCCCTCGTCCTCACCGGGTGCTCGGTGGCGGACCCGGACGCCGCGGGTGGCTCCCCGGCGGGCGGGGACGGCGGCGACACCGAACTGGTCATCGGCGTGGGAGGCGAGCCGGACTCGCTGAACCCGGTCCTCGGCTACGCCCCGGACGGCGCCTCCCGGATCTTCGACTCACTGGTGGTCCGGGACGCCGGCCTCGCCCTCCAGCCGTCCCTCGCGCTCGACGTGCCCGAACCGTCCCCCGACGGGCGCACCTACGTCGTCGACGTCCGCGACGACGTCCGCTTCCACGACGGCGAGCCGCTGGACGCCGGCGACGTCGCCTTCACCTACTCGGCGATCCTCGACGAGTCGGTCGCCAGCGGGCTGGCCGGTGACTTCGCGATGCTCGACGAGGTGGTGGCCGTGGACGAGGACACGGTGGAGTTCCGCCTCGCCGAGCCCTACGTGCCCTTCCCCCAGCGGCTCACCGTCGGGATCGTCCCGGAGCACCTGCTCGCGGACGAGACCGACTGGACTGCCGCGGAGTTCAACCGCGCCCCGGTCGGGTCCGGGCCGTTCCGCTTCGTGTCGTGGACGCCGGGCGACTCGATGGTGCTCGAGGCGAACCAGGACCACTGGGACGGCGCCCCGGCGGTGTCGCGCCTCACCTTCGCCCTCACCGACGACGACCAGGCGCGCGCGGCCCGGATGGCGGCCGGCGAGCTGGACGGGGCGGTGCTCCCGCCGCGCCTGGCCGAGCAGTTCGCCGACGCCGAGGGGCCGGCGGTGCAGGCCCGGCCGAGCGCCGACTACCGCGGCGTCATGCTGCCGCAGCGCCACCCCGTCACCGGCGACGTCGACGTCCGCCGGGCCCTCGACCTCGCGGTCGACCGCGAGGCCATGGTCGACGGGGTGCTGGTCGGGGCCGGCTCGCCGGCGTACGGGCCGATCAGCCCATACCAGGAGGAGTTCTACGACGCGAGCGTCGAGCGCGACCACGACCCGCAGGCGGCGGCGGCGCTGCTTGACGGCGCCGGATGGGTCGCCGGCGACGACGGGGTGCGGGCGAAGGACCGGCAGCGCGCGGAGTTCACCGTCATGTACCCGGCCGGGGACACCGTCCGGGAGCAGCTCGCGCTGGCGTTCGCCGACGACGCCCGCGGGATCGGGATCGACGTCGCCGTGGACGGGCTGTCCTGGGAGGCCATCGAGCCGCGGATGTCCACCGACGCCCTCGTCATGGGGTGGGGCACCCCGTACGACCCGGACTTCGTCACCTACCAGCTGTTCCACTCCTCGTACTCGGAGGCCGGGTTCTTCAATCCCGGTGCCTACGAGAACCCGGCCGTCGACGCGGCCCTGGACGCGGGACGCACCGAGACGGACCCCCGGGCCCGCCGTGACGCCTACCTGCGCCTGCAGGAGGAGATGGCGGCCGACCCGCCGTGGATCTTCCTGGTGTACCTGGACCACGTCTACGTGGTGCCCGAGGGCTGGCAGGGCTCCGACGTCGTCCAGGTCGAGCCGCACGACCACGGGTTCACCGCCGGGCCCTGGTGGAACGTCGAGGACTGGGTGCCCGCGTCGTGAGGCGCCCGTGAAGCCGCGCTGGCGGGCGGTCGGCCGGCTCGCGGCACGCCGGGCGGCCTTCGCGGTCCCGGTGCTCGTCGCGGTCTCGCTCGGGTTGTTCGCCATGGTCTCGGCGTCGCCCGTCGACCCGGTGCGCGCCTACCTCGGGGACCGGGCGCTGGTGACGGACGAGGCCACCCGCGCCGCCCTGGCCGAGCGGCTCGGCACCGAGGCGGGCTTCCTCGAGCGCTGGGCCGGCTGGGTGACGGCGGTGGTGTCGGGGGACCTCGGCACCTCGCTCGCCTACCGGCAGCCGGTGGCCGACGTCGTCACCGACCGGCTCGGCTGGTCCCTGCTGCTGACCGGGACGGGTCTGGCGGCCGGGCTGGTGGTCGCCGTCGCCCTGGGGGCACTGGCGGCCGTCCGGCCCGAGGGTCCGCTGGACCGGGTCGTCTCGTCGGGGGCCGCGGTCGTCGAGACGGTGCCGTCGTTCTGGTTCGCCCTGCTCGCGCTGTGGGCGGTCGCGGTCGTCGCGGGCCTCGCACCGCCGGGCGGCCTCACCGACCCCGGGGAGCCGGTGACGGCCGCCCAGGTGGCGCGGCACCTGTGGCTGCCCGCCGCCGTCCTGGCCGTGCTGTCGACACCGTGGCTGGTGCTGTTCGCGCGCCAGTCGCTGCGCCAGGCGCTGAGCGAGGACTTCGTCGCGGGGGCCCTGGCCCGTGGCGTCGCGCCCGGCCGGGTGCTGCTCACCCACGCCGCTCCCGCGGCGGCGCCCCCCTTCCTCGCCCTGGTGGGCGCCCGGCTGCCGGAGCTGGTGACCGGCGCCGTCCTCGTCGAGACGGTGTTCTCGTGGCCCGGCGTCGGGGCGGCCTCGGTGCGGGCCGCGCTCGCGGTGGACGTCACGCTGCTCGCCGCGCTCACCGTCCTGGGGACCGGTGCCGTCCTGCTCGGCATGCTGCTGGCGGACGCGCTGGCGGCCGTCCTCGACCCGCGGGTGGCGACCGATGGCTGACACCCGCGCGCCCACGGCGCCGTCGCTCGCCGCACCGCGGCCAGGAGCACCGCGGCCGGGAGCGGCGCGGCCGGGAGCGGCGTCCCGGGGTCGCGGCGCCGGGCGGCGCCCGGTCCGGCCGCTGCCGGTGTGGGTTCGGCTGGTCCCCGTGGTCGGCCTCGGAGCGCTCGTCGTGGCGGCGGTGGTGGTGCCGGCCGTCCACGGCGCCGACCCCACCGACGTGGACCTCTCCCGGGTCCTCACGCCGCCCTCGGCCGAGCATCCCCTGGGCACGGACGCCTCGGGTCGCGACGTCCTGCTCCGGTCCCTCGCCGGGCTCCGGGTGTCGCTGGTGGTCGGGCTGGTCGCGGCCCTCGTCGCCGGGCTCGTCGGCACCGTCGTCGGGGTGGTGGCGGGCACGGCGGGCGGCTGGGTGGACCGGGCGCTCATGCGGACCGTCGACGCGATCGCCGCCGTCCCGCACCTGCTGCTGGGGATCTTCGTCGTCGCCCTGTTCCGGCCCTCGCTCGGCGCGGTGATCGCCAGCATCGCCCTCACGCACTGGGTGTCGACCGCCCGGATCGTCCGGTCGATCGTGCTGGCGCTGCGGGAGCGGCCATACGTGGACGCCGCCGTCCTCGCCGGTGCCGGGCGGCTCCAGGTCGCGCTGCGCCACCACGTGCCCGCCGTCACGCCGCACGCGCTGCTCGCCTGGTCCCTCATGGTCCCGCACGCGATCATGCACGAGTCCGCGCTGAGCTTCCTCGGCCTCGGGCTGCCGCCGCACCTGCCGAGCCTCGGCACGATGATCGCCCAGGGGCAGGGGGCGCTGCTGGCGGGCCAGTGGTGGCCCGCGGTCACCCCGGGCGCGTTCGTCGTGCTGCTCGGGCTGTGCGTCCTCGCGGCCTCCGGCGAGCTCCGGCGACGCTGGTCGGCCCGGCTGCCCGAGGACGAGCGGTGGTGACGGCCGTCCAGGCCGCCCCCCCGGCGGTGGACGCGGTGCCGGCGGCCCGGGTGCGGGGGCTGTCGGTGACCTTCCCGGGGGCGACGGCGTCCCTGCCGACGGTGCACGGCGTGGATCTCGACCTGCGGCCCGGTGCCGTGACCGCCCTGGTGGGGGAGAGCGGGGCGGGCAAGTCCGTGACCGTCGCCGCCATGCTCGGTCTGCTCCCGAGGTCCGCCGAGGTCAGCGGGCGCCTCACCCTTCCCGCGCGGGACGGCCGGCAGCCTGTCGAGGTCGACCTCGCCGACCGCGCGGCGCTGGCGCGCCGGGTGCGGGGCCGGCGGGTGGCCCTGGTGCCGCAGAGCGCGGCCACCTGGCTGACACCGGTGCGCACCGTCGCCTCGCAGCTCGCGGAGGCCGCCGCCGTCGTCGGGGACCCGTCACGCGGCCGCGTCGCCGCCGATCGGGCCCGGTTCCCGTGGGAGTTGCGGGCGCGGTACCCCCACGAGCTGTCCGGCGGCCAGCTGCAGCGGGCGGCCCTGGCACTGGCCCTGGTGGCGGGCGCCGACCTGCTGCTGGCCGACGAGCCGACGAGCGGTCTCGACCCGCAGCTCGCGGACGAGGCGATGGCCCAGCTCGGCGAGGAGGCCGCCCGCGGTGCGGCGGTGCTCGTCGTGACGCACGACCTCGCCGCCGCCGAGGCGGTCGCGGACGAGGTCGTCGTGCTGTACGCGGGCCGGGTGGTCGAGCGTGCGCCCGCCGGGCGGTTCTTCGCCGGTCCGGCGCACCCGTACGCCGCCGGGCTCCTGGACTCGCTGCCGGACCGGGCGTTCACCCCGGTGCCGGGCGACCCGCCGGCCCCGGGGGAGCGGGTCGACGGGTGCGTGTTCGCACCCCGCTGCGGTCGCCGGACCGCGGCCTGCGACATCGCCCCGGTGCTGGGGCCGGGGGTGCCGGTGTCGGGGGTGCTCTGGTCGGGGGTGCTCGGGTCGGGGGTGCCGGCGTCGGGGCGGGCCGCGGTGGCGTGCCACCACCCGCTGCCGGGAGCGGAGGCGACCGGGTGAGCCTCACCGCGACCGGCGTGTCCGCCCGGTACGGCCGCGGGCCGCTGGTCCTCGACGGGGTCGACGTGTCGGTGGCGCCGGGGGAGACCGTCGGGGTGGCCGGCCCCAGCGGCTCGGGCAAGAGCACGCTCGCGCGCGTCCTCTGCCTGCTGCACCGCCCGGCGGGCGGGTCGGTGTCGGTGGACGGGACCGTGGTGTCCCGGTGGGGGACGGCGGCGCCACCGGGGCTGCGGCGCCGGCTCGGGGCCGTCTTCCAGTCCCCGAGGGCGTCCGTGGACCCGCGCTACCCGCTGCGGGAGGTCGTCGCCGAGCCGCTGCGGCTGGCCGGTCGCGGGTCCCGCGGCGGACGCCGGGACGTCGACGAGGCCGTGGCCCGGCTCGCCGACCGCGTGCACCTCGCCCCGGAACTGCTGCGCCGCCGCCCGCACCAGGTCAGCGACGGCCAGCTGCAGCGGGCCTGCCTGGCCCGGGCGTTGGCGCTGGACCCCCGGTACCTGGTGTGCGACGAGATGACGGCCATGCTCGACGCCTCGAGCACCGCCCAGCTCGTCCGGCTGGTGCGGGACTGGCAGGCCGAGACCGGCGCCGCCGTCGTCGCGGTGTCGCACGACCGGCGCCTGCTGGCCCGGTGGGCGGACCGGGT
>JBHJOJ010000309.1:0-3795 GCA_050329835.1 Kineosporiaceae bacterium | reverse complement strand
CTTCGAGCGGCCGGTCGTCCGTCATGCCCCGCCCCGGCCCGGGGCGCCGCCGACGGCCGCGGCCAGCGCCGTCCGCAGCTCCCGCGCCTGCCGTCGGCTCACCGGCAGCCGGGCCCCTCCGGTGGTGACGACCGACCACCGGCCGGCGTCCGAGCGGACCTCCCGGACGTGGCCGAGGTTGACGAGCACCGAGCGGTGGGCCCGGGCGAAGCCGGCACCTGCCCAGCGCTCCTCCAGCGTCCCGAGGGGGACCCGGACCAGGTGCGCCTCGCCCGCCAGGTGCAGGCGCACGTAGTCGCCGTGCGCCTCGACCCACTCGACGGCGGCGCGCCGCACGAAGCGGGTGACCCCGCCGAGATCCACCGCGACCCGTTCGTCGTCATCCGTCGCGGCACCGGGATTCCCGCCGGCCAGGGGGGCCCGGACCCGTCGCAGCGCCTCGGCCAGTCGTTCCGCGCGGACCGGCTTGAGGACGTAGTCGGCGACGTCGAGGTCGAAGGCCGCCACCGCGTGCTCCTCGTACGCGGTGACGAAGACGACCGTGGGCGGGCGGGCGAGCCGGGCGACGGCGCGCGCCAGCGCGAGGCCGTCGAAGCCGGGCATCTGGACGTCGGTGAGGACGGCGTCGAACCGCCCGGTGCCGACGTGCCGCAGCGCGTCCTCGGCGTTGGCGGCGGCGGCGACCTCGGCGACCGACGGGTCCCGCCGCACCAGGTACGCCAGCTCGGCCAGGGCGGGCTGCTCGTCGTCCACGACCAGCACCCGCAGGCCGACGTCCGCACCCGCGCCCGACCGGGGCGCCCGCCCCGCCATCCGACGAGCGTAGGGCACCTGCTCACCCGGAGACGCGGGCCCGGACCCCGGCCGCGTACTTGGGGACCCGGAACACCACGCGGGTGCCGGCTCCGGGTGCGGTCTCCACGGCGAGGCCGGCCGCGTCGCCGAAGGCGCGGCGCAGCCGGGAGTCCACGTTGAGCAGGCCCACCGACCGGGACCCCACGGCGCCGTCGAGCACTGCGCGGATCTCCTCCGGGTCGGCCCCGGCGCCGTCGTCCTCGACCGAGATCACCGCGTCCTCCCCGGCGTCGGCGGCCTCCACCCGGACCGTGACGGGCCGGCCCGCCATCCCGTGCCGGACGGCGTTCTCGACCAACGGCTGCACCGTGAGCAGCGGGATCGTCACCGGGAGCACCTCCGGGGAGATGCGCAGGTCGACCGAGAGCCGGTCCCCGAAGCGCGCCTGCTCGAGGATGAGGTAGCGCTCGACGTTGCGCAGCTCCTCGGCGAGGGTGGTGAAGGCCTCGCGCCGGAACGAGTAGCGGGTGAAGTCGGCGAACTCCAGCAGCAGCTCCCGGGCCCGGTCCGGGTCGGTCCGCACGAACGACGCGATGGCCGCCAGGCAGTTGTAGACGAAGTGCGGGCTGATCTGGTCGCGCAGGGCGCGCAGTTCCGCCTCGGCGGCGCGGGCCCGCTCCGCGTCGAGGCCGGCCAGCGCCACCTGCCCCGCCACCCAGCGGGCGACCTCCTCGGTGGCCCTCACCAGCTGCACCGACGGCACCGTCGCCGTGTAGGCGAGCAGGACGCCCTCGCGCACCCCGTCGACGACGACGGGCGCGGCGACCGCCCCCACCAGCGGGCACCGACCGTCGGGGCAGCGCAGCGACCGGCCGGTCACCACCTCTGTGCGGCCGGTGCGCACCGCGCCCCCGGCGTCGGCCACGGCGCGGTCGGCGTGCGAGGACGCGCCGCCGTCCCAGGACAGCAGCCGCCCGTCGGCGACCACCGCCACCGCGGTCGCCCCGAGCAGCGCCCGCAGGTGGCGCGCCGCCGGCCGGACCCCCGTCTCGGTGAGGCCCTGGCGCAGGCTCGGCGCCGCCAGCGTGGCCCGGTGCAGGGTCGCGAACGCGGCCCGGTCGGCGTCGCTCGCCAGCCGGCGGCGGGACAGCCACCACCCCGCCGCCACCAGCGCCACCGCGAGCGCGAGGACCAGGAGGACCGCGGCCACCTGGACTCCCGCGGGTCCCGGCACCAGCGGGCCGGCCATCGTGGTCGGCACCCGGGCAGTATGGGCGGTGTCGACAGAATGTCGGCCATGCCGTCGCCGACGCCCCGCCCGCGCCGCGCCCTCCCGCTCGCCGGCGTCCTCGCGCTCGCGATGGTCACCCTCGCGATCGGGTTCGCCCACAAGCGCCCCTGCCACGACGGCGTGCCCGTCGAGGGCGAGCCGTGGGCGCACGCCTGCTACAGCGACATCCTGCCGCTGTACGGCGGGCGCGGTCTCGCCGACGGGCTGTGGCCCTACCTCCAGGCCGACCTCGAGTACCCGGTCCTGACCGGGGCGCTGATGGCGGCCGTCGGGTTGCCTGTGAACGCCCTGGGCGGGCGGGGCCTGCTGGGTGGGGCGGACGAGGGGCTGGTCTTCTTCTGGGCGACCGCGGCCGTGCTGGTGGTGCTCGCCCTGGTGACGGTGGCGGCCGTGGCGCTGATGCGCCGCGACCGGCCGGGCGACGCCGTGCTGCTGGCCCTCGCGCCGGGACTCGCGATCGGTGCCGGGATCAACTGGGACCTGCTCGCCGTCGCCCTCACCACCCTCGCCCTGCTCGCCTGGCAGCGACGGTCCCCGGTGGCCGCAGGGGTCCTCCTCGGGCTGGCGGCCGCGGCGAAGTTCTACCCGCTGCTCGTCCTCGGGCCGCTGGTCCTGCTGTGCCTGCGGGCCGGGACCCCGGCCGGGCGCCGGGCGGCCGGGGTCGTCACCGGCTCAGCGGCCGCCGCGTGGGCGACCGTCAACCTGCCGGTCGCCCTCGCCGCGCCGCAGGGGTGGGCGCGGTTCTACCGGTTCTCCTCCGAGCGGGGCGCCGACTGGGGCTCGCTGTGGTTCGTCGGCGACAACCTGCCGCTGGGCTGGACCCCCCTGGGACCCGCGTTCGACCGGCTCGTGGGCGACGTGGGGCTCCTCAACGCCGCCGCCCAGGCGTCCTTCCTGGCCTGCTGTGCGGGCATCGCCGCGCTGATCTGGTTCGCGCCGACGACGCCGCGCCTGGCGTCGGTCGCGTTCCTCGTCGTCGCCGCCTTCCTCCTCACCAACAAGGTGTGGTCACCGCAGTTCGTCCTCTGGCTGCTGCCGCTGGCCGTCCTCGCCCGGCCGCGCTGGCAGTGGTTCCTCGTGTGGCAGGCCGTCGAGGTGGCCTACGCCGTGAGCGTCTTCCGGGTCTTCCTCGACGAGGCGGGCAGCGGCCCGGCGCTGGTCCAGGCCGCCCTCGGCCGGTGGCTGGCGGTGGCAGTCCTGGCGGGTCTCGTGGTCGCGGAGGCCCTGCGACCCGGCCTGGACGTCGTCCGCGGCGGGGACGGCAGGACGCCCGGGCCCGATCCCGACGCGGGCGTGCTGGCCGGAGGCGTCCCGTTCCCGCCCCCTGAGCCGCCTCCGGACCCGGCCCCGGAGCCGCCCGCGACCGCCGGGGCGGGCGGGCGGACGCCGTGACCGGTTCCGAGCAGGTCGGCGCCGCCTACGCCGAGCTGCGGTGGCATCCGGCGCTGCGGCGGCGGGCCGCCGAGGTCCATGCCGAGGTCCTGGTCCGGGCCGCGTCGGCCTCGGCCGCCGCCGAGGGAGCGCGCGTCCCGGTCGACGTGCTCCGCCGGACCGACGTCACCTCCCCGGACGCGGGACGGGACCCCGCGCTCGCCGTCGCGGTGGCGGCGCTGCGGGCGATGGCGGCCGTCGACCGTGCCGGTGACACGCTGCTCCGGGCCCCGGCCCAGGTCGTCGCCCGGGTGCACGCCGCGGCCGCCGCCGGGCTG
>JBHJOJ010000308.1:0-17871 GCA_050329835.1 Kineosporiaceae bacterium | reverse complement strand
GGGGGCGCCGGAGGCGGTCCGGCCGGACGTGGCCCGGCGCCGGCTCAGCACGGCCGCCCCCAGGACGGCGGCCGACCCCGCGAGCGCCCAGGCGGCGAGGACGAGCAGCGGCCCCGCCGTCCCGGCGCCGTCGAAGCCCGACACCCCGCGCAACGCGGACACCAGGGCCCCCGGGGGCAGCGCCTGCCCCAGCGTGCTCCATCCGGTCGGCAGCAGGTGCGGCGCGCTCGTCGCCCCCGAGAGCGGGTTGCCGAGGAGCACGAGGGTGGCGGCGGCGAGACCCAGTCCGACGGTGCCGAACAGGGCCTTGGCGCCCAGGACGACCAGTCCGCCGGCGAGCACACCCAGCGCGACGACGCCGGCCTCGGCGACGACCGGGCCGTCGAGGCCCCCCAGCCAGCCGTGGAGCACCGCGACGACACCCGGCCCCACGAGCGCCGCGGTCAGCACGGCGCCGCCCAGCCGCCGCCCGGCCCCGCGGATCCGCAGCGACAGCAGAGCGCCGGTGAGCACCCCGGCCAGGGTCAGGGGGAGGGCAGCCGCCGCCAGACCGGCTCCACGGGGATCCTCGGCCGGGGTGGGTGCCACGTCGGTGACCCGGACCCGGGGGGCCTCGGCGTCGCCGCCCGGGCGGCCCGCGCCGCCGGGAATCCGAGTGGCGGCCTCGGTGAGGAGCTGGGCGACGGTGGGCGAGGCGGCGGAGGCGACGAGGACCTCCTCCGGCCCGTTCGGTCCCAGGAGCACGGCGCCGTAGGCCCGGCGGTCGAGGATCTTCGCGCGCGCCGCCTCCGGTGTCGCCGCCACCTCGATGTCGAAGGCACCCGGCTGGGAGGCGGTGAGCGCCTCGGCAGCGGGGGCGGCGAGCGCTCCCGGCCCCGCCACCACCAGCGGGACCTCGCGCGGCGCCGTCCGCAGCGCCGGCCAGGCGAAGGCCGTGACCAGCAGGGGGACGACGGCGGCGACGAGCACGGCGAGGGCTGCCACCGCCCGCCAGGACGTCGGCGACTCTTTGTAAAGCGGACGATCGTTCGTCATAAGGTCACCGTGCCATGCCACCCCCACTCACACAAGACGAACGCCCGTTCTTTCTTGGACGATGCCTGGGCTACCGTGTCGCCATGCCCCGGCGATCCGACGAGCACCTCCGGATGCGCCGGCAGCAGATCGTCACGGCCGCGCTACGGGCATTCGCCCGGGACGGCTTCCACGCCACCTCGATGGCCGACCTCATCCGGGAGTCCGGGCTCTCGGCCGGAGCCGTGTACCGCTACTTCCCCAGCAAGAACGATCTCGTCGTCGCCTGCGCCGCCACCGTGTTCGACGCGGCCCGGGGCGTGCTCGCCGCCACCCTCGCGGCGCCCGAACCGGTCGCCCCCGCCGAGGCCCTGCGGCACGTCCTCACCACGGCGCTGCGGCGCGCCACGGAGAACACCGAGGGGATCGACTTCTCGCGGGTCGCGGTGACGGTGTGGGGGGAGGCGCTGCGCGACGACGCCCTGCGCGGGATCGTCCGGGACATGTACGCCCCGTTGCGCGCCGACCTCACCGCGGTCGTGGCCCGCTGGCGTGACGCCGGGCATCTGCCGCCCGACTCCGACGTGGAGGCCGCCGGGCAGGTGATGTTCGGCATGCTCCCCGGCTTCCTCCTGCAGCGCCTGCTCATGGGCGACGTCGACGTCGACCGGTACTCGGCGGGGGTCGCGGTGCTCACGGGGACCGCCGAGCCGGCCGGCGCCCGGAAGGTCGCGCGATGACCGGGATGTCACTGCGTGATCGAAGCCTTACGGTGTGAGACTTCGAGGGTGACGCTGCCGGAGCCGGTGTTCCTCGAGCGCGGTCGGACCTGGACGTTCGCCTCGGCCCTCGACTGGCCCGGCTGGTGCCGGCGCGCGAAGGGCGGCGACGAGGCCGCGGTGGGCGCGCTGCACGACTACGAGGACCGCTACCGCCGGGTCGTGGCCCCGGCCGGCCTGGCCCCCGGCCCCGCGGCCCTCACGGTCGTGGGCGCCGCACCCGGGAACGCCACCACCGACTTCGGCGCCCCCGACGTCATGGCACCCGGCGAGGACGGTCCGGTCACCCCCGACGAGGCCGAGCGGCTCGCCCTCGTCCTCGGTGCCTGCTGGTCGGCTCTCGATGCGATCGCGGCCGGCGCTCCCGCCGAGCTCCGCAGGGGACCGCGGGGCGGGGGCCGCGACCGCGACGCCGTCGCCGACCACGTCCGCGAGGCCGAGCGCACCTACACCCGCCGGATCGGGGTCCGGGTCCCGCCGCGCACCCCGTGGCCGCAGCAGCGGGAGAGGATCGTCGCCGGGATCCGTGCGGCGGCCGGCGACGCCCGCTGGCCGGTCCGCTACTACGTCCGCCGCACCGCCTGGCACGTCCTGGACCATGCCTGGGAGATCGAGGACCGCACGCCCTGAGGTGTCACGCCCGGGGGAGGCCGAGCAGGCGCGGCACGGCGACGTCGACGAACCGCTCCGCCGTGGGCCACGGGGCCCCGGGCTTGTTCGCCCGCAGGGACACGATGCCGTGCAGCACCGCCCACAGGGCGAACGCGATCTCGCTCGGGTCCGCCGGGGGCAGCGCCCCCCGCGCCATGGCCGCGCGCAGGTCCTCCTCGGCCGTCAACCGGATGGCCCGGCCTGCGGGGATCTGCTCCGAGCGTTGGGTGCGGCCCTCGAAGACCACCCGGTAGAGCCCGGGACGCGCGTCCCCCCACCGCACGTACGCCCGCGCCCGCTCCAGCAACCGCTCCACGGGATCGGCCACCTCCTCGACGGCCGCCTCCATCTCGGCCCGCAGCGACCCGAGGATCTCCGCCACGGCCGCCGCGAGCAGCTCGTCGAGGCCCCGGAAGTGCCGGTACACCGACGGCGGCGCCACCCCGACCTCGCGCGCGACGCCGCGCAGGGTGAGCGTCTCGTCGGTGCCCCCGGTGGCCATGAGGGCGACGGTCGTGGCGAGGATCTCCGCGCGCAGGCGCTGCCCCTCACCCCGCGCGTTGCGGCGGCGGGCGCTCGACCCGGGTGTTGACACGATGACCTCACAGGCGTTAGCTAACGTTCGTCAGCTTACAGGTGTCACTTTTTATGGGGGAACTCATGAGCCGTCGCGGGTGGACCCTCCTCCTCGTCTGCGTCGCCACCTTCATGCTCCTCCTGGACGTGTCGGTCGTGACCACCGCCCTGCCGTCGATCCGCGCGGACCTCGGGGCGTCGTTCACCGACATCCAGTGGACCCTCGACGCCTACACGCTGCCCCTGGCGGCCGCCCTGCTGCCGGCGGCCTCCCTCGCCGACATCACCGGGCGCAAGCGGGTCTTCCTGCTCGGCATGGCCGTGTTCACCCTCGCGTCGGCCGCCTGCGCCGCAGCCGGCACGCCGCTCGCCCTCAACGTGGCCCGCGCCTTCCAGGGCGTCGGCGGTGCCCTCCTGTTCGCCGTCGCGCTGCCGTTGCTGGGCAACGAGTTCCGGGGCCGGGACCGGGCCGGCGCCCTCGGCGTCTGGGGCGGCACGCTGGCCGCCTCGGTGGCGATCGGCCCCCTCGTGGGCGGCCTGCTCACCGACGGCCTCAGCTGGCACTGGATCTTCCTGGTCAACGTCCCGGTCGGGATGCTCGCCCTGATCGCCGGAGCGCTCGTACTGCGGGAGAGCCGCGACCCCTCGGGGCGCCGCGTCGACCTGCTCGGCCTCGTCCTGCTCGGCGCCGGCCTCACCGGCATCGTCTACGGCGTCGTGCGGGGCAACGCCGCCGACTGGGGCAGCAGCGAGATCGTCGCCGCCTTCGCCGCGGGCGGGGCGCTGCTGGCGGCGTTCCTCGTGTCGCAGTGGCGGCAGCGCCAGCCCATGCTCGACCTGCGGCTGTTCACCAGCGCCACCTTCACCGGCGGGATGCTCGTCGCCTTCCTCTTCAGCGCGGGACTGTTCGGCGTCTTCGCCTACCTCGTGATCTTCCTGCAGTCCGGGGTCGGGTACTCCGCGCTCGGCTCGGGACTGCGCTTCCTGCCGCTGTCGATCGGTTCCTTCGTGCTGGCGGCGGTGACCGGACGGGCCCTCATCGGCCGGTTCCCGATCCGCTGGCTGCTCACGGCGTCGATGATGGTCACCGGGATCGGCGTGGTCCTCATGCTGCGCGTCGGGACGGCGGAGACCTGGCAGGCCCTGATCCCCGGCCTCGTCGTCACCGGCATCGGCACCGGGATGAGCACACCGTTGCTGGCCGAGGTGGCCCTGGCCGCGGTGCCGCCGCAGCGGGCCGGCATGGCGACCGGGGCCGTCAACACGGCCCGGCAGGTGGGGGTCGCCGTGGGCGTCGCCGTGCTGGGCGCGCTGTTCGAGGCACGCGTCCGCGACGGCGTCGTCGAGCGGATCTCCGCCCTGGTGCCGCCCGGTACGCCCGTCCGTGAGATCGGCTCGGCCGTCGCCGCCGGCGGCACGGCCGACGTGCTCGCCCAGGCGCCCCCCGATGCTGCCCCCCTCCTCGCCCAGGCCGCCAGGTCGGCGCTGGCGGACGGCCTCACGGACGCCCTGACCCTGACCGCGGCCCTCGTCGCCGCCGCCGCCCTGGCCGCGGTCCTCCTGGTCCGCCGGGACGCCGTCCACCCGGCCGGCGGCGCCCCGCCCACCGGGACGTCCGAGGCGGTGGCGTCCGAGGCGTGGTGATCTCCGAGGCGAGGTGGCTCAGGGCCGCGGACGTCCCGTCGCCTCCCGCGGCCGCACCAGGGGCACCCTCGGCCGCGGCCGGCCGCCCAGGACGACCCGGCGCAGCACCCGCGCCAGCCGTCGCCAGTTCGGGTCCGTCGAGACGTCGACGGTCACCCGGCTCGGCACGTAGGCGGCGCAGACGCCGGTGCGGGGGTCGCCGAAGGCGACCACCCCCCCGACCCCGGTGTGGCCGAACGACGTGGGGAACGGCAGCGGGAACGACGCCGACCGGCGGGCGAAGCCCGCCCCGAAGGCGCTCGGCCGGACCAGGCAGAGGTCGAAGCCGGAACTGCGGACCCGGGTCGCCGCGCTCATCGCCGGGTGGTCGGCGAGGCGGACCCCGTCGACCGGGGACACCAGAGCGGCGTAGACCCGAGCCAGCGACCGGGCGTCGGACACCCCGCCCGAGGCCGGCAGGACCGCCCGCCGGACCTCGGGCCACTCGGCCACGACGCCGTAGCCGTCGGGGTCGTCGAACGTCCCGTCCATGGTCATGGCCCGCCAGCCCAGCGCCCGGGTGGCACGGGCGGCCGCGAAGGCGGCCGCCGTCGCCGCGGGCGCGGTCGGCGCCGCGACCAGGGGCACCACCTCGCCGCCCCCGTCGCCGACCGGCGGCTCGCCGATGCTGAACGGCACCCCGAGCGGGTCGGTCACCCGGGAGCGCAGCTCGTCGGGCAGCGGCCGGCCGGTCGCCCGGGTGACCAGCCGGGACACCAGCGCCCCCCAGGTGAACGCGTGGTACCCGTGCGCCCGACCCGGCGGCCACAGCGGGCGCTGCGCGGCCAGGGCGTCCGCCAGGGCCTCGACGTCGAGGACCTCCGCGAGGGTCAGCGGCCGGTCCACCGCCGGGACCCCCGCCCGGTGCGCCAGCACGTCGGCGACCGACAGCCGCGCCTTGCCGTGGGCCCCGAACTCCGGCCACAGCTCGGTGACCGGCGCGTCCAGGTCGAGCACCCCGTCGGCCACGAGGCAGGCGACGAGCCCGCTCACCACACCCTTGACCGCCGAGAAGACGACGTGGCGGTCGTCGAGCCGCCTCGGCCGGGTCCGCTCCAGGTCCGTCCAGCCCGCGGCGACGTCCACCACGCACCGGTCGCCCTCGTAGACGCAGAGCGCCGCCCCCACGACGTCGTCGCGGGCGGCCACCGCGGCCAGCTCGTCGGCCAGCGGCCGCCACCGCGCCTCGACCCGCCCGCGCAGGTCCACCTCGTCGGCCGCGCCCGTCGCCACCACGTCCCGATGGTGACCTACCGACGGGTAACCGCGCACGCGCCGTGCGCGGTGAGGATCACGCCTCCTCGGTGACGACCCCGCCGTCGACGTGCCAGCGCCGGGTGAGGTGGACCGCCTCGAGCATCCGCCGGTCGTGCGTGACCAGCAGCAGCGTGCCCTCGTAGGCGTCGAGGGCGGCTTCGAGCTGCTCGATGGCGGGCAGATCGAGGTGGTTGGTCGGCTCGTCGAGCACCAGCAGGTTGACGCCCCGGATCTGGAGCACCGCGAGGGCCGCGCGGGTGCGCTCGCCGGGTGACAGCGCCGCGACCGGGCGGTGCACGTCGTCGGCGCCGAGGCCGAACTTCGCCAGCAGGGTGCGGGCGTCGGCCGGGGCGAGATCGGGCAGCTCGACCCGGACCGCGTCGAGCAGCGTCCCCGACCCCTCCTGCGCCGCGACCCCGGCCAGCGACCGGCGCGCCTGGTCCACCTCGCCGAGCGCGACCGACGCCCCCCGGGTCGCCGTGCCCGCCGCCGGTCCGACCCTGCCCACCAGGGCGCCGAGCAACGTCGACTTGCCGGCGCCGTTGGGCCCGGTGATGCCGACCCGGTCGCCGGACTCGACGTCCAGGGTGACGGGCCCGAGCCGGAAGCCGCCCCGGTCGACGACGAGGTCGCGGGCGGCCAGGGCGATCCGCCCGCCGCGCGGGGCCGCCGCGATCGAGTACTGCAGCCGCCACTCCTTGCGCGGCTCCTCGACCACGTCCAGCCGCTCGATCATCCGCTCGGTCTGGCGCGCCTTGGCGGCCTGCTTCTCCGAGCCCTCCCGGTGCCGGTGGCGGATGAACTTGTCGGGGTCCGACGCCTTCCGCATCGCGTTGCGGACCCCCTTGTCCATCCAGCCCCGCTGCATCCGGGCCCTGGCCTCCAGGCCCGCCCGGGTGTCGGCGTACTCCTCGTAGGCCTCCCGCTCGCGGCGCCGCGCCACCGTTCGCTCAGCCAGGTACGACTCGTAGCTCCCGCCGAAGGTCCGGACCTGCTGCTGGGCGAGGTCCAGCTCGACGACGCCGGTCACGCAGCGGGCGAGGAACTCCCGGTCGTGCGACACCACGACGCACCCCGCCCGCAGCCCCCGGACGAACCCCTCCAGGCGCGCCAGCCCGTCGAGGTCGAGGTCGTTCGTCGGCTCGTCCAGCAGCACGACGTCGAAGCGCGACAGCAGCAGCGCCGCGAGCCCGACCCGGGCCCCCTGGCCGCCCGACAGCGCGGTCATCTCCGCGTCCAGGGCCACGGTCAGGCCGAGGTCGGCGAGCACCTCCCCCGCCCGGTCCTCGAGGTCGGCCGCGCCGAGCGCCAGCCAGCGGTCCAGGGCCGCCGGGTACGCCTCGTCGGCGTCGGGCGCCCCGGCCGCCAGCGCCTGCGTCGCCGCGTCGAGAGCCGCCTGGGCCCCGGCCACCCGGGTGCGGCGCGCGAGGTGGGCACCGACCGTCTCGCCGGCCCGGCGCTCGACCTCCTGGGCCAGCCGGCCGACGACGGCGTCCGGCGGACTCGGGGAGACCGACCCCGCCTCCGGCGCGAGGTCGCCGGCGAGCACCCGGAGCAGCGTCGACTTCCCCGAGCCGTTGGCGCCCACGAGGCCGATGACGTCCCCCGGCGCGACGACGAGGTCCAGTCCGGAGAACAGCACCCGGTCGCCGTGCCCGGCGGCCAGGTCCTTGGCGACGAGGGTGGCGGACACGGGACGGCAGTGTCGCAGCCGGACCGGCGCCCCGCCCGTCGCGGCCGGGCGACCGGGCTGGGACGCTGCCGACGTGACCCGGCTGCTCGTGCTCGCGGACACCCACGTCCCCGCCCGGGCCCGCGACCTCGCGGAACCGGTGTGGCGGGCCGTCGACGCCGCCGAGGTGGTGGTCCACGCCGGCGACTGGGTGACCGTGGACCTCCTCGACCGGCTGCTGGAGCGGCTCGGAGGCGACCCGGCGCGGCTCGTGGCGGTCGTCGGCAACAACGACGGCCCGCAGCTGCGGGCCCGGCTGCCCGAGGTCGCGCGGGCCGAGGTCGGCGGGATCCGCCTGGCGGTGGTCCACGAGACCGCCGCTGAGCCGCTGAGCCCTACCGCCGCGACCCGGGGACGGGGCGTCCAGTGGCCCGCCAGGCGGGGCGCGGTCGCCGCCCCCGCCGACGTCTCGGCGCTGCTGCCGGGAACGGGGCTACCGTGGCGAGGTGCCGGAGGACGGGGTCCCGGACGGCGTCCTGTACGAGGCCCTGCGCCTGGGCAGCGGTAAGGCGCTGGGGCTGCTCGCCGACCGGCACGACCCCCCGATGCGGCGGACGGCAGCCCTGTACGTCCCGCCCGGCCCGGCCGTGGACCGGCTGGTGCTGCGCACGTGGGCCGTCGCGCTGCCCGGGCTCGACATGTTCACCTGGCACTGCACCTTCCGGGCCTGGCTGTACGGGATCCTCGTGACCACCGGCCGGGCCGTGGCGACACCGGCCACCCCGCCGCCCCTGCGACCGGGGTCGCCGTCAGGGTCGCCGCAGCCGGGCGCCGGGACGCGTCCGGAGTCCCCGACCGGCACGGTCCCGTGGGCCACCCTGCCGTGGTCGCGCCACGGGGACGCGGCCGTGCCGGCCGCCCGCTCCGCCTTTGCCACGGCCCCGCTGCCGCAACGGGAGGCTCTCTGGCTGGTGCACGCGGAGGGGTGGCCGGTGCCCGAGTCCGGTGACGCCCTCGCCCTCACCGCCGAGGAGTTCGCCGGGCTGCTGGACGCGGCGGTGGCCGGTCTCGTGGCCCCGGTAGCAGCGGCTCTCGGCGCGGTCCCGCCCACTCCCGCCGAGCGCGACGCGGCCGCGACCGCCCTGCTCGGCGCCCTGGCCGAGGACCCCGGCACGACCCCCAGGGCCGAGCTGGTCCGCGCCCTGCGGCGCTGGCGGGCCGACCGCGGCCTCACGGCCTGGCACCGGGTCCGGGCCCGCTGGCGCCTCCGCCGCGCCGCCTGATCGCCCACCCGCCACCACCCGGCGGGCACTTCCGGCGACGACACACCGGACCAGCACCACCCGGCGGGCACTTTCGGCGACTGGGGCCTGCGCACGGTGGACGGTGGGGTCGAACACGTGTTCCCATGGGCCGGTGCGGTGGCAGGCGCAGACGCTCGAGGCCATGCCGGCGGGGCCGCCCACGCTGCCGCTGACCGGGCTCGGCGCCGTCGAGCGGCGGTTCGACACCCCGGAGTTCCGCGGGGTCACGTTCTACGAGGTCCGGGCGAAGTCGGTGCTCAACCGGGTGCCCGACACCTCGCCCGTGCCGTTCCGGTGGACGGTCAACCCGTACCGCGGCTGCACCCACGCGTGCGTCTACTGCTTCGCCCGGCGCACCCACACCTACCTGGACCTCGACGCCGGCGCCGACTTCGACTCCCGCGTCGTCGTCAAGGTCAACGCCGGCGAGGTCCTGGCCCGGGAGCTGGCGTCGCCCCGCTGGGCGGGCGAGCGGATCGCCCTGGGCACCAACGTCGACCCGTACCAGCGGGCCGAGGGCCGCTACCGGGTGACCCGGGACGTCCTGGAGGCGCTGGCGGCCGCCGGCAACCCGTTCTCGATCCTCACCAAGGGCACGCTCGTGCTCCGGGACCTCGACGTGCTGCGGGCGGGGGCCCGCCGCGCCGAGGTGTCGGTCACGACCTCCGTCGGGTCGGTGGACCAGGGGATCTGGCGCTCGGTCGAGCCTGGCACCCCCGGCCCGCACCGGCGACTGCGGATGATCGGCGAGGTGGCGCGGGCCGGTCTCGGCGGCGGGGTGCTCATGGCACCGGTGCTGCCGTACCTCACGGACTCCGACGAGCAGCTGGAGGAGACCGTCGCGGCCGTCGCGGCCTCGGGCGCCACGTGGCTGTCCCCCCTCGTGCTCCGGCTGCCGGCGGGGGCCCGGGAGTGGTGGGCGGCATGGCTGGCGCGGGAGCACCCGGACAAGGTCGAGGCCTACCGCGCGCTGTACCGCGGCCGGGCGTCGGTGCCCCGCTCGTTCGAGCAGGAGCTGTCCGCCCGGGTCCACGAGCTCACCGCCCGGTACGGGCTGCGGGGGGGACGACCCGGCCGGTCGGGCCACGAGAGCCGCGCCCCCACGCCGCCATCCGCCCCGGCGGTCGCCGGCCCGGAGCAGCTCACGCTCGTCTGAGCCGTTCGTGCTGACGGGTGCGGCGCGGGCAGGCCTCCGAATGCCCGTCCGCGGTCCGGCCGCGAGGGCCGCCGGGACCCGGATCGTGAGCGTTGTCCTCCAGGTACGCGTCGGCACGACCGGGCGTTGCCGTCGGGTGCAGGTCGTGGACCCTACCCTTGCACCGCAGCTACGGAGGCGCTTCCCGGCACCGGCGCCCGGCGGTCCAGCCACGCCTCGACGTCGCCGGCGGCCAGCGGCGGGCAGAGGTGGTACCCCTGGGCCAGGCGCGGGCCCCCGGCGGGCGATCGGGACAGGCCGTCGAGGGCGTCGAGCTGGGCCGCGGACTCGACCCCCGCGGCGACGGCGGCGACGCCTCGGGCGTCGGCGAGAGCGAGGACTCCGGCCACGACCGCGGTGCCGGTCTCCGTGGCTCCGAGCTCGCCGATCAACGACCGGTCGAGCTTGATCATGGTGACGGCGGGCGACCGGAGGGCGGCCACGCCGCCTCCGACCCCGAAGTCGTTGACGGCGACCCCCACACCGAGCGCCGCGAGCTCGGCGTGGGCGTTCGTCCCCACCAGTGCGGCGCCCGCCAGTCCGGCCCCGTCCACCTCGACGACCACCCGGCGCGGGTCGACGCCGTGGCGGGCGAGGGCTTCTGCGAGGGGGGCGAGACCGGCGGGTCGCACGAGCCGCTCCCCCGACAGGTTGACGGAGACCCAGTCCGGGGCGTGGGCGCCCAGCACGGCGTCCCACCGGGCGAGCCGGGACACCGCGCGGTCGACGACCCACTCCTCGATGCCCGCCAGCACGTCCAGCGCGGCCGCGTCGTCGAGGAACTCCCCGGGGCGCAGCACCCGGCCGTCGTGGCGCCACCGGGCCAGCGACTCCACGCCCACGGCGCACCGGTCCTCCAGCCGCACGACCGGCTGGAACCAGACGTCGAGCTCGTCCCGGTCGAGGGCACGCCGCAGCGCGGCCTCCCGGGTGCGCCGGCCGGCCGAGCCGGCGCGGACCGCGACCCGGGGCCCCGGCAGGTGCCGGGGACGGGCCTGCTTGGCCTGGTACATGGCCTGGTCGGCCTCTCGGAGCATGTCGTCCGCGGTGACGTCGGCGCCCCGGGCGACGGCCACCCCGATGCTCGCCGAGGTGTCGAGGTCGGCGTCCGCGACCCGGACCGCCGCGGCGAGGCGGGCGGCCGCCCGGTCCGCGAGGTCGCGGGCCGCCGCGGCGTCGAGGCCGGTCGCGACGACGACGAACTCGTCGCCCCCCAGCCGCGACACGGTCGCACCCGCCGGGGCGACCGCCTCCAGGCGGCGGGCGACCTGCCGGAGCAGCTCGTCCCCGACGTCGTGGCCGCGGGTGTCGTTGACCGCCTTGAACCCGTCGAGGTCGACGTAGAGCACGGCGACGTCGGGTCCGCCGGCGGCCCGCCGGTCGAGCGCCACGGTCAGGCGGTCGACGAGCAGGGACCGGTTGGCGAGCCCGGTCAGCACGTCGTGGGTGGCGTCGTGGCGCAGGACCGCCTCGCGCTCCCGCAGCTCCTGCTCCACCCGGGCGCGCCGGCCGGCCTCGGCGGCGAGCAGGAGCCCGCCGCTCAACGTGACCAGCAGGAAGAACTGGGCGTAGGTGTGCAGGGTCAGCTCGTCCAGCCCGCCCGGCACCACCCCCAGCGCCCGGGCGACCTGGACGGTCGCCGCCACCACGACGGCGAACCGCGCCGCGCCCCGGATGGTGAACCTCAGGGCCACCCAGGCCAGTGCCATGCCGAGCACGAAGAGGAGCAGCGCGGGTGCCACCACCAGCGCCCCGGCGGACACCAGCGCCACGGCGCCCAGCAGGCCCGCGATCTCGAGCCGCTGCCCCGCGTGCCGGGGGACGGGCGGGGTGATCGCGGTGAAGGAGCAGATGAAGGGGGCGAGCACCATCTGCCCGACCAGGTCCCCGGACCACCACGCGAGCCACAGGGACGCCGCCCCCTCCCAGGCGCCCGCGGAGGACCCGACGAGAGCCGGGAGCACGAGCGTCGCGCTGACGGCCGTACCGGACGCGGATGCCGCGCCCCACCAGACCACGTCGCGGACATCGGCCAGGCGGGTCGGCCCGCGGCTGTACCACCGGATCAGGCCGGCGGTCACGAGCGGTTCGACGGCATTGGCCAGCCCGAGGTGCAGGGACGTGGTGAGCGGCAGCCCGTGGGCGAGGTCGAGCCCGGTCTCGGCGACCACGACCACCGCCAGCAGTACCGGCCACAGCCGCAACGGGCTGAGCAGCAGGACGCCCAGGGTGAGCCCGGCGGCCGGGAAGAACGCCGGGGTGCCGTCGCTGGCCAACCAGAACGTCGTCTGGGCCAGCATCGGGTACCCCAGGGCGAGCGCCGCCACCAGGGCGGCGGCCCGCACGGACGGGTGCGCCACGCCGCCTCCCTTCGAATACCGGACCCGTGATCGGACTCCGGATACGTCGGGCGCGTCGGCGGCGTCGTTGAGGGCCCGGCGGCGGTGGATCGAGACCTTGGTCCCGGGATCACCCGTTCGCGCCGGGCCGGCCGTCGTCGCGGCTTGCGCCGGGAGGGCGGCGTGATCTAGGGATCACCGGTGACCACCACCGAGGCGGACCCCGGGACGCTCGTGCGCGGTGCCTGGGTGCTCACGGCGGCCGCCCCCGGCAGCGGGGTGCCGGACGCCGTCCCGGACGGCGCCGTCCTCGTCGCCGGCGACCGGATCGTCGCGGTCGGCCCGTACGCCGGGCTCCGGGCCGCCCACCCCCGGGCCGCCGCGGCGGGCGGGCCGCACGACCTGGTCCTGCCGGGCTTCGTCAACACCCACGGCCACTTCTCCGAGGGGCTCCTCGCCGGCATCGCCGAGGGCTACACGCTGTGGGAGTGGATCGACGCCCTCATCGAGCCGTGCATGGCCCACGTCGGGCGCGAGGAGGCGTTCGTCGGCACCCAGCTCGCCGGGATCCAGATGCTGCGCAGCGGCATCACCACCGCGAGCGACCTCTTCTACTGCGAGCCCGGCGGCGACCAGCCGGTCACCCCCGAGGTCGTCCGCGCCCTCGACGCGCTCAACCTGCGCGGGGTGGTCGCCTACTGCGGGCGGGACGTGGGGGCGCCGTCGCCCGATCCCTTCGTCGCCGAGCACCTGGCGCTGCGGGCGGCGGCCGCCGCGAGCCGGCTCTCGACGTTCCGGGTCGGGGTGTCGACCGCCCTGTCGGTGAGCGAGGCGATGCTCGCCCGGTCCGTCGAGCTGGCCCGCTCCGGCAGTCACGGCGTCCACGTCCACCTCCAGGAGGTCCGCGAGGAGGTGACCGCCGCGGTGCAGCGGTTCGGCGTGACACCGGTCGCCCACTGCGCCCGGGAGGGGCTGTTCGGGACCCCGACGATCGCCGCGCACTGCGTGTGGGTGGACCGTGCCGACCGCGAGATCCTCGCCGGGCACGGCGTCGGGGTGGCCCACAACCCGGTGGCCAACATGATCCTTGCCTCGGGGGCGGCACCCGTGGCCGAGCTGCGCCGGCTCGGCGTCGACGTGGGTATCGGCGTCGACGGAGCGGCGTCCAACGACTCCCAGGACATGCTCCAGGCCGTGAAGTCGGCGGCGCTGCTGGCACGCGTGACAGCGCTGCAGGCCACCGCCATGTCGGCGCGCGAGGCGTTCGAGATGGCGACGATCGGTGGGGCGCGCGCCCTGGCGATGGCGGACGAGGTCGGCTCGCTGGAGCCCGGCAAGGCGGCGGACGTCGTCGTCCTCGACGGCACGTCCCCGGCCCTGGCGAACGTCCACGACCCGTACCAGGCCGTGGTGTGGGTGGCGGGCAGCCGGGAGGTGCGCGAGGTCTGGGTCGGCGGGCGGCCCAGCGTCGCGGGCGGTGACGTCGTGACCGTGGACGTGGCCGAGGTCGTCGCGCGGTCCCGGCCGCTCGCCCGCCGCCTGGCGGCCCGGGCGGGCCTCGGCCGGTTGTCCGTCCTGGCGGAGGAGGCCGTCCGCCGGGATCCGGCCGGCTGAGCGAGCCCGCCGGTCAGGGCACCGGCGGGTCCGCCACGGACGGCCGGACCGGGCAGGTCCACCACAACCGGCTGCCGCCCTCCGGCCGGGCCGTGAGACCGGCGTCCCCGCCCAGCGCGGCCGCCCGCTGGCGGAGGTTGACCAGGCCGGTGCCGCCGCGCCCGTCCGCCGCCGGTCCCCGGCCGTCGTCCTCGACCACCAGCCGCAGGTGCCCCCCGCCGACCGTCACGGACACCCTCGTGCTCCGGGCGGCGGCGTGGCGGGTGACGTTGGACAGCGCCTCCCGCAGGACGGGCGCCACCTCGGCGGCGGGCTCCGCCGGCAGGTCGTCGACCGGGCCGGTCAGTCGCAGGGCTGGCACGTGCCCGAGAGCCCGGGCGGCCTCGGCGACCAGCGATTCCACGGTGTCGGTGACCGTGGCCCCGGGCGGGGTGTCCCGCAGCTGGAACACGGCCGCCCGCAGCGCCCGCACCACGCGGTCCAGCCGGTCGACGAGCTCGGAGTCCCGCGCCCGGCGGGCGGGGTCCGGCTCGTGGCCGGTCTCGGCGTGCAGGTGCATGCCGAGACCGAGGAGGTCCTGGATCACCGTGTCGTGCAGGTCCCGGGCGATCCGCTGCCGGTCCTGCAGCAGCGCGAGACGCTGGCGCGCCGCGCGGCCGCGCGCGATCTGGACGACCAGGCCGAGCTGCACGGCGAGGCGGTCGAGCAGGTCGACGTCGGCCTCGGAGAAGGCCGGAGCCCCTGGCCGGCGCGCCACGGACACCATGCCGTGGGCCCGGTCCGCCACCACGACGGGCGAGACCGCGACCGGGCCCACCAGGCCGCGGACGGCGGGGTCGGGGTCGGGCATGGTGTCGAAGGCGACGCCGCGGCCGCCGTCGAAGGCCGCGGCGGCGACGGCCGGGTTGACCGGCACCCGGGCGGCCTCCATGGCCCGTGCCGCCTCGCCGGCGACGGCCGCCCGCAGCAGCCCGCCCCGCCCGTCCGGCAGCACGACGGCGGCGTCGTCGGCCTCGGTCACCTCGACCGCGGCGGCCGCGACCCGGTCGTACACGTCCTCCGGCGCGCAGCCCCCCAGGAGGGCCGTCGTGATATCGGCCATCCGGGCCGCCAGCATCGCCTGCCGCCGGCGCACCCGGTCCTGAGCCTCCCGCTCGGCGACGTCGCGCGCCACGAGGACCACGCGCACCCCGTCCCCCGCGCCCCCGCTCAGGTGCAGGTGCGCCTCGGCGGTCCGCACCTCGCCCGCGCGGGACCGGAACTCCCAGCGCTGCACCAGGGAGCCGTCGGGGGCGTCCCGGATGGCGTCCGCGACGCGCGGCGCGAGCGGGTCCGGCCCGGCGCCGGACGGCGTGCCGAGGTCCGTGAGCGACAGCCCCGCCAGGTGGTCGGGCGCGTAGCCGAGCCAGTGGGCGGCCCCGAGGTTGGCGTGCACCACCCGCAGCCGGCGGTCGAGCACCAGCACCGGGTCCGGGACGAGGTCGAGCACGTCGAGCAGGTCGCCGTAGGGCAGCCCGAGGCGGGCGGCGGCGGCGGAGCTCTCGGGGTCGGCGGGCGCGGCGAGGGGGACGACGGCGACGGAGGCCCCCTGCGGTTCCCCGTCGTCGCCCACCCGCGGCACCACGTGGATGTCGTACCAGCGCCGTGCGGTCGGGGTGTGGCAGGGGACGATCACCCGCTCGGGCACGCTCCGGCGGCCCTCGACGGCCGCCCGCAGCGCGGCGCCGACGGCGTCGGCGACCGGGTCGCCGGCGGCCTGGTCGCAGGCGGCGAGGTAGGAGGTCCCGACGCCGCAGAGCACGGGGTCGCCCCCGTTGCGCCGGCAGAAGTCCATCCACTCGTCGTTGACCGCCACGATGACGCCGTCGGTGTCGACGACGGCCACCTCGGCGCCCTCCCAGCCGCTCGGCACCCCGGGCGCGGCACCGGCGGGCTCGCGGGTCGCGGTCACGTCACCCCCCGTGCCCGTCCGCTGCTTCGTGACCCGGCCACCCCGTCGACTCCAGCCGCGGCCGGTCCCGGGCACCAGTGTCAGAGGTCCCGCGCCACGGCCATCGACGATGGACGACGACTTCGCCACCGTGGTGGCCGCCGTCGAGCAGGGTCGCGCGACGTCGACCAACATCCGCCGGTTCCTCACGTACCACCTGACCGACAACGTGGCGGAGCTGACCCCGTTCGTCGTGTGGGCGCTGTCGGGCGGACGGTTCCCGCTGGCGCTCGGCGTCCTCCAGGTCCTCGCCCTGGACATCGGCACCGACCTGCTGCCGGCGCTCGCCCTGGGAGCGGAGCCGCCCAGCAGGAATGTCCTGCGCCGGGGCGCCGAGCGGCGCCGGCTCCTGGACGCGGCCCTGCTGCGCCGGGTCTTCGGGGTCCTCGGGCCGGCCGAGGCGGTCGTCGAGATGGCGGCGTTCGTCGCCGTCATGGCGGCCGCCGGGTGGCGGCCGGGCGGACCGGTGCCGGCGCCGCACGTCGTGGCGGCGGCGTCGGGGGCCGCGTTCACCGCCGTGGTCGCCGGCCAGCTCGCGGCGGCGTTCGCCTGCCGCAGCGAGCACCGCCCGCCGTGGCGGCTGCGCCGGCGGGGCAACCGGCTGCTGCTGGTGGCGGTCGTGGTGGAGGCGCTCGCCCTCGCGGCCTTCCTCGGCGTCCCGCCGCTGGCCGGACTGCTCGGGCATGCGCTGCCGCCGCTCCTCGGGTGGGCCGTGGCACTGGCGGCGGCACCCGCGGTGCTGGTGGCCGACGCCACGGACAAGGCGCTGCGACGGGCCCGTCAGCGGCCGGCGGGTTGAGCGAGGGCGCAGGACCGCCCCGCGGCGTCCGGGCGCGCTGCGAGGGCGCGCAGTCCCCGGTGGACGGCGACCCGGACCGCACCGGGACTGCGGCCGACGATCGCGGCCACGTCCGCCACGTCGAGGCCCACCACGACCCGCAGCGCCACCATCTCGGCCTGCTCCCGCGGCAGGGTGGCCACCAGGGCGAGGGCCGCCCGGGTGGTGATGGTCTCGAGGGCCGCGTCCGCCGCGTCGCCCGTGACCCGCACGTCCGGCGGGTCCGCGGCCGGGGTCTCGGGGTGGCGGGCCGCCCGGCGGGCGACGTCGCGGGCCCGGTTCCGGGCGATGACGACGAGCCAGCGGCCGAATGCGGCCTCGTCGCCCTGGAAGGTCGCCAGCCGCGGGATGACCGCCAGCCAGGTGTCCGCGGCGACGTCCTCGGCGGCGTCCCCGCAGAGGACCCGGAGGTAGCGCACGAGGGGTGGGTGCCGGGCGCGCCACACCACACGGAACGCCTCCTGGTCACCGGCGACGGCGGCGGCCAGGAGGCGCGGGAAGTCCCGGCCGGCCGGGTCCGGGGGGTCGGAACCGGTCATGCCCCGCACTCCGGTGCCGCGAGCCGTGGAGGCCTGCACATCCCCGGGCGGGAGCGGGGGGACTCGCACCCGGTGGAGCGGGTGTGCCCGGGGATGTGCAGGGGCTGGGGTGGCCGGCGGGCGGCCGGGCGGCGTGGCACCTGGGCCGGCTCCTAGGGGGTGGACGAGGTCGTGGGCGAGGGATCCGGCGCGGCGGCGGCGCCGGCGGTGGACGAGGTCGGCGGCGCGCTCGGGTCCGCTGCCGGTGCCGGTCCCGGGTCCGCGGGCGGGTCCGTGGTGACCGACGTGGCCGAGGCGGCCGGAGGGTCGGCGGGCGGGGCGCCGGAGGGCGGGTCCGCCGGCGCGGCGGACGGCGCGTCGGCGGCTGCGCCCTGCGGTTCCGCGGGCCCGTCCCGTCGGCGGGCCGACGCGTCGCCCGCC
>JBHJOJ010000307.1:0-4987 GCA_050329835.1 Kineosporiaceae bacterium | reverse complement strand
CTGCACGCCTCGCACGGGCGGACGTACTACCTGGCGACGCTGCTGCTGCCGCGGGGGAAGCGGCCGTACGTGTGGGCGCTGTACGGGTTCGCCCGGTACGCCGACGAGTTCGTCGACTCGCTGACCGCGCCGGACCCGCTCGCGCTCGTGCGGTGGGGAGACGCCTTCCTCGACGGGCTCGCCCTCCACGGCGACTCCCGGATCGACCCCGCGGTCGACCCCGTCGGCGCCGCGATGCAGGACACCATGCGCGCCTGGGGCATCCCGCGGACCCACGTCGAGGCGTTCCTCGACTCCATGAAGCTCGACATCACCGAGACCGGGTACCCGACGTACTCGGCGCTCGAGCGATACATGTACGGCTCGGCCGCGGTCATCGGCCTGCAGATGCTGCCGGTCCTCGAGCCGCTCACCGCCGAGGCCGCCCCGCGGGCGAGGGCGCTCGGCGAGGCGTTCCAGATGTCGAACTTCATCCGCGACGTCGGGGAGGACCTCCGCCGCGGCCGGGTCTACCTGCCGCAGGAGGACCTCGACCTGTTCGGGGTGACCCGCGCCGAGCTCGCAGCCGGGGAGGTCACACTGCCGGTCCGGCGGCTGCTCGAGTTCGAGATCGCCCGCACCCGGGCCATCTACGCCTACGCCGAGCCGGGCATCGACATGCTGCACCCGACCTCCCGGGACTGCATCCGCACCGCCTTCCGGCTGTACGGCGGGATCCTCGACGAGGTCGAGCGGGCCGGCTACCAGGTGCTGACCCGGCGGGTGTCGGTGCCGATGACGCGGCGCCTGTCGGTGGCCCTGCCGGGGATGGCGCGGGCGGTGTCGGCGCGCCGGGAGGACCGCCGCTGGCGCACCCGGGAGCGCAACCCGGGACGCAACACGGCGGCAACACCGGAGGGCTAGGGTCCGGCGGGTGCGGCTCACCCCTCACGAGCAGGAGCGGCTGATGATCTCCTACGCCGCGGACCTGGCACGGCGGCGGCGTGAGCGGGGACTGCGGCTCAACCACCCGGAGGCGACCGCGGTCATCAGCTCCTTCCTGCTCGAGGGGGCCCGGGACGGGCGCACCGTGGCCGAGCTCATGCAGGCCGGACGCGAGGTGCTGACCCGCGACGACGTCCTGGCGGGGGTGCCGGAGATGCTGGACGAGGTCCAGGTCGAGGCGACGTTCCCGGACGGCACCAAGCTCGTCACCGTCCACCGGCCGATCCCGTGAGCGCCTCCCCGAAGGGCCCGGTCCACCCCGCCGCCGGCCTCGGTCCCTCGCCCGGGACGCCCGGCGAGGTGCTGACCGCGGACGGCGTCGTGGGGCTGTCCCCCGGCCGGACCCGGACCCGGATGCGCGTCGTCAACACCGGGGACCGGCCGGTCCAGGTGGGCTCGCACGTCCACCTCCCCCAGGCCAACCCGGCGCTGGAGTTCGACCGGCGGGCGGCGCGCGGCATGCGCCTGGACGTCCCCGCCGGGACAGCCGTCCGCTTCGAGCCGGGGATCCCCCAGGAGGTGGGTCTGGTGGCCCTCGGCGGGGCGCGGGTCGTCCCGGGCCTCACCCTCGACCCGCCGGGCCCGCTCGACGGCTGACGGACCCGCCAGGAGCGCAGCAACAGCTCACCAGGAGGAGGAACGCCGATGGAGCTGTCCCGTGTCCGCTACGCCCAGCTGTACGGGCCGACGGCCGGCGACCGGGTCCGCCTCGCGGACACCGACCTGCTGATCGAGGTGACCGAGGACCGCTGCGGCGGGCCGGGCCCCCTCGCCGGGGACGAGGCGGTGTTCGGCGGCGGGAAGGTGCTGCGCGAGTCCATGGGCCAGGGGCGGGCCACCCGCGCCGAGGGCGCCCCCGACCTCGTCGTCACCGGCGCCGTCGTGCTCGACCACTGGGGGGTGGTGAAGGCGGACGTCGGGGTCCGGGACGGGCGCATCGTCGCCCTCGGCAAGGCCGGCAACCCCGACACCATGGACGGCGTCCACCCGGACCTCGTCGTCGGGCCGGGGACCGAGGTGATCGCCGGCAACGGCCGCATCCTCACGGCGGGGGCGGTGGACACCCACGTCCACCTCATCGCTCCCCACATCCTCACCGAGGCGCTGGCGAGCGGGATCACCACGGTGATCGGGGGCGGCACCGGCCCCGCCGAGGGCACGAAGGCGACGACCGTGACGCCCGGCGCCTGGTACCTGAACCGGATGCTCGAGGCGCTGGACGGGGTGCCGGTCAACGTGGCCCTGCTCGGCAAGGGCAACACGGTGAGCGTCGAGGCGCTGTGGGAGCAGCTGCGCGCCGGGGCGTCCGGGTTCAAGCTCCACGAGGACTGGGGCACCACGCCGGCGGCGATCGACGCCTGCCTCACGGTCGCGGACGCCTCCGGGGTCCAGGTGGCGATCCACACGGACACCCTCAACGAGATGGGTTACGTCGAGACGACGCTGGCCGCGATCAAGGGCCGCGGCATCCATGCCTACCACACCGAGGGCGCCGGCGGCGGGCACGCCCCCGACATCATCACCGTGGCGAGTCACCCGAACGTGCTGCCCAGCTCGACGAACCCGACCCGCCCTCACACGGTCAACACCCTGGCCGAGCACCTCGACATGCTCATGGTCTGCCACCACCTCGACCCGTCCGTGCCGGAGGACCTGGCGTTCGCCGAGAGCCGGATCCGGCCGAGCACCATCGCGGCGGAGGACCTGCTGCACGACCTCGGCGCCATCTCGATGATCGGCTCCGACAGCCAGGCGATGGGCCGGGTCGGCGAGGTGGTCCTGCGGACCTGGCAGACCGCGCACGTCATGAAGCGCCGCCGCGGGGCGCTGCCCGGCGACCCGTCCGGACCGGGCGGGCACGACAACCTCCGGGCCCGCCGCTACGTCGCGAAGTACACGATCTGCCCGGCCGTCGCCCACGGCCTGGACGCCGAGGTGGGCTCCGTCGAGCCGGGCAAGCTCGCCGACCTCGTGCTGTGGGATCCGGCGTTCTTCGGGGTCAAGCCGGACCTCGTACTCAAGGGCGGCATGATCGCCTGGGCGCAGGTGGGCGACGGCAACGCGTCGATCCCGACACCGCAGCCGGTCCTGCCGCGCCCGATGTTCGGGGCGGCACCCGTGGCGGCGGCCGCGACCAGCCTGCACTTCGTGGCACCCGCGGCCGTCGAGGCCGGCCTGGCGGAGCACCTCGACGTCCGGCGTCGGCTGGTCCCGGTCGCCGACGTCCGGGCCCGGGGCAAGGCGGACCTGCCGGAGAACACCGCCACCCCCCGTATCGAGGTCGACCCCGACGCGTTCACCGTGCGGATCGACGGCGAGGTCTGGCAGGAGCAGCCCGCCGCCGAGCTCCCCATGGCCCAGCGCTACTTCCTGTTCTGACGGAGTTCGGAGACGAGTCTGCGGGCCGTGTCGGCTCTCCCTCCGGGCCGTAGGCACAGTGCTACGCTCGTGGCATGACCGACGTGGCCTCGCGCGAACTGCGCAACGACACCGCCGGTGTCCTGCGCCGCGTCGGCGCGGGCGAGGACGTGACCATCACCGCCAACGGCAGGCCCGTCGCCCGACTGGTGCCGGTTCGTCCCAGCGGTCGTCGATGGCTCACGAGGGGGGAGTTCCTCTCCCGCCTCGCCCAGGCCGATCCGGGCATGCGCCGGGATCTGCGCGAGGTTGCGGGCGAGACGACGGACGACCTCGGTGACCCGTGGGCGACCGGCCCGTCGACGTGACGGCCTCGCGGGGCGTGCTCGACACGTCCGTCTTCGTCGCCGCGGAGAGCGGGCGTCCGCTCGCCACCGAGCGGCTCCCCGACGAGCTGGCGACCACCGCCGTCACCATCGGCGAGCTCGAGGCGGGAGTCCTGACCGCACCGGACACCGCGACGCGGGCTCGACGCCTGCGCACCATCGAGGGGGCCTCGGAGATCGAGGTGATCCCCGTGGACTCCGGCGCGGCGCTGCGATGGGCGGAGATCCGGGCCTCGCTCCGGGATGCGGGTCGGCGGATGCCGGTGAACGACGCATGGATCGCGGCCTGTGCCCTGTCGCGGGACCTGCCGGTCGTCACCCAGGACGACGACTACGACGCGATCGCCGACCTGGTGGGGTTGGCGGTCGTCCGGGTGTAGGGCGGGCCCCAGTGCCGCGACGCCCGCACAGGGACCAGGCTGGGCGGGTGACGTCTCCGCTCGCCGTGGTCCTCAACGTGCTCTGGCTCATCGTGGCCGGGATCCCCTTGGTCGTCGGGTACGCCGTCGCCGGGCTCCTGGCGTTCCTGCTCATCGTGACGATCCCGTTCGGCATCGCGTGCTTCCGCCTCGCCGGCTACGCCCTGTGGCCGTTCGGGCGGACCGTCGTGGTCCGACGCGACGCCGGCGTCGCCAGCACGCTCGGCAATGTCCTGTGGTTCCTGCTCATCGGCTGGTGGCTGGCGATCGGTCAGATCCTGTGGGGGGTCGCGCTCATGCTGACGATCGTCGGGATCCCCTTCGGCTACGCCGCAATCAAGATCGCGCTGTTGTCGTTCAACCCGCTGGGCAAGGACGTCGTGGACTCCGACACCTACGGCTACCTCCCCGCCGTCCCGACCGCCGCGCCCGCCGCGCCCGCCCGCTGAGAGCAGTCCCGTCGTCCGGTCCGCGGGCCGGACGACCGAGCGGGCCACCGGGTCGGCAACACCGCCGACACACCGGCGGCCTACCCTCCCGCCATGCCCGTCCCGGCGTCGTCGGTGCTGCTGCTGCTCGCCGACCAGCGGCTGCCGACGGGCGGGCACGGGCACTCCGGCGGCGTGGAGCAGGCGGTCGCCGAGGGCCTGATCCGCGACGCGGGGTCCCTGGAGGCATTCCTCGCCGACCGCATCCGGACCGCCGGCCTGGTCGCCGCCGGGCTGGCCGCGGCGGCCGCCACCGCCACGGCCGCCTCGATGACGCGGCTGGACGCGGAGGCGGACGCCCGGACGCCCTCGCCCGCGCTCCGCGCGGCCTCCCGGGCCCAGGGCCGGGGCC
>JBHJOJ010000306.1:0-16366 GCA_050329835.1 Kineosporiaceae bacterium | reverse complement strand
CCGGGCAGAGGGCGCAGCGCCGCCGGCGGGCGCCTCGCCCGCCGCCGCCAGCAGGCGCCGGAGCCGGGCGGCCTCGGCCGCCTCGGCGGCCAGCTCCTCGCGGAGGATGGCGATCGTCGAGTCGCGGTCGGCGAGGTCGCGGTCCCGCTGGAGGACCAGGCGCCGCAGCGCGTCCCGCTCGTCGTCCGGCCCGGACCGCCGGCGACGGCGGCCCCGGGTGAGCCCGCCGAGGGCCAGTCCCAGCGCCACCGAGAGCAGGACGGTGGGCCACGCGTACAGCAGGTACGTGGCCATCGCCGTCCCTCCGCCCGGGCCGGGGTCCCGGCCGGCGGCCATCGAACCACGCCCGCGGGCCGGAACGCCCGTTCCGTCCGGCCCGATCCGGGCCGGTCCGCGGGAAGGGCCGAGCGGACCGGAGGAGTGCGGCGGTGCCGGGGGATGCGTGGGGTCAGGCCCGCCGGACCGTCACCGCGACGTCGCCGTCGCCTCCGGGAAGGACCGCCACGGTGTCCGCGAGCGTCTCGGCGGCGACGAGGCCGCGCAGCCCCTCCACCGCGGCGAGCCGCTCCGGCGGGACGCCCAGGGTGAGCCGGATCCGGTCCGACACGTGCAGCCCGGCCTCCCGGCGGGCGTCCTGCACCTGGCGGACGACGTCGCGGACCCAGCCCTCGGCCTCGAGCTCCGGGGTGACCGTGGTGTCGAGCACGACGAAGCCCCCAGGCACCGTGGCCACCGACCCGCCCTCGTCCGAGCCCTCGACGACCGTCTCCAGGGTGTACTCGCCGTCGCCGAGGACGGCGCCGCCGCAGACGACGCCACCCGGGCCGGTGCTCCACTCCCCCGCCTTGGCGGCCCGGATGACGTCCTGGACCTGCCGCCCCAGCCGCGGTCCGGCGGACCGGGCGTTGACGGTGAGGCGCTGCGTGACGCGCACGCCCGTGCGGTCGGCCTCGCCGACCGCCAGCAGCGCCACCTCCCGGACGTTCACCTCGTCCTCCAGCACCCGGGCGAACGGGCCGAGGGCGGCGGGGTCCGACACCACGACCGTGAGGCGGCGCAGGGGCAGCCGGACCCGCAGGCCGGCGGCCTTGCGCAGCCCGAGCGCCGCCGAGGCCACCGCGCGGACCTCGTCCATCACCGCGACCAGGGCGGGGTCGTGCGGCAGCTCGTCGTCCCCGGGCCAGTCGGTCAGGTGGACGCTGCGCCCGCCGGTGAGCCCCCGCCACACCTCCTCCGTGGTGAGCGGCAGCAGCGGCGCCGCGACCCGGCACAGCACCTCCAGCGCGGTGTGGAGGGTGTCGACGGCCCGGCGGCCCTCGGGCGTGGTGCCGTCCGCCGGGGTGCCGGCCTCCCAGAACCGCTCCCGGGAGCGGCGGACGTACCAGTTCGTCACCACGTCGAGGGTGTCGCGCACCACCTCGCAGGCGCCCGGGATGTCGTGGACGTCGAGCGCCTCCCGGACCGCCCGGACCGCGTCCGACACCTTGGCCAGCAGGTAGCGGTCGAGGACGTGCGGCGAGTCGGTCCGGGTCGTCCCGGCCGTGCCGGCGGCACCCGCGTACAGGGCGAGGAAGTGGTAGGTGTTCCACAGCGGCAGCAGGACCTGCCGCACCGAGTCCCGGATGCCCTGCTCGGTCGTCACGAGGTTGCCGCCGCGCACCACCGGGGACGACATGAGGAACCACCGCATGGCGTCCGAGCCGTCCCGGTCGAAGACCTCGGCGACGTCCGGGTAGTTGCGCAGCGACTTCGACATCTTCCGGCCGTCGTCGCCCAGCACGATGCCGTGGGCCAGGCAGGTGCGGAAGGCCGGCCGGTCGAACAGCGCGGTGGCCAGGACGTGCATCGTGTAGAACCAGCCGCGGGTCTGGGCGATGTACTCGACGATGAAGTCGCCGGGGTAGTGGGTCTCGAACCAATCCGCGTTCTCGAACGGGTAGTGGACCTGGGCGAACGGCATCGACCCGGACTCGAACCAGCAGTCCAGGACCTCGGGCACCCGGCGCATCGTCGACCGCTCGCCGTCGGGTCGCGGGTCGTCCGGGTTGGGCCGGGTGAGGTCGTCGACGAACGGCCGGTGCAGGTCCGCCGGGCGAACCCCGAAGTCGCGCTCCAGCTCGTCCAGCGAGCCGTAGACGTCGACCCGGGGGTACTGCGGGTCGTCGCTCACCCAGACCGGGATGGGGCTTCCCCAGTACCGGTTCCGGCTGATCGACCAGTCGCGGGCGTTCTCCAGCCACTTCCCGAACGAACCGTCCCGCACGTGCTCGGGCACCCAGCGGATCTGCTGGTTGAGCTCGACCATCCGGTCACGGAACTCGCTCACCTTGACGAACCAGCTGGAGACGGCCCGGTAGATGAGCGGGTTGCCGCACCGCCAGCAGTGCGGGTACGGGTGCTCGTACGTCTCGTGGCGCAGCAGCACCGCCCCCGAGGGCAGGCCGTCCCGCAGTGCCCGGGAGATCCGGGAGTTGGCCTCGAACACGTGCTCGCCGGCGAAGTCCGGCACCTCGGCGGTGAACCGGCCCCGGGAGTCGACCGGATTGACCGGGGTGATGCCGGCGGCGTCGGTGACGGCCATGTCCTCCTCGCCGAAGGCCGGGGCGAGGTGGACGACGCCGGTGCCGTCCTCGGTCGTCACGTAGTCGGCGGCGAGCACGACGTGCGCCCGCTCGTGCCCGGCGAAGTAGCCGAACGGGGGCGTGTAGCGGCGACCGACGAGGTCGGCGCCGGTGAGGCGCTCATGGACGGTCGGCGACTCCCCCAGTTCACGGGCGTAGGCGGCGAGCCGGGCCTCGGCCAGCACGAGGCGGCGGCCCGCCCACGCGCCCTCGGTCGGCTCGACGACGACGTAGTCGATGTCGCGGCGGACCGCCGTGGCCAGGTTGCTCGGCAGGGTCCACGGCGTGGTGGTCCACACCAGCAGCAGCTCGCCGGTCTCCAGGGGCAGGCCGACGGTGACCGCGGGGTCCTGGCGGGGCCGGTAGGTGTCGTCGAGGCGGGTCTCGGTGTTGGACAGCGGGGTCTCGCACCGCCAGCAGTAGGCGAGGACGCGGAAGCCCTCGTACACCAGGCCCTTGTCGTGCAGGGTCTTGAACGCCCACATGACCGATTCCATGTAGGGCAGGTCGAGGGTCTTGTAGTCGTTCGCGAAGTCGACCCAGCGGGCCTGCCGGGTGACGTAGCGTTCCCATTCCCCGGTGTAGCGCAGGACCGAGGTGCGGCACGCGGCGTTGAACTCGGCGACGCCCATCGCCTCGATCTCGGACTTGTGGGTGAGGCCGAGCTGGCGCTCGGTCTCGACCTCGGCGGGCAGGCCGTGGCAGTCCCACCCGAACCGGCGGTCGACGCGCTTGCCGCGCATGGTCTGGTAGCGCGGCACGACGTCCTTGACGTAGCCGGTCAGCAGGTGCCCGTAGTGCGGCAGGCCGTTGGCGAAGGGCGGGCCGTCGTAGAAGACGTACTCGTCCGTGCTGCCCGAGCCGCCGCGGTTGGCGATGCTGGCCCGGAAGGTGCCGTCGGACTCCCAGTGCGCGAGGACCCGTTCCTCGATCGCCGGGAACGAGGGCGAGGCCGGGACCTCGCCGCCGTGGCGCGGGTAGCGGTCGGGCGTGTCGCGTCGGTCGCCGCTCAGCTCCGGGGGGGACCCGGCGGTCGGCTCGCTGGCCATGTCGTCTCCGTGATCACAGGTGCTGCCATGTCGATCACGAGGACGACCCGCCCGGGTCGGACGGAACCGCGGTACCACCTCGCTTGCGCCCCGCCTGCGTGACCCACGGGGCGCCGCTCGTTCCGGGCTGTGACGGGCCCGCCCGTCCGGTTCTACTGGGACGCCCGCCGTGAGGCGGAGATCCGTTCTTCCGGAGGCTCACCGGTGATGGCCGGGTCGATGCCGATACCGGAGAGCCTACCGGACCGTCGGACGACTCGCGCCGCACTGACATACGTCATATGGCACACCGCTCCCCATGGTGCGGACGACGGTCTACCTCCCCGAGGCGCTCAAGCATCGAGTGGAGACATACGCCGCGACCTACGGGACGACGGAGGCGGCCGTCATCCGCGACGCCCTGGAGCGGCTGCTCTCACCCGACACGGATCGGTCGTGGGTCACCGAACTGGCCGGCATCGGCTCGGCGAGCGGACCTCCGATCGGGGACCGCATCGACGAGGCGCTCGCGGACTCGGGCTTCGGCGTCCCGCGCCCGTGATCGTCGTCGACACGGGCCCGCTGTACGCCCTCGTCGACGCAGCGGAACCGCAGCACCGAGCCGTCACCGACCTCATGGCGTCGACCGAGGACCTGCTCGTCACCACACCGCTGGTGCTGGCAGAACTGGACCACCTCCTGGGGACGCGACTCGGGGAGGCGACGCGGTCCCGTGTGATGAGCCGGCTGGCCGGCGGCGCCGTCCATCTCAGCCCGTTCGACCTCTCCGCCTTCGAGGCTGCGTCGGAGACCGCGGAGCGGCACGGGGACCTTCGGCTCGGTCTCACCGACGCCTCCCTCGTCGTCGCCGCCGAGTGGTTCGGCACGACGCGCCTGCTCACGTTGGACCGTCGCCACTTCTCCGCGGTCCGCCCTCGTCATGCCCCCGACGAGCACTTCACGCTGCTGCCTTGAGCTGCTCCCGACGTCACCGCCACGTCCCAGGGCCGGTTCCCGAGGCTGCTCGTCGCTCAGGCGGTGACGACCGTGCCGAGCATGGGCAGGCGGGCCAGTCCCGGGGCGTCGATGACCCGGGTGACGGCCTCCCGGGGCGTCAGGCCGTGCGCCTGCATGGCCTGGGCGAGCTTTCCCGCGACCAGCGGTGCCGCGAAGGAGGTGCCGCTCCAGGTGGCCGCTCCGCGGAAGGCGTCCGGATCGCCGTCCGGCCCTGCGGGTGACGCGCCCTGGAACCCCCGGAAGAAGGTGCTGGGCACGTCCACGCCCGCGGCACTGGCGCGCACCCACGGCCCGTAGTTGGTGAACGGCGCCGGGCCGTCGGGTCCCAGCGCGGCCACGCTGACGACGTCCGGCAGCCCCGCCGGGTAGGGGGTGTGACACGTGGCGTCGTTGCCGGCGGAGGCGACGACGACGGCCCCACGCGCCGATTCCTCCGTGGGTGAGTGCAGGTCGCGGCCCAGCTGGACGGCCAGGACGGCCTCGGCGAGGACCGGCATGTCCTGCAGGGTGTAGGAGCTGAACGACAGGTTGACGATGTCGTAGCGGCCCACGAGCGCCTCGAGCTGGCGGGCGATCGCCAGCTCGTCGCCGACGCCCTCGTTGCTCAGCGCCTCGATGACGGTGACCCGGGCCTGCGGGCACGTCCGGGCGACGATCCCGGCCACGAACATCCCGTGGCCGGCGGCCTTGTCGAGGAACCCGTCGCGGTCGAGGTCCGGCAGACCGCCCCGCGCCGGGCCGGACGCCGTCGGGACGGTCTCGACACCGCGCAGGAAGTCCGGCCGGTACGGCGAGTCCGCGCCCGGCATGGCGACGTCGAGCACGGCGACCCGAGGCCCGTCGGGCGCCGGCCGTGGCGGGGAGCCGAGGTCGAGGTCGACCGGACGGGCGAGGTTCCGCCGACTCTCGGCGTACGCCTGCGGGTCGGGGCGGACGGCGGGGTTGCCCCACGCTCCCCCCGGGTTGCCGGAGAACGGATTACCGGAGAACGGGTTACCGGAGAACGGGTTACCAGAAAACGGGTTACCGGAGAACGGGTTACCGGAGAACGGGTTACCAGAGAACGGATTGCCGACCGCCGCCGCAGCAGCCGCGGGGTGCGGCCCGCAGCAGTCGGCGAACAGGACGTGGTTGGGATGGGCGTCGATGCCGGCGGCCCGCAGCACCCGGACCGCCGCCGCGACGGGGAGATCGCCGTCACCGGCCAGCCGGACCGACCGGGACGCGCGGTCGGCGGCCCCGGGGTCCCGCAGCCCGCAGCGGAACGTCCGGGCCAGCAGCGTGGCCGCGCGATCGGTCTCGTGCTCGACCTGCTCCTCGCGAGGCCTGACGACCACCTCACCCGGACGGAACGCGACCCCACGTCCCGGTAGGAACTCCATGAGCTCCCGCCGCCGCCGGCCGCGCCGCTCCTCCTGCCGGTCCCTGCCCGTCATGCGACTGCTCCCTCCGTGTCGTGCGTGTCAGCCCGCCGTCCGGGACCGCGCCCCGGCGGCCTGCACCAGGATGTCGCCGGCCGCCGCCAGGGCTCCCTCCACCGTCGACGCCCGACCCGCCGCCTCCTCGGCCTCGAACCGCAGTGGCCCCAGCCGGGCCCGGGCCACGCCGAGCCAGGCGTCCGTGGTCCGTCGATCCGTCTCGTACAGCGCGGCACCCGTCTCGTCCAGGAGCACCGTCGCCCGCGCGACCAGCCGGACCGCGCCCGCCCACGGCGCGACGCGGTCCGGATCGCTCGCGGCGGCGATCCTCGCACTCGCGAGCAGGCCGTAGGCGATCATTCCGGTCCGGCCCAGGGCCAGGGCCAGGTCGAGGCAGGTGCGCTGGTGGCGGGCGGCGACGGCAGGCCGGTCCTGTCGCAGGGCGATCTCGGCGAGGTTGGAGTGGGCGTGGGCCAGGAGGACCTCGTCGTCGAGCTCCTCGGCCGCCCACAGCTCGCCGGTGAAGGCGGCAGCCGCGGCGGTGTGCTCGCCGAGGGTGGCCAGGGCGATGCCCAGCATGTTGTTCATCCGGGCGCGGCCCCGCGCCGACAGCGGCGCCTCGAGCCGGCGGCTCGCGATCGCGGCGGCGGCCGCCGGATCGCCCCGGTGCAGGGCGATCTCACCGGCCAGCCTCTCCACGCCCGTCTCGTCCCAGTCCGGGGGTCCCACCCGGTCGCGCAGGTGGGCAGCGGCACGCCATCCCTCGTCCGCGGCGCGCAGACCGCCCATCCGGAGATGGAGATCTCCGAGCGCGCACAGCAGCCCCACCCGGGACGGAGTGGCCGCGGTCAGGCGGTCGGCGAGGGCGGTCACCTCGGCCAGGCCCTCGCGATAGGTCTGCACCACGTCGTGGTACCGCGCCAGGGCGCCGGCCAGGGCCTGCGCAGGCGCGTCGCCCGGGGCCGCCACGGCGGCCAGGACCTGTCGCACCGAGGCGACATCGGCGGCCACGTCGTGGACCCATGAGCCGCCGGTGCCGCGGGCCGGGCCGAGGCGCTCGACGAAGTGTCCCACCAGGCGCTGGACGACGGCCCTGCGCTCGGCGCCGCCCAACTGGCCCGCGGCGTAGGCGCGCACGGTCTCGAGCAGGCGGTACCGGGTCCCGCCCGCGCCCGGGTCCGCCATGACGAGGGACCGGTCGACGAGGGACCACAGGATGACGGGCACGCTCTCGCGGTCGACATCCCCCGACGCCGCAGCCGCCGTCGCCCCGGCCACGTCGAAGGAGCCGGCGAACAGGGACAGCCTGCGCAGCGTGGCCGCCTCGTCCGGGGGCAGCAGCCGGCAGCTCCAGTCGAGGAGGCCGCGCAGGGTGCGGTGCCGGGACGGACGGGTCTCGCCCCGGTCGCGCAACAGCTCGAAGCGGCGCTCCAGCCCGGCGAGGATCTCCGTCGGCTGCAGTGCGGTGAGCTTGGCCGCCGCGATCTCCAGGGCGAGCGGGAGGCCGTCGAGGCGCCGGCAGATCGACTCGACGATCGTGCCCGTCCCGCCGTCGGCGCCCAGGGCCGGCATGACCGCCCGGCCCCGCTCGAGGAAGAGGCGGACCGCGGGGGACGCCGTGCCCGAGACCGGCAGCGGCGCCAGGCGGTGCAGCACCTCCCCCGGCACGCGGAGCGGCTCGGTGCTCGTCGCCAGGACGCGAAGCCGCGGGGCGGCGGCCAGCAGTCGGCCCGTGACCTCGGAGGTCACCGCGGCATGGGATTCGCAGCCGTCGAGCACCAGCAGCGCCTCCGCCGAGTGCAGACGGTCCAGCAGGCCGTCCCACCCCCCGTCGTGCGCGCCGACCCCCGGGCCGAGGACGTCGACCAGCGCCCGGCGGGCCAGCACGGCGTCGTCCAGCGCAGCGCCCTCGACCAGCCAGACCCCGCCCGGCCACCGCTCGGCCGCGCGCACCCCGAGCTCCGTGACCAGGCGGGTCTTGCCCACCCCGCCGGGGCCGACCACGGTGATCATCCGGTGCCGCCGCAGGGCGACCTCGAGCGCCGCCAGGTCGGCCTCCCGGCCGACCAGACTGGTCGCGGGCGGGGTCAGGTTGTGGCGGTCGGCGGGCATGGCTCGCACCGGGGGGAAGGAACCGGAGATGCCGTCGGCGACCACCTGATGCAGCTCGACGGGCCGATCGAAGTCCCGCAGCCGGTAGCGGCCCAGGGAGCGGACGACCGGGCCGGCATCCCGGCCGGTGATCGCGCGGGCCGCGGCCTCCGAGACGACGATCTGGCCGCCGTGGCCGACGTCGCCCACCCGGGCCGCCTGGTGGACGGCCAGCGCCACGTACCGGTCCCCCGACGGTGCGGCGAGGCCGGAGTGCACGCCCATGCGGACCCGGACGCCGGCCCGTGGCGCCCAGGGCTCGTCACGCAGCGCCCGCTGGCCCCGGACGCACGCCTGCACGGCCGCCCCGGCGTCGGAGAACGCGACGAGGAAGGAGTCGCCGCGGCAGTCCACCTCGTGGCCGCCCCACGCGAGCCAGGCGTCGCGCAGCAGGACCCGGTGCCGGTCGAGCACGCCTGCGTACGCGTCGCCGAGTTCCCGCAGCAGCCGGGTGGAGCGCTCGATGTCGGTGACGACGAAGGTCACCCTGCCCGCGGGCAGGGCGGCCGGCGACACGGGCGCGGCTGCCGGCAACACCTCGGCATGGTCGCAGCGGCCCGCAACCGGGGACAGACCCCCGCGGCCGGTGATCCGGGGTGATTCCCGCCGTCCTCGCCGCTCGTGGTGGGATCGGCGCGTGGGTCCGGCGGGCGGCGAGGAGGGCGGGGCCGTCGACGTGCCGCACGGGTTCTTCGGGAGCCTGCCGGGGCGCGTGCGGTCCGCGATCCTCGGGGCCGCCCGGCGCCGCCGGTACGAGGCAGGATCGCTGCTGCTGCGTCAGGGCGACGACGCGCTGTCCCTGCTGGTCATCGAGTCGGGACAAGTGGCGGTGCGCTTCAGCACGCCCGTCGGCGAGTCCGTCATCCTCGCGGTCATGGGCCCGGGCGAGGTCGTGGGCGAGCTCGGCCTCGTCGATCCCGGGCACGAGCGCACGGCGAGCGTGGTGGCCGTGGACGACGTGGTGGCCTGGGCGCTGCGTCACGACGCCTTCCAGCGGGTACGCCGGGAGCACGCCGGCGTCGACGACTTCCTGCTCGCCGTCATGGCTCGTCAGGTGAGACGGCTGACCCGGATGGTCGCCGAGGCGCTGTACGTGCCCGCCGAGCAGCGGGTGGCCCGGCGGCTGTCGGAGGCGGCCGACGCCTTCGCGCAACCGGGTGACCGGCCGGACGCCGTCGTCACGGTGCCCCTCACCCAGGACGAGCTGGCCCACCTGGCAGGGACGAGCCGCCCGACGGCGAACCAGGCGCTCAAGAGTCTGGAGCGGCGCCACCTCGTCCGGGTGGCCCGGGGCCGGGTCGAGCTGCTCGACGTGGCCGGGCTGCGCGCGCGCGGCGGGTGGTGACCGCCGCGCGCCGCGCCCCCGCCCCGCCACGGCCGCCGGGAGCGGCTCGGGCTTCCCAGTGCGGGGCACCCCTGGATCGTGTCGGGGTCGCCCGTCGGCGACCGTCTCCGAGCCGACAGCACCATGTCGTCTCGACGACATAAGGGGCGTATCGGACATGACCCGGGGCCCGCTCGCCGAGCGGCGCCCGCTCGGCTGCCTCGTGCTGTGACATCCGCGCGGGGGACCGTGCCCCGTCACTCCGTGAGGGTGGCCGCAGCCACGATGACAGGGTCGGTGCAGGCACGGGCGAAGGCCTGGATGCGGCGCTCGATGTCCCGGCCCAGGACGGCCGTGCCGAGCGGCTCGGCGACCGGGCGGAGCCACGCCGGTCGGACCCGGAAGGTGTACTTCCAGACCGCGCGGGTGCCGCCGGCCACCGGTTCGAACCGCCAGCCGCCGCCGAACGTCTCGAAGAACCACGGGCCTCGGCGCATGGTCATGCCGACGTTGCGGGGGGGCGCGTAGGAGACGTACTCGCTGACCATGCCGAGGCCGTGGCGCGACCGGGTGAAGGTGCGCACGCCCTTGCCGGGAGCGGTGGCGCCGTCCATGAGGTGCTGGCGTCGGATGAACGGGTCCCATCGCAGCCGGAGCCGGCCGGTGGTCTGCGACACCGCGAAGGCGACATCGGGGGACACGGGGACGACGACCGCCGCCTGGACCTGTGGCACGGACACATGGTGCAACGGACCGGTCCGGCATCATGATGCCGGACCGCCATGCTGTGATGCATGCGGACGACCGTGACCATCGACGACGCGCTCCTGGACGCAGCGAGGCAGATCGCCCTCGCCGAGCGACGCTCGCTCGGCTCCGTGGTCGAGGACGCGATGCGGGCGCTGCTGCCTCGACGCGCCGCCGCACGCGAGTCCGAGCCCTACGGCGGCGGGCACGCCCCCGGCATCGATCTCGGGGACAACGCCCGACTCCTCGATGTCCTCGAGGGCGCCGCGTGATCGCGTGCGATGTCAACGTCCTCGTCAGCGCGCATCACACGTCCGATACCCGGCACGACGGCTTCCGCCGCTGGCTCGAGGACGCGATGAGCGGGCCGGTACCAGTGGCGCTCCCGTCGATCGCCCTCAGCGGCTTCGTCCGGGTCGTGACGCATCCGAAGGTCCTGCTCAAGCCGCTCTCACCCGACCGTGCCCTCGCGGTAGCAGCAGGGCTGCGCCGGGCCCCGGCCGCGGTCGAACTGGAGCCCGGCCCTCGTCATTGGGCGCTGTTCGACGATCTGTGCCGGCGTGTCGAGGCCCGGGGGAACGTCGTGCCCGACGCCTACCTGGCGGCGCCGGCCGTGGAGCACGGTTGCGAATGGATCACTGCCGACCGCGGTTTCGCGCGATTCCCGGGCCTGCGTTGGCGGCACCCCCTCGACTGAGCCGTCGACCGGGCCTCACGTCGGCGTCGAGGTCGCCACCGCCTCCTGGCGCCGGACCCGGGCCCGGCCCAGCAGCAGGTAGCCGCCGAACCCGATGCCGAACGACACCGCGATCCCGAGGTTGGCGAACGCCCAGTCGCCCTCCCGCCCGCCCAGGCCGACCGGGCCCAGCAGGTACCCCTGCCACGACAGCCACTCGGCGAAGCCGTTCGTCACCAGGCCCCACCCGACCGCCGTCCCGGTCAGCAGCAGCCCGACCGCGGCGGGACCGACCCCGCCGTAGCGCCCCGCGGGCCGGTACAGGTCCTCGTCGTCGTAGGGCCGGCGCCGCAGGGCGAGATCGGCGAGGAAGACGCCGCACCAGGCCGCGACCGGCACCCCGAGCGTGATGAGGAAGCCCTGGAAGGGCCCGACGAAGTCGGTGGCGAACCACACGACGTAGACCGTGCCGAGGATCATGATGACGCCGTCGAGCGCGGCGGCCGACCAGCGCGGGATCCGCACCCCCAGGGTGAGCAGTGCCAGCCCCGAGGAGTAGATGTCCAGCACCGCGCCCCCGACCAGCCCGAGGATCGCCACGATCGCGAACGGCACCAGGTACCAGGTCGGCAGCAGCGTGGTGAGGGCCCCGATCGGGTCCGCGGCGATGGCGGAGTTGAGGTCCGGGTCCGACGCGGCGAGCAGGGCGCCCACCACGACGAGGATCACCGGGGCCACGCTGGCGCCCAGCGTGGTCCAGCCGACGACGCCTGCGCTCGACGTGCTGCGCGGCAGGTACCGGGAGTAGTCGGCGCCGGCGTTCACCCAGCCGAGCCCGAACCCGGTCATGGCGAAGATCAGCGTCCCGATGACCGCCTGGGTGGACCCCGTCGGCACCGACGACGCCGCGGACCACGAGATCTCGTCCACGGTGAGCGCGATGTACCCGACGGTCAGCACGACGGTCGCCAGCGTGATCCAGGTCTGGATCCGCATCACGGCGCGGAAGCCGAGCACCCCGGCCGCCACGACGATCGCCGCCACGACGAGGAACGCCACGATCTTCGTGAGGTCGCCGTCCCCCCAGCCGAGCCGGCCGAACACGGTCGCCGTGGCCAGCGTGGCGAGCGAGACGAGCACCGTCTCCCACCCGACCAGCAGCACCCAGCTGAGGAACGACGGCAGGCCGTTGCCCCGCACCCCGAAGGCGGCCCGGCTCAGCACCATGGTCGGCGCCGACCCGCGCTTGCCCGCCAGCGAGACGAACCCGACCAGCAGGAACGACACGATCGTCCCGATCACCCCGGCGAGGGTCGCCTGCCAGAACGACACCCCGAACCCGAGGAAGAACGACCCGTACGAGATCCCGAACACCGAGATGTTGGCGGCGCACCACGGCCAGAACAGCGACCGGGGCCTGCCCGTGCGCTCGCTCTCGGCGATGACGTTGATGCCGTTCTGCTCGACGGCGAGCGCCGAGGGCGCGGGGCCGGGGGACGCCGCGGTGGGCGGCGGGGCTGCTGCGGTCATGAGGGCTCCCTCGAGGTGGGCGGCGGGGGCGGCGACCCGGCGCCGATCCGGGTGACGACGTGGCGCAGGACCCGCCCCAGCCGTGCCGTGGCCGCCTCGGCGGCTGCGACGACCGCAGAGCCTTCCACGGGCTGGCCCCCGAGCTCCAGCGCCGTCACCACGGACAGGCCGAGCACCTCGAGGCCCGCCTCCCGGGCGGCGACCGCCTCGGGCACCGTGGACATGCCGACGACGTCCGCGCCCAGGGTGCGCAGCATGCGGGCCTCGGCCGGCGTCTCGTAGCTGGGCCCGCGCAGGACGGCGTACACGCCCTCCCGCAGACCGGGGTCGGCCTCGCGCGCCAGGGCCCGCAGCCGGGGGCTCCAGCAGCCGGTGAGGTCGACGAACCGGGGCCCGTGCAGCGGGGTGGCGCCCGAGAGGTCGAGGTGGTCGGCGACGAGCATCCCGGTCCCGATCGGCCAGTCGTCGCGCAGGGACCCGTTGGCGTTCGTCAGCAGGGCGACCCGGCACCCCGCGGCGGCGGCCGTCCGGACGGGGTGGGCGACCGCGGCCGCGCCGTGCCCCTCGAACAGGTGGGTGCGACCGAGCAGGCACAGCACCCGCAGGCCCGCGAGGTCGCAGGAGCGGACCAGGCCGGCGTGGCCCTCGGCCACCGGCGCGTGGAAGCCCGGCAGGTCGGTGACCGGCAGCTCGGCGACCACCCGCCCGAGCGACCCGGCCGCGGGCGACCACCCGCTGCCGAGCACGACGACGACGTCGTGGCGGTCCCGGTCGGTCGCGTGGGCGAGCGCGTCGGCGGCGCGCCCGGCCAGGGCGGCGGGGTCGGCGGGGCTCACGGGCATAGCATCCCGCCCGTGTCCCGGCTGATCGGACGAGGGCCGTGACCGGGGAGCGCGACCGCGCGCTCGGCGCCCTCACCGGCCTGGCCCTGGGGGACGCGCTCGGCATGCCGACCCAGCTGCTCCCCCGGGAGGAGGTCCGGCGCCGCTGGGGCACCCTGGCGGGCCTGGTCGCGGCGCCGGCGGACCACGAGCTGAGCGCCGGGCTGCCGGCCGGTCACGTGACGGACGACACCGACCAGGCGGTCATCCTCGGCCGGCTGCTGGTGGAGGGCGGCGGCCGGATCGACCCGGGGACGCTCGCCGAACGGCTCCTGGCGTGGGAGGCGGGCATGGTGGCCCGGGGATCGGCGGACCTGCTCGGCCCCTCGACGCGCCGGGCGCTGGAGCAGGTCGCCGCCGGGGCGCCGCCGGGCACGACCGGCCGGTGGGGCGACACCGACGGCGCCGCGATGCGGATCGCCCCGGTGGGGATCGCCTGCCCGCCCGAGCCGCTGGACCGCCTCGTCGACCTCGTCGCGGACGCCGGACGCCTGACGCACGACACCACCGTGGCGAACGCCGGCGCCTGCGCCGTCGCCGCCGCGGTCTCCCACGGCGTGGCCGGGGCGAGCGTCCCCGAGGCGCTCGCGGCCGGCACGGCCGCCGCCCGGGCGGGCGCGTCCCGCGGGCACTACGTCCCCGGGGCCGAGGTCGCCGAGCGCATCGCATGGGCGCTCGGCCTGGTCCGCGACGCCGCCGACCCGCTCGACACGGTGGCGCGGCTGGTCGGCACCGGGGTGGCGACCCAGGAGGCCGTCCCCGCCGCGTTCGCCGTGCTCGCCCTGCACCCGGACGACCCGTGGCGGGCCTGCCTGGCGGCCGCCGAGCTGGGCGGGGACAGCGACACCGTGGCCGCCATGGCGGGTGCGATCGCCGGGGCCTGCCACGGCGAGGCGGCCCTGCCCCGGGACGCCGTGGCCCGGCTCCACGCCGTGAACCCCGACCTCGGCCTCGGGACGCTCGCCGACGGGCTGCTCGCGCTGCGCGCCCGCCTCCGGGACGCCGGCCCGTGACCCCGGGGCCCGGGCGGCCGGCCCGCCTGGTCCTCGTCGGCAGCGTCGTCGTCGACGTCATGACGTCGGTGCCGCACCTGCCCGAGCGGGGCGGCGACGTCCTCGCCACCCGGGCGACGCTCCAGGCCGGGGGCGGGTTCAACGTGCTCGCCGCGGCCGCCCGGTTCGGCCTGCCGGCGGCCCTGGCCGGGCACGTGGGCAGCGGGCCCTTCGGCGAGGTGGTGGCCCGGGCGCTGGCCCGCGAGGGCGTCGCGACCCTGCTGCCCCGGGCGGCGGGCGACACCGGGTTCTGCGTCGGGTTCGTCGAGCCCGACGCCGAGCGCACCTTCGTCACCTCCCCGGGGGTGGAGAGCGAGGTCGTCGACGGCGACCTGGCCCGTGCCGGTCTGCGCCCGGACGACGCCGTGTACGTCTCCGGCTACGACCTCTGCTACCCGGTGACCGGGCCCGTCGTCGCCCGATGGTGCGCGGGCCACCACCCGGGCCTGCTCGTCGTCGACCCCGGCCCGCTGGTCGCCGACATCCCGGCCGAGGTGCTCCGGCCGGTCCTCGCCCGGGTCGACGTGCTGACGCTCAACGCCCGGGAGGACCTCCTGCTGCGCCGGCGGGGGCTGTCCCCCGGCCCCGGGGCCGCGGTGGTGCGCCGCGACGGCGCCCGCGGGTGCCGGCTTCGGCTGCCGGGCGCGACGCCCGAGGAGGTCCCCGCCCCCCGGGTCACCGCCGTCGACACCACGGGTGCCGGCGACGCCCACACCGGCGTGCTGGTCGCCGAGCTGCACCGGACGGGCTCGCTGCCGTCGGCGGCCCGGACCGCCACCGCGGCTGCCGCCCTCGCCGTCACCCGCCCCGGCTCCGCCACGGCGCCGACCCCCGAGGAGCTTGCGGCCTGGGACCGGCGGCCCGCCGCCGCGCCGGGCGCTTGACGGGGCTCCGCGCGACCGAGACCGTGAGCGCCGTCACCGACGGTGAGTGGACGAGTCGGCGCTGTCGCCGGGGCGGGAGGCGGACGTGAGCGTCGTGCGCGAGGGCGCCCCGGCCGTGCTCGCGGGCCGGTTGTTCGGACCGGACGCCCCCGACGCCGTCGTGCACCGCCGGGTGGCCGACGATCCGCGCGGGTTCCTCGCCGTCGCCGGGGCCGACGTGGACCACTGGCTGTGGGAGCCCGGGGACCCCGCAGACCCCGACGATCCCGGAGCGCCCGTCCCGCCCCTCACCGACCCCCGGGCCTACGACCTCACCCGGGCCGCCGGGCCGCTGTCGCCGACCGAGCTGCACCGGGCACCGGCGGACGCCGCGGACCTCGACGACGCGCGGCTCGACGCCTACCGGCGGGCCAGCGCGGACGTGATCATGCGGGGCGGGACCGCCAGCGGGGTCGTCTACCCGCTCGCACTCTGCGAGATCGCCCGGGCGGTGCGGCTGCGCAGCCTCGGGGGCGCCTCGGCCGGCGCCATCGCGGCCGCCACCGGGGCGGCGGCCGAGCTCGGCCGGGTTCGCCTGGACCGGGCACGGGCCGCGGGACCGGCCGCCCCCGGACCGGACGGAGGGTCCGCACCGGGCCCTCGCCCGGGCCGGTTCCGGCCGGGGTTCCCGGGGCTGGCGGACCTCGCCGCCTGGCTCAGCGAGCTCCGTGCCGGCCCGGCCGCCGCCGCCACGGGCGAGCAGGCGGCGGAGTACCGGATCGCCGGACTCTTCCAGCCGTCGCCGGCGGCCCGCCCCGCCTTCCGGATCCTCGTGGCGCTGCTGCGCCGGCGGACCCAGGCGGCCCTCGTCCTGGCCCCGTTCGCCGCCGGGCGGCTGCCCACCGGCCTCGCCGCCGCCGCGATCGTCCTCTCCGTCCCGGCCGTGTGGGCGGCGTCCCCGGCCGCGCTCCCCCGGGGCCCGGCCGGGCCGGCGGCCGCGCTGGCCCTGCTGGCCGCCGTCACGGCGGTCGTGGTCGGGGCGGTGGTCGCGGGCCGGT
>JBHJOJ010000305.1:0-2080 GCA_050329835.1 Kineosporiaceae bacterium | reverse complement strand
CCACCGGTCGGCGACCGTCGGCAGCGGCCAGCCCGGCATGGCGGCGTCGGCGCCGGCGAGGAGCAGGACGGCGGCCGTCACGGTGCCGGCGGCGGTCGCGGCGACCACGGCCCGCACCGCCACCCAGGCGCTGCCGCGCACGCCGAAGCCGCCGAGGCGGCGGTGCAGGGCGAGGGCCAGCAGGACGGCCGACAGCAGCTGCGTCCCGGCGAGCGTGAGCGCCGCCAGCGGGACCACGAGACGCGCGGGGGCCGCCTGGGCGACCACGGACAGGGCGAGGATCCACGCCACGCTGGTCCCGCCGCTGACCAGGAAGGGGGTCCGGCCCTCCGTCAGGGCGTAGAAGACCCGCTGCATCTGGTACGTCGCGCTGAACGCCGGCAGGCCGAGGGCCATCGCGGCGAGCACCATGCCGACGGCCAGGCCACGCCCGGCGTCGCCCCCGAACAGGAGCATCGCGACCGGCTGGGCGAGCACGACGAGGGCCACGGCGGGCAGGGCCATCCCCACCACCAGGAGGCGGACCGCGGCCGAGGCCTCGCGCCGGAGCCGATCGAGGTCACGGTCGCCGGCAGCCCGCGCGAACGCGGTGAACTGGGCGGTGACCACCGACACGGCGACGAGACCGTGCGGCAGCATGAAGATCACGAAGGCGAAGCCCCAGGCGGCCACGCTGGCCGTCCGGTCGGCCGTGCCGTCGACGCGGGCCGCCTCCTCGGCTGCGGTGGCGACCCGGTTGAGGACGAGGTAGGCGACCTGCGACAGCACCAGGCCCGCGAACGTCCACGCGGCGACGCTGCCCGCGCTGCGCAACCCGGTGCCCCGCCAGCGCCAGCGCGGCCGGAACCGGAACCCGGTGGCCCGCAGGGCCGGGATCAGCACCAGCGCCTGGACGACGACCCCCAGGGTGGCGGTCCCGGCGAGCGCGGCGACGAGCAGCGGGCCGAAGTCCGCGGGCGGACGGGCGCTGAGCGTCCCGGACACGGCCAGCACGCCGGCCAGCCCGAGGATCGCCACGACGTTGTTGGCCACCGGCGCCCACATGTAGGGGCCGAAGGAACCGCGGGCGTTGAGGACCTGGCCGACGAGGGCGTACAGGCCGTAGAAGAAGACCTGTGGGATGGTCCAGACCGCGAACGCCACCGCCAGGCCGACCTGCTCGGGCGGCAGGTCGTCGGTGTAGAGGTCGATGAGCAGGCCCGCGGACAGCGTGAGCACCACCGTGAGAGCCGCCATGCCGACGAGGCTGATCGTGAAGAGCCGGTCCAGCCGCTCGCGGCCCGCCTCACCGTCGGCGTCGGCCCGCACGATCTGCGGGACCAGGACGGCGTTGAGCGCCCCTCCCGCGATCAGCAGGTACAGCGCGTTGGGGATCGTGTTGGCCACCGCGAAGGCGTTGGCAGCGAGGTTCTCGGCGGTCGCCCCGAGGACGGCGGCGAGCAGCGCCAGCCGCACGAACCCCAGCACCCGTGAGGTCGCCGTCCCCGCCGCCATGACCGCGCTGGCCCGGGCGATCCCGGCCCGGCCGGTCCCGGACCGGGCCGGCTGCACCGCGCCGGCACCGGCGCCGGCGACCGGGGCGGTCATCGGCTCAGCCCTCGGCGGCTGCGGCGCACCGTGCGCCAGGTCCCGGCGACGAACACCCCGGCCGCGGCCACCGCGGCCACCCAGAGCACGCCCGCCTCGGCACCGGTGGCGACGCGCACCCGGGTGTCGGCCGCCGGGCCCCACGGCGTCTCGTCGGGGGCCAGCAACTGCAGGGTGACCTCGGCGGGGCCGTCGGACACCGCCTCCACCGGCAGGTCCGCCCGCAGCCGGCCGTCGGCCGGGACCTCGACGACCAGCGACGCCTCGAGGATCCGCAGCCGGGGCGAGCGGGAGCGCGCCGAGAGGACCAGGGTCGCGTCCTCGTCGAGGTCGTTGACGAGCGTCACCGGGAGGGCGGCCTCGGCGGCGGCCAGCGTGATCGTGGAGCCGGGGACGATGCGGACCCCCTGGACCCAGGCGGCGGTGGTGTCGCGGGTGCGCGCCGCGGCCGCGGCGGTCGCGGTGGGGCCGGCGGCGACCGCGGTGGCCGCCC
>JBHJOJ010000304.1:0-6673 GCA_050329835.1 Kineosporiaceae bacterium | reverse complement strand
CCCCGGGGCCCGCCCGGCGCCCACCCGGCCGCCCGCTGAGGTGCCGAGGGGATCTCCGGGATCACCGGCGGCGGCGCGGGGGTCGCGCCGCGCGGGGGGCCGGGAGTGCGGTCCTGGCGGGCCCAGTACGGCTCGGACGGGTCCGGCTCGTAGAGGTCGTCCCGGTCCAGCGAGAGGTCCGGTCCCCAGCCGCCCTCCCGGAACGGGGCGAACGGGTCCACGTCGGCGCCCCCGGGGCGGCCTCGGCGTTCGCTCACGCGGCGCCGACCCCCTCGGTGGGGGGCCGCCCCAGCTCCACGCCGCCCCGGGCGGCGTCGAGGACGTGCTGCAGGAGGACCGTGGCCGCCTCCTGGTCCACCACGGGACGGCGGCGGCGCTCGGAGCGACCGGCGGCCCGCAGCCGGTCGTGGGCCGTGGTGGTCGTGAAGCGCTCGTCGACCAGCCGGACCGGCACGTCGACGACCGCCGCCAGGGCGCCGGCGACGCCGCGGGCGAGGGCCGCCGCGGGGCCCTCGGCCCCGGACAGGCTCAGCGGCAGGCCCACCACCACCGACGTCGCCGCATGCTCGGTGACGAGCCCCGCGACGACCCGGGCGAGGGCAGCGGGATCGCTGCCGGCGTCGCCGGGGACCGTGGCGAGCGGGGTGGCCACGGAACGTGCCGGGTCGCTCACCGCCACTCCGGATCGCACTCGGCCCACGTCGACAGCCAGGACGGCTCCCGAAGGAGTCTCCACGCGTCCTCCTCTGTGGCCTTGCCCAGCGGGCGCGGGGACCACCCGCGTCCATAACGGTCCGGTCACGACGCCGACAGCCTACGTCGGATCTCCTCCGACAGCGCCGATGCGGCGGCGTCGACTTTCGTGGCGTCGCTCCCGCCGCCCTGCGCGAGGTCGGGCTTGCCGCCACCGCCGCCGCCGAGCGCCGCCGCCGCCGCCCGGACCAGGTCCCCGGCGCGGACGCCGAGGTCGCGAGCGCCCTCGGTGGTGGCGACCACGACGACCGGGCGGTCCTCCGGCACGGCCAGCAGCCCGACCACGGCCGGCGAGCCGCCGAGGCGCTGCCGCACGTCCAGGGCCAGCGTCCGCAGGTCGTCGCCGCCGACCCGGCCGACATCGGCCACGACCGCCCGGACACCGCCCGTGTCGACCGCGGCAGCGGCGAGCTCCGGTGCCCGCGCCAGCACCTGGGCCGCGGTGAGCCGCGCGAGCTCCCGCTCCGCCTCCCGCAGCCGGGCGACCAGCGCCGCCACCCGCTCCGGCGCCTCGTCCGGCCGGACCCGCAGGACGTCCGTCACCCCGGCCAGCAGGACGTGCTCGCGGGCCAGGTAGCGGTAGGCATCCGTGCCGACCAGGGCCTCGATCCGCCGGACCCCGGCGCCGATGCTCGACTCCCCCAGCAGCGTCACCAGCCCGAGCTGGCCCGATCGCGCGGCGTGGGTGCCGCCGCACAGCTCCCGCGCCCAGTCGCCGACCGACACCACCCGCACCTCGGTGCCGTACTTCTCCCCGAACAGCGCCATCGCGCCGCTGCGCATCGCCTCGGCCTGGGTCATGACCTCGGCGGTAACGGGCAGGTCGTCGGCGAGCAGGGTGTTGACCCGTTGCTCGACGTCGCGCAGCACGCTCGGCGGCACGGCCGACTGGGCGGCGAAGTCGAAGCGGAACCGGCCGGGCGAGTTCTCAGACCCGGCCTGGGTCGCCGTCTCGCCCAGTGCCTCCCGGATCGCCTTGTGGACCATGTGCGTCGCGGTGTGCGCCCGGCTGATGGAGCGGCGCCGGTCGGTGTCGACGTCGGCGTGCACGGCGTCGCCCACGGCGATCTCGCCGGACACCACCCGCCCGCGGTGGACGACCAGGCCGGCGAGGGGGGCCTGCACGTCCACGACCTCGACCAGGGCGCCGTGCGTGGTCCGCACGGTGCCGGTGTCGGCCAGCTGCCCGCCGCCCTCGGCGTAGAACGGCGTCCGGCCGAGGACCACCTCGACCTCGTCGCCCTCGCGGGCCGCCGGGACGCTCAGGCCGCCGACGACCAGGCCGGCGACCGCCGCCTCCCCCGCCACCCGGGTGTAGCCGGTGAAGTCGACGGGGGTGCCGAGCACGTCGGCGACCTGCCGGTAGACGCGGGCGTCGACGCCGCCGGTCTTCTTGGCGCGGGCGTCCGCGCGGGCCCGGTCGCGCTGCTCCGCCATCAGCCGGCGGAAGCCGTCCTCGTCCACCCGCAGCCCCTGCTCGGCCGCGATCTCCAGGGTGAGGTCGACGGGGAAGCCGTAGGTGTCGTGCAGCTGGAACGCGGTGTCCCCGCCCAGGGTCGTCCGGCTCTCCTGCCGGGCGGTCGCGACGGCGGTGTCGAGGATCGTGCTCCCGGCCACGAGCGTGCGGCGGAACGCCTCCTCCTCGGCGTAGGCGACGGCGGAGATCCGTGCCCAGTCCGTCTCGAGCTCGGGGTAGGACCGGCGCATCCGCTCCCGGCTGACCGGCAGCAGCTCGGGCAGCGCCGGGTCGTGGACCCCCAGGAGGCGCAGCGAGCGGATCGCTCGGCGGACGAGGCGCCGCAGGACGTAGCCGGCGCCCTCGTTGCCGGGGGTGACGCCGTCCCCGATCAGCATGAGCGCCGACCGCACGTGGTCGGCGATCACTCGCAGGCGGACGTCGGCGTCGTGGCCCCCCGCGGCCCCGTACTCGATCCCCGCGAGGTCGGCGGCGCGGTCGAGGACGGGGCGGACCTCGTCGATCTCGTACATGTTGTCGACGCCCTGCAGGAGGAAGGCCGTGCGCTCCAGGCCCATCCCGGTGTCGATGTTCTTCGCCGGGAGGTCGCCGACGACGGTGAACTCCTCCTTGCTGCGCACGTCCTCGAGGGAGTACTGCATGAAGACGAGGTTCCAGACCTCGAGGTAGCGGTCCTCGTCGGCGACCGGGCCGCCCTCGGCGCCGTGGCCGGGGCCGCGGTCGACGTAGATCTCGCTGCAGGGCCCACCGGGGCCGGGCTGGCCGGTGTGCCAGTAGTTGTCCTTCGTGCCGCGCTTCTGGATGCGCTCCGGCGGCAGTCCCGCGATCTCCTGCCACAGCGCCAGCGCCTCGGCGTCGTCGTGGTAGACGGTCGCCCACAGCGTGTCGGGGTCGAAGCCGTACCCGCCCTGGTCCTGCGGGGTGGTGAGCAGCCCCCAGGCGAACTCGATGGCCCCGGCCTTGAAGTAGTCGCCGAAGCTGAAGTTGCCGTTCATCTGGAAGAACGTGCCGTGGCGGGTGGTGCGGCCGACCTCCTCGATGTCGTTGGTCCGCAGGCACTTCTGGACGCTGGTGGCGCGCGGGTACGGCGCCGGCTCGCGGCCGGTGAGGTAGGGGATGAACGGCACCATGCCGGCGACCGTGAACAGCAGGGACGGGTCCGGCGAGATCAGCGAAGCGCTCGGCACGACCGTGTGGTCGCGGTCGGCGAAGTACTGCAGCCAGCGGCGGCGGACCTCGGCGGTCTCCATGGGGCTCCTTCGGACAGCGGGACAGGGCCGGCAGGCGAGGTCGCGGGGCCGGGCCGCTCCCTCGGCAACGTGGCGAACGGAGTTCAGCGTGCCTGGTCGGCCGGGGAGTTCGGGTGCTCGAGCAGGTGGCGCGCCGCCTCGGCCCGCGCGGCCGACTCCGGGTCGGTGACGTCGGCGGCGAGGGCGGCCCGCAGCTCGGCCTCCCGCTCGGCGGCGTGGGAACGGACCTCACCGGCGAAGCCGCGCACCGCATCGACCGCGGACCGTGCGCTGCGCTCCGCGCCCGACCCGGCGAGCGACGCCGCCCTGCCGGCCGCCCGCCCGGCGATCGCCGACGGCGAGGCCGACACCAGCCCGAGTCGCCGCAGCAGCCAGTAGCCGAGCCCGAGGCCCAGCAGCAACCAGACCAGCCGGCGAGTCACCGCCCCCGCCGTCCCTTCGCCCGGCGGCCGGACACCGCCTGGCGGACCCCGTACGTGAAGGCCGCGACCCGGATGATGGGCGAGCCGAGGGTGGCGGCGAACAGCGTGGTGAGGGCGGAGACGTTGGACGTGGTGGACGCGACGTTGGACGTGATGACGTCGACCCTGCCGAGCTGGGCGTTGGTGGCGGCGACCGTGGTCGTGACCTCGCGGATCAGCGGGGTCGAGGTCTCGGACAGGCCGCGGACGGTCATCCGGGCCTCGTCGATGAGGGAGCCGAGCTTGATCAGCGGGACCGCCAGCGCCCCCACGAGCAGGACGAGGGCGATCGCCGCGATGAGGCCCGCCACATCTGCGACGCTCATGAGCCCCGACCCTAGCGGGACCCGCTGTCCTCGCGCCCGAGGAGGCGCCGCAACCGGGCCAGCCGCTCGTCCATCCCCCGCTCCGCCCCGCGGTCCGTCGGCTCGTAGTACCGGGCGCCGCCGAGGTCCTCCGGCAGGTACCGCTGGGCGGCCACCCCGGCCGGGGCGTCGTGGGCGTAGACGTATCCCACGCCGTGCCCGTACCGGGACGCCGAGGAGTACGACGCGTCGCGCAGGTGCGCCGGCACCGGCCCGCCGAGGCCCCGCCGCACGTCGGCGATCGCCCGGTCCACGCCGCGGTAGGCGGCGTTGGACTTGGGCGCGGTCGCGAGGTGGACGACCGCCTCGGCGAGCACGATCCGGCCCTCCGGCATCCCGATCAGCTGGACCGCCTGGGCGGCGGCGACCGCGGTCCGCAGCGCCGAGGGATCGGCCATCCCGATGTCCTCGGCGGCCGAGATGACGAGCCGGCGGGCGATGAAGCGCGGGTCCTCGCCGGCCGTGACCATGCGGGCGAGGTAGTGCAGGGCGGCGTCCACGTCCGAGCCGCGGATCGACTTGATGAGGGCGCTGGCGACGTCGTAGTGGGCGTCGCCCTCGCGGTCGTAGCGGACGGCGGCGACGTCCGCGGCGGCCTCGGCGTGCGCGAGCGTGACGGTCGCCGGACCGTCGCGCCCGCCCGCCGCGTCACCGCCGCCGGCCACCGCCCCCGCCTCGGCGACGGCCGTGCCCGCGGCGGCCTCGAGCAGGGTGAGCGCCCGCCGGGCGTCCCCCGCGGCCAGGCGGACGACGTGCTCGCGGGCGTCGTCGGCGAGACGCACGGCGCCGGCCAGGCCCCGCTCGTCGGAGACCGCCCGGTCGACCAGCGCCGCGACGTCGTCGTCGGCCAGCGGCCGCAGCGTGAGAACCAGCGAGCGGGACAGCAGCGGCGAGACGATGCTGAACGACGGGTTCTCGGTGGTGGCGGCGACCAGGACGATCCAGCGGTTCTCGACCGACGGGAGCAGGGCGTCCTGCTGGGCCTTGGTGAAGCGGTGGATCTCGTCGAGGAAGAGCACGGTGGTGGCCTGCTCGAGGCCGTCGGCGGCCGCCCGGGCGTCGTCGATGACGGCCCGGACCTCCTTCACCCCGGCACTGACGGCCGACAGCTCCCGGTACCGGCGCCCGGGAGCGCCGGCCACGAGGTGGGCGATGGTGGTCTTGCCGGTCCCGGGCGGGCCCCACAGCACGACGGAGGACGGGCCGAGCCGGGCCCGGGGCTCGTCGGCGGGCGACTCGACGAGGCGGCGCAGCGGCGAGCCCGGCCGGAGCAGGTGGTCCTGCCCGACCAGCTCGTCCACGGTGCGCGGGCGCATCCGGACCGCGAGGGGCGCCGTCGTCACCCGGGAACGGTACGTCGACCCCGGCACACCAGATGTTGACCACTCATGTGATACGTTCCACGAATGAGTGGCCAGGTCGTGCCCCAGGTGGGTCTGCGCGAGCTCCGTCATGACACCCGCGGCGTCGTCGAACGGGTCCGACAGGGGGAGGCCCTCGACATCACGGACCGGGGGGAGGCCGTCGCCAGGATCGTCCCGGTGGCCGCGCCCCGACCGCCCGACGCCCTCGACCGTCTCGTGGTCGCCGGTCTGGCGAGGCGGGCGACGCGCGGCGGACCGCTCCGGCCGCCGATCCGGATGGCGGGCGTCGACCTCGGTCGGGCGTTGCAGGAGATGCGGGACGAGGAGCCCTACTGACGGTGACGGGACGAGGATCGGATCCCGCGGAGTCGTCGTCACCGCTCTACTACGTCGACACGTCCGCGGCGCTGAGACTGCTCCTCGAGGAGGAGCACTCGGCGGATCTGTACGCCGTGTTCGAAGGAACCCGCGACAGCGTCGCCTGGGTGAGTTCCGAGATCCTCCGGGTCGAGGTCATGAGGACCGTGCGCCGGGTCGCCCCGGTGATGCTGCTGGAAGCCCTGGAGATGCTGGAGCACCTCGGATTCGTCCACCTGGCCGCTGACGTCGTCGATGCCGCGGTGCGCGAGCCGGACCCGGTCCTGCGTTCCCTCGATGCGCTCCATGTCGCCACGGCGCGCCTCCTCGGCGACCAGGTCCAGGGGTTCGTCACCTACGACCAGCGGCAGGCTGCCGCGGCGACCGCCGCCGGGCTGCCCGTCCTGACGCCCGGCCGACCCGGGCCATGATCGTCTTCTCCCGATCCTGGATTGCCGTCCCGGTCACCGGGGCGGTGGCGCCGGGTCGAAGACGGCGATCTCGGCCAGGGCCTCGCCGGCCGCGGTGACCATCGCCTCCCACAGCTCCCGGCCCCGCTCGGGGGTGGCCGCGGTCGGGTCCCCGACGACGCCGGCCGTTCCGAAGTCGTCCGACGTCCAGCCGAAGCTCACCGGCCCGCCGAAGC
>JBHJOJ010000303.1:0-14697 GCA_050329835.1 Kineosporiaceae bacterium | reverse complement strand
GCGGCCCTCCCGGCGCGCGCGCCACGCCTCCCGCAGCGCGGTCACCCCCAGGTAGACCAGCACGACCGCGCCGACGACCCGCAGCACCAGGTACGCGACCTCGGACACCGCGATGAGCGCCGCCAGTCCCGTGGCCGCCAGCACCGCCCAGGCGAACAGGCCCGCCTCCAGACCCAGCACGAGCGGCACGGTGCGCCGCCACCCCTGGACCGCGGCGCGGCGCAGGATCAGCGCGACCGCCGGTCCCGGCGTGGCGGACACGACGAGCACGGCGAGCAGGAACGCCGGGAGGACCGGCAGCAGGTCCGTCACCCGGGTGATCGTGCCAGGCTCAGCCCCCGAGCAGGCGGCGGGCCTCGTCCGCGGTGATGTCCGCGTTGTACACCGGGGTCCCCGGCATCTGGCGCAGCCCTCCCTCGTGGAGGCCGCCGTTGTCGACGCCCCCGAGCCCCAGCGCGTCGACGAGGTCGAGCACGGTGCGCCGGGCTGCGGGGTCGTCGCCGGCGACCGGGATCGCCCGGCGCTCGTCGTGGGACCGGGCCGGGTCGCCCTGGGCCGCCAGGTGCCCCGACCAGATGGTGTTGAAGGCCTTGACGACGCGGGAGCCCGCGAGGTGGGCGGCGACCAGCTCGGTGTCCGCGCGTCCGGCGAGGTCGAGCTCGCCGTCGCGCCCCGGGTAGTAGTTGGACGCGGAGACCACGATCCGCCCCGCCAGGACGTCCGCGGGCAGGTCCCGGTACCGGCCGAACGGGATCGCCTCGACGACGAGGTCACCGGCGGCCGCGGCCTCGGCGACGGTGCCGACCCGGATCCGCCCGCCCGGGCCGCCGGCCCGGTCGGCGAGCGACTCCGGCCCGCGGGAGTTGCTGAGCAGGACCTCGTGGCCGGCGGCCGCGAGCAGGGTGGCCAGGGTGCCGCCGATGTTCCCGGCGCCGATGATGCCGATCGTCATGGCCCGGGCAACGCCGGAGTCGGTCGGATCAGTCCCGGTCCGGGTCCCGGATCAGGGCCCGGCTCCGGGTTCGGCTCCGGTCCGGCGATCGGCGCTGGCCTCGTCGCCGGCCGCCGGTCCGGTGCCGCCGGTCGCCCGCCGGGCCCGCGCCCGCCGCTTGCCCTCGTGCATCGCCTGCACCCGGGCGACCGGGATGCCGTGGCCCTCCTCGACCAGCCCGGGGTCCAGCGCCTGGGGAGGCGGCATGCGGTCCCGCCACGGGTCGCCGCCGGCCAGCCGGTCCACCGCGGTGCGCACGGTCGCCTCGCCGGGGACGACGTCGGCCAGGTCCTCCCAGGCGACCGGCAGCGACACCGGTAGGCCGGGTCGCGCCCGGGGGCTGTAGGCCGCGACGACCGTGGCCCCGCCGGCCCGGGTGGAGTCGACGAAGACCCGGCCGCCCCGGTCCTCGCGGATGAAGGCGGTCGTGGCCAGCGCCGGGTCGAGGCGCTCGGCGCGGGCCCCGACCGCGCGCCCGGCCGCGGCCGCGTCCCACAGCCCGGCGGCGGCGTCGAGCGGGGCGTACACGTGGACCCCCTTGGCCCCGCTGGTCTTGACAGCCGCCACCATGCCGGCCCCGGCCAGCACCTCCCGCACCAGCCGAGCCGCCTCGACCGCCAGGCGGAACCCCTCGGGCGCGGGCACCGACTCCGGCGGGTCGAGGTCGAGGACCAGGTGGGTGGGCCGGTCCCACGCCGGTTCCCGCACCAGGGGCACGTGGTACTCGACCGCCCGCTGGTTGGCGAACCACAGCAGCGTGCGCCGGTCGTCCACCAGCGCGTACCGGACGTCCCGGTTCGACGCCTCGGCGTGGATGGTGACGCCGCGGATCCAGTCGGGGGCGTACCTGGGCAGGTTCTTCTGCATGAACGGCCCGGAGTCCCGGTGCACCCGGATCACGGACAGCGGCCGCCCGGCGAGGACCGGCAGCAGCCGGTCGGCGACGGCGTCCAGGTAGTCGACGAGGTCGCGCTTGGTCACCCCGGCCCCCGGGAACAGCGGCGCGTCGAGGTTGGTCAGCCCCACCCCCTCCCGCTCCTCACCACCCACACCCCCCACCCTCCCACCACTCACCACCATGCTTGGCCCGGGACTTTGCTGTGTTCGCCGGGAGCGACCAGCAGGTTCTCCGCCGAATCCCGGGCCAAGCAGGGAGGGGAGGGCGGCTCGGGTCACGGGAGGTCTCGATGGCGAGGATGGCGGGACGGGTGGCCCTGGTGACGGGGGCGGCCCAGGGGATCGGGGAGGCGGTGGTCCGGCTCTTCGCGGCGGAGGGGGCCGCCGTGGTGGCGGGCGACGTCAACATCGACGGCGTCGGTCGGCTCGCCTCCGGGCTCGGGGACCGGGTCCGAGGGGTCCGGCTCGACGTGACATCGGAGGCCGACTGGTCGGCTGCCGTCGCCGCCGCCGAGGAGTCGTTCGGGCCGCTGACCGCGCTGGTCAACAACGCCGGGGTCGTCGACCTCGCCCCGCTGGAGGCGACGGCGCCGGAGGTGTTCCGCCGCGTCGTCGACGTCAACCTCACGGGCACCTTCCTCGGCATCCGGGCGGCGGTCCCGGCGCTGCGGCGTGCGGGCGGCGGCACCGTCGTCAACATCTCCTCGGCCGCCGGGATGATCGCCGTCCCGGGCATGGGCGCCTGCACCGCGAGCAAGTGGGGGGTGCGCGGCCTCACCCGGACCGCCGCGCTGGAGGTCGCCCGGGACGGCATCCGCGTCAACTCCGTCCACCCGGGCCCGATCGAGACGCCGATGACCGCGGTCGCCCCGCCCGGCTACACCGACGCCCAGCCGATCGACCGCTTCGGCCGGCCCGACGAGGTCGCCCGCACCGTGCTGTTCCTCTCGACCGACGACTCCTCGTACACCACGGGTGGCGAGTTCGTCGTCGACGGCGGCGTCACCACGGGCTCGCTGCCCAGGCGGCAGGCCCCGACCGGCTGAGCCCCGACGCTGAGTCAGCCCGGGCGACCGGCGTCGGCGCGGTAGCGCGTGAGCACCAACCCGCTCCGGAACCCACGGACCTCGACCAGTCGCAGTGCCGGCACGGCTGTCCGGTCCGCGAAGAGACGGCGCCCCCGGCCCTCGACGACGGGGTACGTGAAGAGGCGGAACTCGTCGACGAGGTCCGCGTCGATGAGTGCGTGGCACAGCTGGATGCTGCCGGTGACGACGATGTCGCTGCCCGGCGCCTCCTTGAGCGCCTGGACCTCCGCCGCGAGCGGTCCGCGGAGGACCGTGGTCCCCTCCCACCGAGGGTCGTCAAGGGTCGACGACACGACGTACTTGGCCACTCGGTTGAGATGATCGGTGACACCGGTGGTGTCGTCCGTCTGCTGCGGCCAGTAGCCGCGCATCTCCTCGAAGGTGATACGGCCGACGAGGAACGCGTCGGACGCGCGCGCCTGGGCCATCAGCACCTCGGTGACGTCGCCGAGATCGTGGTCGTCGGCGGGACCGAACCAGGACGAGTCGTTGGAGACGACCCCGTCGACGGTGATGTTCTGCGTGATGACCAGATCGCGCACTGCCGCTCCTCCTCATGGGTGGGTCACCGTGTAGACCGTGTTCGGGTCGAGGACTCATCGCGGTTCGGCGCGAGATCGCGCGGGGTGGGCAATGCGGGCGGTGGCTCGTCAAGGCCGTGCGCCGCCACCGAACCCGGTCCATCGCAGGTCGGGCGGGAGGTGGCTCATGTCGTTGAACAGCACGAGCGTCGGCGGCAGGCCGTTTCGGTGCTCGACGAGGGTCAGGGCCGCGTTGGCGCTCTCCAGGCCCAGCCAGCGCCCGGGTGGCGCGTCGAGCGCCTCGCGCACCAGCCAGGCGATCGGGTAGGAGTGGGTGATCACGACCTCGTGAGTGTCCGCCGTCGCAGCACCGGCGGCGGTCCGCAGTCCCCCGAACCGGGCGACCAGGGTCGCGGCGGTCCGCCGTCCGGCGGCCGCCTCGGCGTCCGTCCAGCCGTCGAAGAAGCCGGCCCACGGCGGCGGTCTCTCGGCGGCCGCCGGGACGTGGGGGACGTGGTCGACGAGCTCCGGCGCCTCGATGACCGGCACGCCCGGCAGGTGCTCGGCCACCGCCGCGGCGCTCGCGACGGCGCGGGGCAGGGGGGAGTGCCACACCACGTCGACCGGCTGGGCCGCCAGCCGCCGGCCCAGCAGCCGTGACTGCTGCCGGCCGGTCCCGGTGAGCGTCCCGAACGCGTCGGCCTCGCCGTGCCGGGCCAGGTAGAGACGCCGGGTCGTCACGAGCCGACCGTGACGGTTCCGGCCGTTCCGTCGACGGTGACGGTCATGCCGTCCGGGACGGCGGCGAGGACGCCGGTGACACCGAGCACGGCCGGGATGCCGTGCTCGCGGGCGACGATCGCGGCGTGCGAGAGCACCCCGCCCCGCTCGGTGACCACGGCGGCGGCGAGGCGCAGCAGTGGGGTCCACGAGGGGTCGGTGAACGGACAGAGCAGGACGTCGCCCCGGAGCACCCGCCCGAAGTCGTCCGGGCTGCGGACGGTCCTGGCCGGGCCGGTGGCCGCGCCGCCGCTGCCGGGGGTGCCGGTGAGGACGGCGGAGCGGCCGGCGCTCGGCGTCCCGGCCGGGCCCTGAGGCCTCACCGGCGGGAGTGTGGCAGTGACCGGGCGGGCCTGGAGCAGCCAGATCTCGCCGTCGACCAGGGCCCACTCGACGTCCTGCGGCGCACCGAGGACGGCGGCGGCCCGTTCACCCACTGCGGCCAGCCGGTGCGCCGTCGCGTCGTCGAGGGAGGGCATGCCCCGTGCCGCGTCGGGCACCTCGCGGGAGGCGAGCCGTCCGTCCACACGGTCGAGCCGGGTGCGCTGGTCGCCCGCGACGAGGGTCACGGTCCCGCCGGGCCCCACCCGGTAGGTGTCGGGCGTCACGGTGCCACCGACCACGGACGGGCCCAGCCCGCGCGCGCACTCGATGACGGTGTCGCCGTCCGGGCCGTCCGTTGTGATCATCACTCCGGACACGTCGGCGTCGATGTGGCGCTGCACGAGGACCGCCATCGCCGGGGACGCGCCCGCCGAGCCGGTCGCCGGTCGGTCGGTCCCGAGCCGGGCCCGGTAGGCGGTCGCCCGAGGAGCCTGCAGCGACGCCCAGCAGGACCGGATCGCCGCGGCGGCGGCCGGTGTCCCCCGCACGGCGAGCGTGCTCTCGTACTGCCCCGCCGCCGACGCCGAGCCCGAGTCCTCGCCCGTCGCGGAGGATCGCACGGCCACCGCGGTCGGGCCGAGCCGGGCGAGCGCGGAGCCCAGTTCCGCGAGGTCGACGGTCCTTGACCGGTACGCGGCGAACGGCAGCACGAACCCGTCGGGCACCGGCAGCCCGGCCCTCAGCAGGGTCCCGAGCGCGGCGGCCTTCGCGCCGCAGGTGTCGGCGTCGGCGTGCTCGAGCGGGACCACCGTCGGCCACCCCTTCATCACTTCGTTGACAACAACATGTTGACGATCCACCATCACGGCATGCCGCGCAAGACCTCCGACCATGACGACCATGCGCAGGCCGCCCGAGAGCACGAGGCGCAGACCCGCCTGGCCGCGCTGGCCGGGCCGGCGCTGTCACCGCCGCCGTGGCGCCCGGCCCCGGTGCCCCCGGCCGCGGTCGATCTCGTGCACTTCGCCGTGTGGCGCTCGGCGGACCTGAGTGCCGACGACCTGCTCGCCGCGCTCCGCCTGATGCCCGCCGCGCGGGCCGAGGTCGAGGCGCTGGAGTCGGGACTGCTCTTCACCGCCCGCAGCGCCGGGCTGACGTGGGCGCAGATCGCGGCGGCCATGGGGTTCCGGTCGCCGCAGGCCTGCCAGCAGCACTACGGCCGTCTCGCGGCGCGACAGGACGCCGGCTCATGACGGTGGCGTCGACGCCCGAGGTGCTGGTGCTGCACGCCGTGCGCCTCCTCGGCTTCGCGGGCACCTCAGCGGTGGCCGGGCGGTACGGCCTCGACGAGGCCGAGACGCGGGAGGCCCTGCTGGATGCCGAGGCGCGTGGCTGGGTGAGCCGCCCGGCCTTCGACGGCACCGCCGGCTCGCGGCGGAGCTCCACGAGGCCGGCGGCACGGTGGCGGTGCGCGCCGCCCACGACCGGTTCCTGCCGCTCAACGCCGTCGTGCTCCGGGCGGTCACCGACTGGCAGCTCCGGCCTGCACCGGCCGGTCGGCTGGTGCCCAACGACCACGCCGACCCCGCCTGGGACCTCGCCGTGCTGGAGGTGCTGGACCGGGTGACGCCGTATCTGGCTCCGATCGTCGCCACGCTCGCCGCCGTTCTCGCGCGCTTCGGGGGGTACGACACCCGCTTCGCCGCCGCGCTCGCCCGCGCCCGTTCCGGGGAGCGCGCCTGGGTGGACCGCACCGACGTCGACTCCTGCCACCGGGTCTGGTTCGAGCTGCACGAGGACCTGCTGGCCACCCTCGGCCTCGACCGGTCGGCGGAGCCGTGAGCCGGGGCGCCGGCGACGAGGTCGTCGTCCACCTCCGCAGCGGCTGTCCTGACCCGGCTCAGCTTCCGGGCGTCTGACCCAAGCTGCGTTGGGGGTGGGGGACGACGGTCCAACAGTTCGCGGCATGTCGTTGGAGTGTCGGGCAGCTGGGTCGCGTCGCGTTGCGGTCTGGGCAGCGTCGTGGCGCAGCTCCACGGGCACCCGATCGGCGTCCGACGCGGGTGCGGTCACCCGGTCCCGTCGGTGCGACGGATGTCCGTCCACCCGGTCCAGCCGCGTTCCTCGAGAAGCTCGAGCAGGCGCGGGGCGGCGGGGAAGGACTCGACGAACGCCGCGTCGAGCAGCTCCACCAACTCCTTGCTGATCGGGTGCTCGTCCTCCATCCCGTCGAAGTGCGCGGCCGCCGCCTCGATGAAGGCCACGACCCGGTCCGCGAAGGCCGGCAGCCGGGGGTCGTCGGGCGGACAGTCGGCGAGGCCCGCGATGTCGAGGTACAGCCGGCGCAGCGTCTCGTCCTCGAGCTGCGCCTGCTTGACCGCCATGAGGGCGGGCACCTCGTCCGGCATCTGTGCCGCGATGAGGATCCAGCTGTCCCGCTCGACCTCCACGAGCCGATCGAGGAAGCCCAGCTCGCGCATCCGGTCGAGGTAGGCGACCACCTCCGGCGGCAGCGCCAGGCTGTCCCCGGCCGCGAGCCGGGCGATCCGCTCCCGGTGCCGCCGGCGCTCCTGGATCTCGGCCCGCAGTCGCCGGTCGACGTCCGCCACGGCCACCGCGAACTCCTCCTCGCTCGCCGTCAGCAGTTCCCGCACCCGCGACAGCGGCACGCCGGCGTCGGCCAGGGTGCGGATCCGCACGAGCTCCACGACGGCCGCCGCGCCGTACCGCCGGTAGCCGGAGTGGTCGCGCTCCGGCTCCGCCAGCAGGCCCTTCGCGTGGTAGTGCCGCACCGTGCGGATCGTGACGCCCGCGTAGGCGGCGAGCTGGCCGATGGTCAGCACGGCTCAGGCGAGCGTGCGCCGGTAGGTGAGCATCGCGAGCCCGTGGGCGACGACGAGCAGCGCCAGGCACCAGGCGACGGCGACCCAGCCGTCCTCGCCGACCGGCTGCTCGGCGTACAGGTTGCGGATCGTGTCGACGATCGGGGTGACGGGCTGGTTCTCGGCGAACCACCGCACCGGTCCCGGCATGCCGTCGGTGGGGACGAAGGCCGAGCTGACGAACGGCAGGAAGATGAGCGGGTACGAGAAGCCGCTCACCCCGTCCACCGACGAGGCGGTGAGTCCGGGGACGACCGCCAGCCAGGTGAGCGCCAGCGTGAACAGCACCAGGATGCCCAGCACGGCCAGCCAGGCTCCCACCCCCGCGCCCGAGCGGAACCCGATCAGCACGGCGACCAGCACCACCAGCACCAGCGCCACGAGGTTGGCCACCACGGAGGTCAGCACGTGCGCCCACAGCAGGGCCGAGCGCGCGATGGGCATCGACTGGAAGCGCTCGAACAGCCCGCCGGACACGTCGGTGAAGAGCCGGAACGCGGTGTAGGCGATGCCGGATGCCACCGTGATCAGCAGAATTCCTGGCAGGAGGTAGGTGACGTAGTTCTCGTCGCCCACGTCGATCGCGCCTCCGAAGACGTAGACGAACAGCAGCAGGATCACGATCGGGGTGACGGCGGTGGTGATGATGGTGTCCGGGCTGCGCAGGATGTGCCGCAGCGACCGCGTGAGCAGGGCGGTCGTCTCGCAGATGGTCGTGGTCATCGGGTCTCCCCTGAATCGTGGCGCGCGCCGGTGATGGCGAGGAAGACCTCCTCGAGGGTCGGTTCCTTCCGCACGTACTCGACCGTCGCGGGCGGGAGGAGCTGCTTGACGTCGGCGAGGGTGCCGTCGGCGATGATCCGCCCGGCGTGCAGGATCGCGACCCGGTCGGCCAGCTGCTCCGCCTCGTCGAGGTACTGGGTGGTGAGCAGCACGCTGGTGCCCTTGCCCGCGAGCTCCCGGACCATCGCCCAGACCTCCAGCCGCGACTGCGGGTCGAGGCCGGTCGTGGGCTCGTCGAGGACCAGCACGGGAGGGTTCCCGACGAGGCTCATCGCGATGTCGAGCCGCCGCCGCAGGCCGCCGGAGTACGTGCCGGCGCGCCGTCTCGCCGCCTCGGCGAGGTCGAACCGGGCGAGCAGGGCGTCGGCGATCCGCGTCGGGTGCGGCCGGTGCAGCAGCCGGCCCACCAGGACGAGGTTCTCCCGGCCGGTCAGCACCTCGTCGACCGCGGCGAACTGCCCGGTGAGGCTGATCGACGCCCGCACCTGCGCCGGCCGGGTCCGGACGTCGTGGCCGTCGACGATCGCCCTCCCGCCGTCCGCCCGCAGCAGCGTGGACAGGATCCTCACCACCGTGGTCTTCCCGGCGCCGTTGGACCCGAGCAGGGCGACGATGCTGCCGCGGGGGACGGTCAGGTCGACGCCGTCGAGGACCACCTGCGTGCCGAAGGACTTCCGGAGTCCGGCGACCTCGATGGCCGGTGTCGTGGTCATGGCAGGAGCCTGCGGGGTTGACCCCGCGTCAGGGTCAAGCGCGATGGCGTGCCGGTACCGTGCCCGGGCATGGACGAGGACCTCGACGGCCTGTCGCGGCAGCAGCTGCTGGACGAGGTGAGGCGGCTGCGGTCGGGCATCCGGGCGCACCGCGACAGCAGCGGCCACGATCTCTGCTGGCACCACCCCGAGCTGTGGGGCCTGCTGCCGGAGCAGATGTCCTCGCAGGTCGCCGTGCCCGAGTGGCCGGCCTTCTTGCGCGGCTGCGTCGCCTACCGCCAGTCGCTGGACGCCCAGCTCCCGGACGCGCCCGTCCACCACCGCGAGTACGGGGACCCCGGGCCGGCCGCCGCGGCTCCTGTCAACCTGTGGGATGCGCTCGAGCGCATCCCCCGCCCCTGGAGCCCGCACCTCGTCGCCTCGGTCAACGACCACCGCCTCAAGGCGGTGCGGGTGGCCGGCGAGTTCGTCTGGCACTCGCATCCCGGCATGGACGAGCTCTTCGTCGTCCTCGACGGCGAGCTCACGATCGACCTGCGGGAACCGTCGGGGACCGGCACCGGCGAACGGGCGGTCGTGCTCCGCGCCGGGGACGTCTACACCGTTCCCGCGGACGTGCCGCACCGGCCCCGATCGGCCGGTGGTGCCCGGCTGCTCCTCGTCGAGCCGGCCGGCATGGTCAACACCGGCGACTTCACGGGGGCCGTGCCGGAGCACATCGACCGCACCGAGGGGCGGCCGCTGTAGCCACCCGCTGCCGCCCGAGGCTTTCGTTTCAGCCCAACCGGGGACGGCAAATGCAACACTCATGACCCTGACGTTTCATTGTCGCGACCTGCACGTCGTGGAGAAGGTGGTCCCGCTGCCGCGGAGGCTGGGCTCAGCCTCGTCGGGCGAGCCCGTCCACCACGAGCGGCTGTGTGAGGGCGAACCATCGGTCGATCCATGGGCCGCACGCGGCGCCGGCGCCGAGGCAGTGTCGACCACGGCGATGAGTCTTCGCGACGGCAGGCGTCTACCGGTGACCCGTCCGCGACGAGAGAGGAACGGACAATGCCCGAGACCGTGCCCTGCCTGTGGTTCGACGACCACGCCGAGGAGGCCGCGCGCCACTACACGTCGATCTTCCCGAACTCGGGGATCGGGACGGTCACCCGCTACGGCCCCGGCATGCCGGGGCCGGAGGGCAGCGTCATGACCGTCGACTTCACCCTCGACGGCCGGCCGTACACCGCCCTCAACGGCGGCCCGCACTTCACCTTCAGCGAGGCCGTCTCGTTCCAGATCTTGTGCGCCGACCAGGCGGAGGTCGACCACTACTGGGACCGCCTCACCGAGGGCGGCGAGGAGTCGATGTGCGGCTGGCTCAAGGACCGCTTCGGCGTCTCGTGGCAGGTCGTGCCGACCGGCTGGATGCAGCTGCTCGTCGACGGCGACCCCGAGCGGGTCCGCCGGGCCACCGCGGCCCTCATGACCATGAAGAAGATCGACATCGCCGCGATCGACCGGGCGGCCGACGGGGCGACCGCCTGACCCGCCTACCCTGACGCCGTGACGGCGGCTGCCCCGGCCCGGTCGAGGCGGCGGATCCCCCGCCGCCTCGCCGTGGTGGCGGGCGTCGCTGCCGTCGTCGCCCTCAACGTCGCCATGTACGCGGCCCTGGCGACCGAGCCGGCGCAGCGGGCCCTCGACGCGCTGGCGGGCTGGACGTACCCGGGGGTGTTCCTGCTGTCCCTGGTCGCCAACGCCGGCGTCCTCGTCGGACTGCCGTACAACGCGATCGTCCTGCAGGTGGCGGCGACCGACGAGCTGCCATGGCTGGTGGCCCTCGCCGCGGCCACCGGCTCGGCCCTGGGCGAGACGACGGGGTGGTGGCTGGGCCGCCAGGGCGGCCGGTCGATCCCGGAGACGGGCCGGCTCGGGCGGTTCGTCGGGTGGTTGCGGGACGGCACCCGGCGACCGGCGCGGGCCTTCCTCGCCGTCGCGGCCTTCGCCGCAGTGCCCAACCACGCCTTCGACGTCGCGGGCCTGGCGGCCGGTGCGCTCGGTGTCCGCTACCGGCTCTTCCTCGCGGCGACCCTCACCGGTCGGCTGCTGCGTTTCTCCTTCTTCGCCGCCGCCGGCCCGGGGCTGCTGTCGGCCTGGACCGCACTCTGGTCGTGACGCCCGCCGGCCGTCCGTCGCCCCGGCGCGCGGAACGGGCGGATCGACGCGGCGGAGCGGGTGCCCGCCGCGCGTAGCCTGACCCCGTGCCGGCCGGTATCCCGTACACGTCCTTCCCCGAGATCCCCCTCGGGCCGATCACCCTGCAGACCTTCGGGCTGTGCGTCGCCGTCGGCGTCCTCCTCGGCGCCTGGCTCACCGTCCGGCGCAACCGCCGGCTCGGGATCAGCGCCGACCAGAGCGAGCGCATCATCATCATGCTGGTCGTCGCAGGTCTCGTCGGGGCCCGCCTGCTGTGGGTGATCACGGCCTGGGACCAGATCGAGTCGCCGATCGACGTCATCGCGGTGTGGAACGGCGGGTTGCAGTTCTCCGGCGGGTTCATCCTCGCGCTGCTGCTCGCGCCGGTGCTCACCCGGCGCCTGACGGCCGAGCAGCGCTGGCACCTGCTCGACGGCGCCGCGATGGGCCTGGCGCTCGGCCTGGCGATCGGCCGGATCGGCTGCTACGCGGTCGGCGAGCACCTGGGCGGGCCGACGTCGTTCCCGCTCGGCATCACCTACCAGGGCGGGGCCACGGTCGAGCCGCTGCCCGTCGTCGGCGAGACCTACTGGTCGACGCCCGTGCTGGAGTTCCTCTACGTCCTCGCGATCCTCGCGGTCATGCTGTGGGTGGACCGGCGGGGGACCGCCGGCGCCGGCACCGTCGCCGGCATCTTCTGCGTGCTCTACGCGGTCGCGCGGTTCGCCTCGGACTTCCTGCGGGAGTACGACGAGCAGCTGTTCGGGCTCACCGGCGCCCAGTACATGACCATCGCCCTCGTGGTCCTCGGGGCCTGGTTCCTGCGGACCGCCCGCCGCCGCGAGAGCCCGGCCGCCTACCAGGCGCGGCTGGCGGCCGCGGCCGCCGCGCGGGAGTCGGCGGACGGCCAGACCACTGACGGCCAGACCACGGGCGGCGGGACCACAGGTGGCGAGAACCCGGCCGGCGAGCTCGGGGCCGACGAGGCCGTGGGCCGCGAGCGGTCCGACGTCGAGCTCCCCGACCCCGGGGCCCCTGCCACCGCGGGCGCCGACCGGTCTCCTGCCGACGCGACGGCGCCGGGTCCCGGCGAGCGGCGTGCCGACTGAGGTGACGCCCTGACCGCGTCCGCCGGCGGGCCCTCCCGCGACGTCCGCTTCGCCAACGCCCGCGGGCACCGGCTGGCCGGGCGGCTGGACCTGCCCGAGGACCGTCCGGCCTCGGCCTTCGCCCTGTTCGCCCACTGCTTCACCTGCAGCCGCCGGACCCGGGCCTCGGTGCGGGTCTGCCGGGCCCTCACCGATCACGGGATCGGGGTGCTCCGCTTCGACTTCACCGGCCTCGGCGACTCCGAGGGCGACTTCGCCGACCACTCGTTCAGCTCGTCGGTCGACGACCTCGTGGCGGCCGCCGACTGGCTGCGCGAGCACCACGAGGCGCCCCGCCTGCTCCTCGGCCACTCCCTCGGCGGCGCCGCCGTCCTGGCCGCCGCCCACCGCATCCCCGAGTCGGCGGCCGTCGCCACCGTGAACGCGCCCGCGGACACCGCCCACACGGCCCACCTCGTCCAGGACCGGACGGGCGAGCTCCGGGCCCGCGGCGTCGCGCGGGTCGAGATCGGCGGCCGGACCTTCACCGTCCGCCAGGAACTCCTCGACGACCTGCGGGAACAGCCCCAGCTCGAGCGGATCCGCACCCTGGACCGGGCGCTGCTGGTGCTGCACTCACCGCAGGACGCCACCGTCGGCATCGACAACGCGCGGATCATCTTCGAGGCCGCCCACCATCCGAAGTCCTTCGTCGCCCTGGACGGCGCCTCGCACCTGCTGGAGGACGAGGCGGACGCCCGCCTGGTCGCCGACGTCGTCGCGGCCTGGGCCGGGCGGTACCTGGGCGATCCGGCGCGCCCGCCCGTGGCGGGGCCGGCGCCCCTGCCGGGCGGCACGGTCGTCGTCCGCGAGAGCGGGCGAGGCCGGTTCGGCCAGGTCGTCCGCGCCGGCCGGCACACCTGGCGTGCCGACGAGCCGGCGAGCGTCGAGGGTGCCGCCGACTCCGGGCCGTCCCCGTTCGACCATCTGCTGGCCGCCCTGGGATCCTGCACGACGATGACCGTGCGCATGTACGCCGACCACAAGGGCTGGCCGCTGGAGACCGTGACGGCGACGGTACGGAAGGTCGACCGGAACCAGGTCGATCTCGCTCTCGCCCTCACGGGCGACCTCGACGCGGCCCAGCGGTCCCGCCTGGCGGAGATCGCCCACCGCTGTCCGGTCCACCAGGCGCTGCACCGCGGCGTGCGGATCTCGACCCGGGCCGAGGGCTGAGGCGTGTCCACCCTCTCCCGCCTCGTGCGGGCCGCCGTCGCGCTCGCGGGCCCCGTCGTCGTCGAGGCCGTGGCCCGGGCCGCCCGCGACCCGCGGGCCCGCCGCCAGGTGGTCGCCATCCTGCTCGCCGCCCGGGCCTCGGCCGGGCAGGTCACTCCCGCCGCCCGCAGCCGGGCCCGGCTGCGGCAGGACCTCGACGCGACGGTGGCGCTGGCGCGCTCCCGCTGGGAGAGCGCCCGCGACGAGACCGAGCGGGCACTGGCCCTGGACTGGCTGCGGGAGGCCCAGGACGTCCGCCGGGCCGCCGACATCGTCGACAACCTCGCCGCGGGCGAGCGCCGGGCCCTCACCGAGCGCCTCGACGCCCGTCGCCTCGCCCTGCTCCGGCGGATGCTCGCCACCACCCTCGACGCCCTGGACACCCTGGACGAGCCGCCGGGACCGGGCGCCCGGGGGGCTGAGGCGGTCCGGCCGCCGGCCTCCTCGCCCGGCCCCGACGCCACCTGACCGGACGCACCCGACCCGGTGGCGCGCCGGGGCGCGCCTCAAGGGGATGAGCGCCCGCCGTCGATGACCCCGGCGATGACGACGCTCGCCCGCGCCCGGCGCCGGTCCGCGTCCCGGGCCCCGTGGGTCGCCCTGGGAGCGGCCGCCGTCCTCGCGCTCCCCACGGCGCCCCCGGCGCTGGCCGTCCCCGGCCCGGCGACGCCGGCGTCGCCGGAGGCGGCCGAACTGGACGGGCGCATCGCCGCCGCCGAGAGCCGGATCGCCGCCGCCGACCGGGCTGCCTCGGAGGCGGTCGAGGATCTCAACGCCGCTCGCGAGGCCGCTCGCCAGGCGCGCTCGGCCGCCCGCCGGGCCGAGCAGGCCGCGACCCGGGCGGAGGACGACCTCGCCGGCGCGCGCCGGGTGCTCGGGTCCCTGGCGTCCCGCGCCTACCGCCAGGGTCCGGACCTGGTGGCCGCGGACCTGCTGCGCAGCCGCGGAGAGCCCGAGGACCTGCTGGATCGGATGACCGTCCTCCGCCACGTCGCCGACGAGCAGGACGCCCGGGTGCAGCGCCTGGCCGCGGCGGCCGTCGTGGCGGACGTGCTGCGCGCGGAGGCGACCGGGGCGGCCGAGCGGGCTGCGGCCGCCGAGGCCGCCGTCGCCGGGCACCGGGTCGAGACCGCGGCTCGACTGGCGGCCGCCGAGGCCGAGGTCGACGGCC
>JBHJOJ010000302.1:0-4249 GCA_050329835.1 Kineosporiaceae bacterium | reverse complement strand
GCCGTCCCCGTCGCCCCCGCGCGGGACCCGGCCGCCCCGGCGGTCGGCTCGCCGCCGCAGCCGACGAGGGCGACCTCGATCGGCTGCCCCGCCTGCGGGCCCGGCTGCTCGGCGACGACGTCAGCGCCGCGAGCCACGAGAACTGCCAGCGGGAGGGGCGGCTCACCGGTCGTCGACGTGACGGTCAAGGGGACGGGCGCGCCGGGCGCGGCTGCGGCGGGACCCTGCACCGCGGCCCCCCCCGGGGCGGCGAGGTCGCCCAGGGTCCCGCAGCGCGGCAGCTCGTCCGGCGACGCGTACGCCTGCCCGACGCGAGCCGGCACGTCCCCGGAGCCGACCATCGACGCGACCGCGACCCCGACGAGGGTCGTCACCGTGAGAGCCACGGCGACCCCGACCGACGTGACCGCGGCCCGCCGGACCGCCCTGCGTTCGTCCGCCCGCACCGCTTCCCCTTGTGCCGCACCCGGGTGCACCCGGTCGTCCTCGACCTCGTTCAGTAGCCAAAGTACCGCGAACGGGGGCCTTCCCGGCACCCGGGAGGCGCGAGGCCGAGGGGACCACGAGCGGCGACCCGGCCCACGACACGGTCGCGGGGTCGCCGGCTGTCGCCTCGGCTAGGGAGCGGGCCGGCGGCCGGCGTCGCGGACGAGGACCGGGACGTCGATGATGAGCGCGACGTCGCCGTTGCCGAGGATGGTGGCCCCACCCACCCCCTGCGGCGGCGCGGGCGACACCCGGCGTCGCGGCGACGGGCTCCCGGACGGCGCCGGGCGCCGTGGGCACGACCGGTGTCCCCCCGGTCACCGACCCCTGCGGGTTCCCACCCGGGGCGGCCGGGTCGTCCGTCTCGCGGGGGCTCCCGGTCCCGGAGGGTTCGTCCGCCGGCCCAGTCCCGCCGTCCGCGTCGCCGACCGACTCACCGGCCAGTTCCCCGACCGGCTCACCGGCCGGTTCCCCGGCCAGATCGCGCAGCCACGTCGCCACGACGGCGGCCCTCCCCTCGGACTCGGAGTGCTCATGCTCGCCACGTTGCTGGGCCGCCGCGGCGGCACCGACCAGCGGATCCCCGCCGACCTCGTCCTCGACAGCCTGGCCGGCAACGTCATGCTGGCGGACGCCGACCTCACCATCGTCTACGTCAACCCGGCCCTGCGGACCCTGCTGGAGGGGGTCGAGGCGGACCTGCGCCGGGACCTGCCGAGCTTCAGCACCCGCGACCTCATCGGGCGCAACATCGACGTCTTCCACAAGAACCCGGCGTGGCAGCGGAAGATCCTGGCCGAGATGACGGCTCGCCACCACGCCCGGATCGTGCCTCGCCTTCGTCGCGACCCCGCTCGACGACGCCCAGGGGCGGCGGATCGGGTACTGCGTGGAGTGGCGGGACGCCACCGTGGAGACCGCGCTGGCGAAGGTGCAGGCGGACGTCGCCGAGACGCTGGGGGCGGCGGCCGGGTACGACCTCACCGCCCGCGTCCCGCTGGAGGGGGTGCGCGAGGCGGACCGGCCGGTGTGCGAGGCGACGAACCTCCTGGTGGAGACGCTGGAGAACCTGACCCACGAGCTGACCCGGGTCTCGGGCGCCTACGACGAGGGCCGGATCGACGCCCGGATGGACGTCGACCGGTTCCGGGGCGGCTTCCGGGAGCTGGTCGGCGGCGTCAACACGATGCTCGACACCGTCATCGGCCCGTTGACCGAGGTCGCGCGGCTGCTGCAGGCGATGGAGTCGGGTGATCTGTCGTCGCGGATCGGGGTGGAGTACGCGGGTCAGTTGGAGGAGTTGCGGCTGGCGGCGAACAACACGGTGGGCAAGCTGGCGGCGACGGTGGCGGACGTGGTGGCGGCGGCGGAGCGGATCGGGTCCGCGTCGGCGCAGATCTCCAGTGCGTCGCAGTCGTTGTCGCAGGCGGCGACGGAGCAGGCGTCGAGTGTGGAGCAGACGTCGTCGTCGATCGAGGAGATGGCCGCGTCGATCAATCAGAACAGTGACAACGCGAAGGTGACCGACGGGATCGCGGGCAAGGCGTCGGCGGAGGCGGTCGAGGGTGGTCAGGCGGTGCAGGCGACGGTGGAGGCGATGAAGACGATCGCGTCCAAGATCGCGATCATCGATGACATCGCGTTCCAGACGAACATGCTGGCGCTCAACGCGACGATCGAGGCCGCGAGGGCCGGGGAGCACGGCAAGGGGTTCGCCGTGGTCGCGACCGAGGTCGGGAAGCTGGCCGAGCGGTCCCAGGTCGCCGCGCAGGAGATCGGGGAGCTGGCCGGGGGCAGCGTGGCGACCGCGGAGCGGGCCGGGGCGCTGCTGGGGGAGATCGTCCCGTCGATCGGCAAGACGTCGGACCTGGTCCAGGAGATCGCCGCGGCGTCCTCGGAGCAGGCCACCGGTGCCGGGCAGATCTCCACGACGATGGCGCAGATGTCGCGGATCACCCAGCAGAACGCCTCCTCCAGCGAACAACTGGCCGCCACCGCCGAACAACTCGCCGCCCAGACCGGCCAACTCCAAGACCTCATGCGCTTCTTCACCACCAAGGCGAGGTGACTCGGGCACTTCCCCCGACTGGTTCATGGGGTCGTGGGGCCCGCGACGTGCGGGCGCGCGACCTCCGGTGGCGGCGCGACGAGCGGTAGCAGATCGGTATCATCGGGGCGTGGCCGTGACCTTGCGCCTCGACGACGTCGACGCGTCGGCCCTGCGAGCCCAGGCGGACCGGGAAGGGCGGACCATGCACGACCTCGAGCGCCAGGCGGTCCGGGACTACCTGGAGCGAGCGGACCGTCGTTCCCGCATCGACGCCGCCCTGAGTCGCGAGCTCCCGCGCTACGACACCGCACTTCGCCGACTCGGCGAATGATCTTCCTCGACACCGAGGACCTGCTGTACATCGCTCATCGCGTGGTCGGCGTCGTCCAGATCCGGGATCTCGGCCTGTTGGAGGCGGCCGCCGCGCGGCCCGCGCGCCAGTGTCGGCGGGGTGGACGCATACATCGACCTGTCGGCCAAGGCCGCGGCCCTGCTGCACTCACTGGCGTCCAACCATGCCCTCCTGGACGGGAACAAGCGACTCGCGTTGGCCGCGATGGTCGTCTTCCTCGGGGTCAACGGCCAGCGCCTCACGCTCTCGGACGACGGGGCGTACGACGTCGTCATGGCCGTGGCCGGGGGCCGGCTCCGGGAGATACCGGCGATCGCCGCGGTCCTGGTGACGGAGGCCGCCGAGCCACTCGCATGACCGACGGAGCGATCCGGGCGCTCGTCCGACTGGTTCCATGGGGTCGTGGGGCCCGCGATGTGCCGGTTGTGGACCATCCGGCTCGACGACGTCCACCAGGACCCGTTGGCCGTGGTGTCGTCCGTCGAGCGGGAGCGTGCCGAGGCGTTCCTGCGCCCGGCGGACCGCACCCGCAGCCTGCTCGCCGCCTCGCTGCTCCGCCGGGCGGCCGGGGCGCTCCTCGACATGCACCCGTCGGACGTGGACGTCCGCCGCGACTGCCGGTGCGGCCGGCCCCACGGCCGGCCCACCCTGCCGGGGACCGGGCTGCACGCCTCGGTCAGCCACGCCGGCGACCTCGTCGTCGTCGCGCTGACGGAGGCCGCCGAGATCGGCGTCGACGTCGAGCAGGTTCGCGACGTCGACGTGACGTCCCTGGGCCGTCACGTCCTCGCCCCCGGGGAGGTGGCACCGGCGGACCGCTCGGCGTTCTTCGCCCTGTGGACCCGCAAGGAGGCCGTGGTCAAGGCGACCGGGGACGGCATCGCGGCACTCGCCCGGGTCCACGTGCACCCGGGCGGGAGCGGGCCGGAGGTCGTGGGCTACGACGGGCGTGTCGGGCTGCGGGTGTCCCTGGTGGACCTGGACATGGAGCCCGGATACGCGGGGGCGCTGGCCGTCCTCACCGAGCGTGGGGTCGAGATCCGCCGCGAGGACGCCGCACCGGCCGCGATCACACCGGGCGAGGCCTCCCGCCTTCACCTCACCTGAGATGCCATCACGAACAATACTATTGTCGTTGAGGGTCACTGGTCATGAGGGTTATGCAAGAGTCATTTTGAGCCGCTCTCACCCGGGCGGTTAAGAGACTGGAATGGGTGGTGTCCGACATGCTGTGGCCTGCGTTGGGCAACGGCCTCTCCGTCCGGTAGGAAGGGAGTTGCGAAGTCAACTTCCAGGGATGGAGAGGCCGTTGCAGTTCGATCGTATGTCAGGGCTGAACAGCGAGCAACTGGACGAGCTGG
>JBHJOJ010000301.1:0-5677 GCA_050329835.1 Kineosporiaceae bacterium | reverse complement strand
GCCGGATCGCGGCCGCGTTCGCCGCCGCGTCGCCCCCCGCGAGGTCCGCCACCCGGGCCCGGGGCACGCCGAGGTCGCGGGCGTCCACCCGGGCGACCGCCACCTCGCCGCCCGTCACGACGCGCACCTCGGTGGGCGACGTCGTCGACAGCTCGTCGAGGCCGTCGTCGCCGCGCAGCACGAGCGCGGCGACCCCGTCCGCGGCGAGGGCGCCGGCCACGAGGTCCAGCCGGCCCGGGTCCGCGACGCCCAGGGCCGTCGCGGCCGGCCGGGCCGGGTTCGTCAGCGGACCGAGCAGGTTGAAGACGGTCGCCACCCCGAGCGAGCGCCGCACGCCCGCGGCGTGCCGCATGGCGGGGTGGAACCGCTGGGCGAAGCAGAAGGCGATGCCGACCTCGTCGACCGACCGGGCGACGGCCGCCGGCCCCGGGTCGATGTCCACCCCGAGCGCCTCCAGCACGTCCGCCGACCCGCAGCGCGAGGACGCCGCCCGGTTGCCGTGCTTGACCACCCGGGCGCCGGCCCCGGCCGCGACGAGGGCGGCCGCCGTCGAGAGGTTGACGCTGCCCGACCCGTCGCCGCCGGTGCCCACGACGTCCAGCACCGGGCCCGCGACCTCCAGCGGCACGGCGTGCCCGACCATGACCCGGGCCAGGGCCGCGACCTCGGCGACCGTCTCGCCCTTGGCCCGCAGGCCCACCAGGAGGCCGGCGAGCTGGGCGTCGGCGGCCCGCCCGGACATCACCTCGCTCATGGCCCAGGAGGCGGTGGCCTCGTCGAGGTCCTCGCGCCGGGTCAGGGCACCGAGGACGTCCGGCCACGCCGGCGCGGGGGTCACCGGGGTCAGCCGGCCGGGTGCAGCACGCCCCTGGCCAGCCCGGCCAGGGCGCGGGCCACCGCCCGGGGGTCCAGCGGGTGGGGCACCGCCGCGTCGGCGCGCGACCAGGCCGCGAGCCAGGCGTCCTGGGGCCGGCCGGTCAGGACGAGCACCGGCGGGCACTCGAAGACCTCGTCCTTGAGCTGGCGGCAGGCGCCCATCCCCCCGACCGGGGTGGCCTCGCCGTCGAGCACCAGCACGTCGAAGCCGCCGCGGTCGACGGCCCGCAGCAGGGCCGGGAAGGTCGCGAACTCGGTCCACCGGACGGCGGGCAGGTCAGCGGCCGGCCGGCGGCCGACGGCCCGGCGGACCGCGGCGCGGGTGTCGGAGTCGTCGCTGTACAGCGCGACGGAGAGGGGGCCGACATCGGCGGCGGGGAACGCGGTGCTCACGAGCACGACGATAACGGCGGCGCGTCCGGTGGGGTGGCGACGCGGCGGCGCCGCCCGCCCACTACCCTCCGAGACGTGGCAGCGGCTTCGGCGGTCGGGACCCCGGTCCACGCAGGCGTGAACCGGCCGAACATCACGTCCATCGGCACGATCGTGTGGCTCTCCAGCGAGCTCATGTTCTTCGCCGGCCTGTTCGCGATCTTCTTCACGCTCGGGTCGCTGCAACCGGAGCAGTACGACGCCGGCCAGGGGATGCTCAACATCCCGTTCTCGGTCGCCAACACGGTGATCCTCGTCAGCAGCTCCGTCACCTGCCAGTTCGGGGTCTTCGCCGCCGAGCGGCTGCAGCCGCGGCGGATCGGCACCCCGCTGCAGTTCTGGCTGTGGGGGATGCGCGAGTGGTTCACGCTGACGTACCTCCTCGGCGCGATCTTCGTGTCCGGCCAGGTGTTCGAGTACGCCGAGCTGTTCCACGAGGGCCTCGGGTTCGGCGCCACGGCGTTCGCCTCGGCCTTCTACCTGGCCACCGGCTTCCACGGCCTGCACGTGACGGGCGGCCTGCTGGCCTTCCTCGTGGTCCTGGGGCGGTCGTTCGCGGTCCGCCGGTTCGGGGAGCGCGAGGCGACGACCGCCATCGTCGTCTCGTACTACTGGCACTTCGTCGACGTCGTGTGGATCGCCCTGTTCGTCTCCGTCTACTTCACGTGAGGTCATCGGTCGTGACATCGCTGTTCCGGTTCCGGCGGCACCGCTTCGCGGTGCCCGTCCTCCTGCTGGTCGGGCTGATCCTCGCGGGGACGGTCTACGCGGCCGTGCTGCCCTCGGCCGGCGCCTCCGACCGCGGCCCGAACGACTTCACCGCCGAGCAGGTCGAGCTGGGTCGTGAGCTCTTCCTCGCCAACTGCGCCACCTGCCACGGCCTGGACGCCGAGGGTGGGACCACCGACGGCGACGGCAAGGTGGCCGGCCCGTCGCTCATCGGCGTGGGCGCCGCCAGCGTCGACTTCCAGGTGGGCACCGGCCGGATGCCGCTGCAGGCGTCCGGCCCCCAGGCGCCGAAGCGCGCCCCGCAGTTCTCCGAGGAGCAGACCCGCGCGCTGGCCGCCTACGTGGCCTCGCTCGCCCCGGGCCCCGGCATCCCCGACGACGAGTGGCTCGACGCCTCGCAGGGCGACGTGGCCGTCGGCGGCGAGATCTTCCGCACCAACTGCGCGATGTGCCACAACTTCTTCGGCAACGGCGGCGCGCTCACCGAGGGGAAGTACGCCCCGGCCATCAACTCCGAGCCCGTGCACACCTACGAGGCCATGGTCACCGGCCCGCAGAACATGCCGGTCTTCAGCGACGAGGTGCTGACGCCGGAGGAGAAGCGCGACGTCATCGCGTTCCTCGAGTACGCGCAGTCGGAACCCACGCCGGGCGGGCTGTCGCTGGGGGCGATCGGCCCGGTCAGCGAGGGCCTCATCGCGTGGATCGTGGGGATCGGAGGGCTGGTCGCCCTCGCCGTGTGGCTGGGAGCGAGGGCATCGTGAGTGAGATCGTCCCCGGCGGGGCCTCGCAGGACGAGCAGCGCGACGCCAGCGGTCGCACCGTCGCGGTCGCCGACGCGGCCGGCGTCCCCGCCCCGGAGCGCTTCGAGAACCCCGGCCTGCCGGAGCACCGCCCCCGGCTCGCCGACATCGACCGGACGGCGGCCCGCCGGGCCGAGCTGTCGGTCGCGATCATGTTCCTGCTGTCGATGGTGGGCACCGTCGTCAGCATCGTCGGCTACTTCGCCTTCCGGCTCGACGAGCCGACGTCGGCGGAGCTCGCCTGGTCCAACCGCACCATCGGCCTGGGGCTCTTCCTCACCATCTTCTTCATCGGCATCGGGGCCGTGCAGTGGGCGAAGACCCTCATGCCGGACCACGAGCAGATCGAGGAGCGGCACTCCGTCGAGTCCCCGCCCGAGACGAAGGCCGCCGCCGCCGAGATCATCCGGGAGGGGATCGACGACTCCGGGATCCGCCGCCGGCCGCTCATCCTCGGCTCGCTCGCGGGCGCCCTGGCCCTGGCGCCGCTGCCGGCGCTGGTGCTGCTCAAGGACCTCGGCCCGAACCCCGGCAACAAGCTGCGCGAGACGCTCTGGGGGCCGGGCGTCCAGGTGATCGTCGACCCGACGAAGAACCCGCTGCGGCCCGAGGAGATCGAGATCGGGCAGATCGTTCACATCCTGCCCGAGCAGCTCGGCATCAAGCCGAACGAGGGCCGCAGCGAGGGCATCGAGTACCTCAACGAGAAGGCGAAGGCAGCCGCCATCGTCATCCGGCTGGAGGAGAACGAGGTCCCGGACGCCGCCCGGCCGGGCTCGTTCGCGGGGCTCGTCGCCTACTCCAAGGTGTGCACGCACATGGGCTGCAGCGTCGCCCTGTACGAGCAGATCACCCACCACCTGCTGTGCCCGTGCCACCAGTCGACCTTCGACGTGCTCGACAACTGCCGGGTCATCTTCGGCCCGGCAGCCCGGGCCCTACCCCAGCTGCCGATCGGCGTGGACGACCAGGGATACTTGGTCGCGACCGACGGATTCTCCGAGCCCGTCGGCCCGAGCTTCTGGGAGAGGGGCGACACATGACGGCGACCACCGCGGTGACCCGCAGGGCCGATCCACCCCGCTCGCGGGTCGACCGGCTCGCCGACTTCGCCGACAGCCGGTTCGGGGCGGCGGGCCTCGTCAAGGGGAACGCCCGCAAGATCTTCCCCGACCACTGGTCGTTCATGCTGGGCGAGGTCGCGCTCTACAGCTTCGTCATCCTCATCCTCACCGGCGTCTTCCTGACGTTCTGGTACGTCCCGAGCGCCTCGCTGGTCGAGTACGAGGGCCCCTACGAGCCGCTGCAGGGCCTCGTCGTCTCGGAGTCGTACGAGTCGACGGTCAACCTCAGCTGGGACGTCCGCGGCGGCCTCTTCATGCGCCAGGTCCACCACTGGGCGGCGCTGATCTTCGTCGCGGCGACCGTCGTCCACATGATGCGCGTGTTCTTCACGGGCGCGTTCCGCAAGCCGCGCGAGCTGAACTGGGTCATCGGGGCCCTGCTCGCCCTGCTCGCCATCGTCGAGGGCTTCGCCGGCTACTCGCTGCCCGACGACCTGCTGTCCGGCACCGGGCTGCGGATCGCCTCGGCGATCATCCTCGCCATCCCGATCGTCGGGTCGTACGCCTCGTTCTTCGTCTTCGGCGGCGAGTTCCCGAGCGAGGACTTCATCCCCCGCCTGTACACCGTGCACGTGCTGCTGCTGCCCGGGATCATGCTGGCGCTCATCGCGGTCCACCTGTTCCTCGTGGTGCTGCACAAGCACACCCAGTACCCGGGTCCGGGCCGCACGAACCAGAACGTCGTCGGGTACCCGCTGCTGCCGGTGTACATCGCGAAGGCCGGCGGCTTCTTCTTCATCGTGTTCGGGGTCGTCGCCCTGCTGGCCGCCGTCGCGCAGATCAACCCGATCTGGGCGTACGGGCCGTACGACCCCTCCCCCATCACCGCCGGGTCGCAGCCCGACTGGTACATGGGCTTCCTCGACGGGGCCGTCCGGACGATCCCCGGGTGGGAGGTCGTGCTCTTCGGTGAGTGGACGCTGTCGCTCAACATCCTCATCCCCGCGCTGATCCTGCCGGGGATCCTCACGCTGCTGCTCGTCGCCTACCCGTGGCTGGAGCAGTGGGTGACCGGCGACAAGCGCGAGCACCACCTGCTCGACCGCCCCCGCAACGTCCCCACCCGCACCGGGCTCGGGGTCATGGCGCTGGTCTTCTACGCGCTGCTGTGGGCCAACGGCGGTAACGACATCATCGCCACCTTCGTCAACCTCTCGATCAACGACATCACGTGGTTCACCCGGATCTCGCTCTTCGTCGTGCCGCCGCTGGCGTTCCTCGTGACCAAGCGCATCTGCCTGGGCCTGCAGCGGCGCGACCGCGAGAAGGTCCTCCACGGCCGCGAGACCGGCGAGGTGTACCGCCTGGCGACCGGTGAGGTCCTCGAGCGGCACGAGCCGCTGACACCGGAGGAGCGCTGGATCCTCGTGCAGCACGACGGGTACCTGCCCATCGAGCCGGGTCCGCGCACGGACCCCAACGGCGTCCGCCGGAAGGGGACGGCGCTGGAGGGCCTGCGGCACCGGATCTCGCGGTTCTACTTCGAGGACGCCGTGCCGCCGGTCACGCCGCACGAGCTGGCGCAGGTCCAGGCGCACCACCACGACGCGATCGAGGGTCACGACGGTGGCGAGGGGTCGAACGGACACCGGGCCGTGGGCGCCGCCGGCGAGGCCGCGCCCGGCGACGGGCGGCTCGTCACGTCGGGTGACGCCCCCGAGGGCGGCAGCACCCGGGCGTGACCGTCGGCGGACCGGCCGGGCCGGGCGACCG
>JBHJOJ010000300.1:0-27352 GCA_050329835.1 Kineosporiaceae bacterium | reverse complement strand
GCGTCAAGAAGCGCGGTGAGCCAGCCAGCACCCGCCACCCAGCGCCCGCCACGATCAACATCCACCGACTGACACCCAGACCAGCAACATGATCAACTTAGGCTACGTGGCATTGGGACTTGACCGGACCTCGTCCGTCCCTCCGACACCGATGCCCTGATGGTGGACGTGTGGAAGGCGTTGCCCGGAGAGGGTGCCGTCGGCAGGGTCCACCTGTTCGTGGTACCAGGTGAGGACCTCGATGACGGTCTCGCGGACTTCGTCGCACTGGCGGTCATGATGCGGCAGTCCCAGGATCCGCTCGCCGATCTCGACGGGGACTTCTGCACGTCGCGGCCCCAGGAGTGCCTGCGCGAGATCGCTTATCCGCAGGAGGACGTGAGCGCGTGGCCGCCCCGCACGCCCCAGCTTGAGGCGGCTATCGATCGGCGACGTTCGTGACCGCTCTCGACCGCTTCCGTCACGTCGGGATCTCTCCCGTCGCGCAGACTCCTCGCCCGGCCGTGACGGGTCACTCGGTTACTCCGTGGCGGTTGGGACGCCGTCTGCGACGAGCCCTCGCGGGGGCGCCGCGGCCGACTCCAGCGCCTCGAGCAGGTCGAGCAGCCCGCTGGCCTCCCAGGTCCGGTTGCGCTCGCCACCGCCCAGCCGCTCCAGGACGCCGGCGTCCTCCAGATGGCCGAGGGCCGCGTTGACGACGGCCTTGGTCCGTCCGGTGGCCGCGACCGCGGCGGGCAGCGAGAGGACCGGGTACGCCGGCAGGACGTCGATGAGGTGCCACGCGACGCTGTCCGATCTCGGGTCGGCGCCGGCGCGCAGCTGCTCGCGCCAGCGGTCCTGCAGGAGTCTCACCGCGTCGAGGTGGGCACGCGCCAGGCCGGCCGAGTGGGCGGCGGCCTCGGCGAAGAGCGACAGCCAGCGGGACAGGTCGTCCTCCCGGAACGCGACAAGGCCCTCGATGTAGCGGGAGCGGTGAGCCGCGAGGGACACGCTGATCGGGGGGACGTAGTCCGGGGCCAGCCGGCGGCGCCGCAGGACGACGTGCACCAGGGCCCTGCCCGTCCGGCCGTTGCCGTCGACGAACGGGTGGATCGTCTCGAACTGGGCGTGCACGAGCGCGGCCTGGGTCAGGGGGGACAGCCGCTCGTCGTCGAGGAGGTCGCACAGGTCGGCCATGAGGCGCGCGACCTCCCTGGGGGGCGGCGGCACGAACGCCGCGCCGCACGGGTTGTGGTCGTTGCCGCCGATCCAGTTCTGGGTGTCACGGATGCGCCCGGCGATCGCGGGTGCGCTGCGGTGCATGAGGGCGCGATGGACCTGCTCGATGTCGGGCACCGAGACGCGGGGACGGCTCGTGGTGCTGTCGATCGCCACCTCCATCGCGTCGATGTTCGCCAGGACCTCGCCCACGGTGCTCGCCAGTCGTCCGCCGGACTCGGCGCGTCCCTCGGCGCGGGCGAGGGCGCGGGCGTCGACGTGGATGCCCTCGACCTTGGACGACGCGATGGACTCCGTGCGCAGCAGGAGGCGGGCGAGCGGTGCCAGGGCGGGGTGGGCCACGGCGTTGAGGTCACGGATCGCCGCCTCGGCGTCGGCGACGATCCCGGCCACCTCGCCCGGCACGACCGGGTCGACGTCGCCGACCGGGTCCGGGACGAAGGCCTCGTAGGAGCAGGCGCGCCGGTAGCGGGCCGGGGCGTACAGACTGGGGTCGTGCTGCCACGTCGTCGGCACGAGTCGACCTCTCAAGCCCTCACCTCTGCCAGTCTTGGTATGGGATAGCGCCTAAACCATACTAAGGAGCGGGCTGGGTATGGCATCGCCTCGCAGGGTGTCCGCCGGTGATGGCACCGTGAGCGTCCCCATCCCGAGGAGGCTGCCGTGAAGTACCTCATGCTCATCTACGGCAACGAGCAGATCTGGTCGAGCCTGTCCGCGGCCGACCTGGCAGAGTTGATCTCCCGGGTCGACGCCTTCAACGCCGACCTCCGGGCCTCCGGCGAGATGGTGGACGTCCAAGGGCTGGTCACACGACCCCGGTCGGTCCGGATGACGACCGACGGGCCGGTCGTCACCGACGGCCCCTACCTCGAGGCGAAGGAGTACGTCGGCTCCTACTTCGTGGTGGACGTGGACAGCGAGGAGCGCGCCCTGGAGATCGCGCGGTCCTACCCGGCCCTGCGCTTCGGCGACCTCGGAGGTGGTCTGGAGGTGTGGCCGCTCATGACCCACGGCGGCGAGCAGGTCTGAACGACGAGATCGCCGTCCTGCTGCGGGACCTGGCCCCGCGGGTCCTCGGGTCGCTGACGCGCCGGTACGGCGACTTCGCCCGTGCCGAGGACGCCGTCCAGGAGGCGACGATCGCGGCGCTGCGGGCCTGGACCCGGGACGGGGTGCCGGAGCAGCCGAGGGGCTGGCTGGCCACGGTCGCGGCCCGGCGCTACCTGGACGAGGTGAGGGCCGACAGCGCCCGGCGCCGCCGCGAGCTGGCCGTGCACCGGGCATCCGGTGACCACGACCTCGCGGCGTCACCCGCCGAGGACCCTCCGGCCCGCGACGACACCCTCGAACTGCTGTTCCTCTGCTGCCACCCGGTGCTCGCGCCGTCGGCGCAGGTGGCGCTGACGCTGCGGGCGGTCGGCGGGCTCACGACGGCGGAGATCGCCGCCGCCTTCCTCGTGCCCGAGACGACCATGGGCCAGCGGATCGTCCGCGCCAAGCAACGGCTGCGCGAGGCGGGCGCGCGCTTCGGACCACCGGCGCCCCACGAGCGTCAGGCGCGCCTCGCCGCGGTGCTCCACGTGCTCTACCTGGTCCTCAACGAGGGGTACGCCGCCAGCCACGGGCCCGCGCTGCGCCGCCCCGACCTCACCGCCGAGGCGTTGCGGCTCACCCGTCGCCTCCACGCGGAGTTGCCGGAGTCGGGAGAGGTGACCGGCCTCCTCGCCCTCATGCTGCTGACCGAGGCGCGGGCCCCCGCGCGGACCACGCCGGCCGGCGAGCTCGTCCCGCTGGACGAGCAGGACCGGTCGCGCTAGGACCCGGCCGCCGTCGCCGAGGCCGACGCGATGCTCAGCCGGGCCCTCGCCACCGCACCGATCGGGCCGTACCAGGTCCAGGCGGCGATCGCGGCCGTGCACGCCCGGGCCCCGAGCACCGACGAGACCGACTGGCCCCAGGTGCTCGCCCTGTACGACCTGCTCGAGCGCCTCGCACCGGGACCGGTCGTGTCCCTCAACCGGGCGGTCGCCGTCGGGATGGTGCGAGGCCCGCGGGCGGGCCTGGACGCCCTCGACGGCGTGGCCCCGTTGCCCGCCGGCCTCGTCCACCGGGTGCTCGCGGTCCGCGGCCACCTGCTGGAGCTCGCGGGGGAGCGGCCGGCGGCCGCCGCCGCGTTCCGTGAGTCCGCCCGCCTCGCCGAGAGCGTGCCGGAGCGGCGCCATCTCCTCCGCCGCGCCGCCAGGCTCGAGTGACGGGCTTCATACCGGTCGGCTGTCGAAGCCGAGGAGTCCGCTCCGATCCACCGGCGACGGGCCCCGACCTGGGGGCCCACTCGTGAGAGGACACCGACATGACGACGGTGACGGCACAGCTGTCCGTGTCGCTGGACGGCCACTACGCCGGGCCGCGGCACAGCGGCGACGGCGACTGGCTGGACTCCACCGAGGCCGCCGGCTTCTTCCGCGTGACGCGCTGGGCGACCGAGGCCGCCGCGTGGCGCGGACGCCAGGGGTTCGACGGCGGGGCGGACGACTCGAATTCGCAGATCATCGCCGAGTCGTTCGCGGCGGCCGGCGCGTACGTCATGGGGCGGCGGATGGCCGACGGCGGCGAGGTGCCGTGGGGGGAGGTGCCGCCGTTCCGGGCACCGGTCGTCGTCGTCACCCACCGCCCCCGCGAGACCCTGGTCCGCGGCGGCGGGACGAGCTTCACCTACGTCACCGATGGGGTCGCGAGCGCCGTCGAGCAGGCCCGCGCCGTCGCCGGGGACGGCGACGTCGCGGTCGCCGGGGGCGGCAGCCTGGTGCGCCAGGTGCTGGCCGCCGGGCTGCTCGACGAGCTCGACCTCCACATCGCCCCGGTCGTCCTGGGCGACGGGATGCGCCTGCTCGACGGTGACCTGGGCCTGGCCGCGGGGGAGGGCCTCGAGCTCGTGCCGTCCCGGGTGGTCCACACCCCGGCGGTCACCCACGTCCGCTACACCGTGACCGGCCGCGCGCCCCTCGTCCTCGACGACCGCGGGCGCGGCGGAGGGGCTACGCAACTCGCCTCGTGATCGGTTCTCGTTGAGGGACAGCAGCAGGAGAAACCGTACACAGGAACGCTCTCCTGTGTACGGCTCCTCCTGAGCGAGTGAAGGGAGGTCGTCATGAGTGCGGATCGGGTGACCGACGGTCATGCCGTGATCGATCGCCTGCCCATGACCTTCACGTACAGCCAGGCCCTGGACGCCGGGTTGACCAGGGCTGCGCTGTACCGGCTCCGCGACGACCGGCTCGTCCAGCCGCTCGCTCGGGGGCTGTACCGTCGGGCCGACGCGATGCCCGTCGATCTCACGCTCGCCGCCGTCGTGGCCCGGGCTCCGCGGGCGACGATGTGCCTCGTCACGGCACTCGCCCGGCATGACCTCACCGACGAGATCCCGGGTGCTCACGACCTCGCCCTCCCCCGGGGGACGCGGCGGCCGGCCATCACCGGCCCCGTCCGGTGGCACAGCTTCGACCGGGACACCTTCGACATCGAGCGGGACCTGGTCACGGTCGACGGTGGTCTCGTCATCGGCCTGTACTCGGCGGAACGGTCGATCATCGACGCGTTCCGGCTGCGTGGCACCGAAGGTGCGGACCTCGCCTACGAGGCCCTCCGGCGATGGCTGCGACGCAGAGGATCCCAACCGGCTGATCTCCTGGCCGTGGCGTCGCACTGGCCGCGCGCCGTGTCGCCCGTCCGATCAGCCCTGGAGCTCCTGCAGTGAACCGGCTCACGAGGTCCACGATCGACGGTCGAGTCTGCCTGGACCTGCAGAACCTCGCCCGACGTGACGCCCTCGCCACGGATGAGCTGCTGGTCCTCTACGCCCTCGAGGGGTTCCTCGACCGATTGTCGCGATCCAACCACGCGTCACGTCTCGTGCTGAAGGGCGGGGCGCTGTTGGCGGCCTTCGGCGCTCGCCGACCGACTCGCGACGTCGACCTGGCGGCGCGCGACATGTCGAACGACGCCGGGCACGTCCTGGCCCTTGTTCGCGAAGTGGCGTCACGCGACCACGAGGTTCGGGCTCCGGTTCGACCCCGACGGAGCCGACACGCGGACCATTCGGGACGAGGACGAGTACACCGGGGTGCGAGTGTCCTTGCCGTGCTCGCTCGCCACGGCGCGGCTGCGCCTGCACGTGGATGTCAACGTCGGGGATCCGATCTGGACGGCTCCGCAGGTGATTGCCGTACCGCGGCTGCTGGGTGGCGAAACCGCCCTGCTCGGCTACCCCTTGGAGATGGTGTAAGCGGAGAAGATCGTGACCGCGATCCAGCGCGGCGTGACCAACACCCGCTGGCGCGACTTCGCCGACATCTACCTGCTCTCGCGCGGTCGGACAGTCTCGGGCTCGAGCCTGCAGGAGGCCCTCCGTGTCGTCGGAGAGCACCGTGGCGCCCCTGTCGTGCCTCTCCATGAACGGCTGTCCGGCTACCCCGCCCCGGCGCAGACGAAGTGGGGCGCGTGGCGCCGAGAAGTCGGCGACCGGGTCTGGGATCCGCGCACCGAATCCTGGGAAGGCCCCGGCCCCAACGGCTGAGGAGGGCGTCCCGACCCTGTCCGCGACACGGTATCGATGCTGCTCATGGCGTCCACGACAGTCGCCTGCGGGATCTGCGGTGGACGTTCGCCGCTGGGGTGCTGGGCATCCTGTCGATCACCGGGACTCACGACGTGTCGACCACCTCCAGCGTTGCGGAGCCGAGCACCCGGCCGTTGACCTGGACGTCGATCGTGTGCCCGCCGGGACGGATGCGGCGGATGCTCACGTGTTCGAAGGCGTGCTCGCGGGTGATGGTGAGGGGCGCACGGGCCGTCAGCGAGCGCCTCGTCAGCTTGAAGACCTTCGGCGCCTTCGGGCCGCGGGCGCCCCGGTAGGCGACGCGGTAGTCGATGATGGCGTCGGCCTCGGCGGGGCTCACCAGCTCCAGCGTGAACGTGATCGTCACCCGCCCGCCGATCTCCACCACGCCCGGCGTCACGGTGAGGTCGACCAGCCGGACGTCCGCGGCCGTGTCGGCGCCCAGCAGCGCCAGCGCCTCGGGATCCCCGTGCTTGACCAGCGTCCGCAGCCCGTGGCGGACCACCCACCGCGTGCCGTCGCTCGTCGGGTACCACCGCCGGGCACAGGCCAGGGCGACATCCGGGTGGTCCTTCGCGATGTCGTTGAGGTGGTTGGCCACCGACCGCCGGACGTAGGGCGACGGGTCGTCGACCAGCCGGTCGAGCAGCTCGACCGCCGGGGAGGGGTCGGCGACGAACGCCCGCAGCACCGGCGCCCAGGGCAGGCGCGGGCGGGTGCCCTCGGAGACGAGCCGCCGCACGTGCTCGTCCGGGTCGTCGACCCACTCGCGGAGGTACCGGAAGGTCACGGCCGGGTGGGCGACGAGGAACGGCCGGATCGGGCCCTCGCTGGAGAACCGCGGCGTCAGCCGGGCCAGCAGCGGCAGCGCCGTGTCCGGCTCGTCGAGGCCGGCGGCGGTGACGTAGGTGCCGACCGGCAGCGTGATCCAGCCGGTGAACGACTCCCGCTCCAGGGCGGCCCACAGCACGCCGGCCGCCTCGGGGAACTCCCGTGGCAGCGCCTCGCCGAGGCGCGCCGCGACCAGGCGCACCCGCTGCATGAGCTCCAGCGGCGCCAGCGCCTCGGGAAGATCCGCCAGAAACGGCACGCGCGGGAACGCGGGCCACGCCTGTGCGAGCTCGTCCGCGAGCCCGGCGACCGCCTGGGGGCCGATCTCGTCCTTGAAGTCCGCCACGCCTCACCCTGCCGCGGACGAGGTGAGCAGGTCGGGGAAGCGGCGCTCGAGGTCCTCCCACACGGCCGCCGGCGCCGCCCACCGGTCGCGCCGGTACAGGTCGCCGATGGCGACGACCATGTCGAGCTGGTCGGCCTCGGGCTCCAGGGGCCGCGACCGCGGGAACGCGGCGGGCGCCTCCTCCCGCGGGTGCGTCGCGAGGACCACCCGGTGCCGGTCGAGGATGCCCGCCGCCTCGCCCGAGGCCACCTGCCGCCCGCCCAGCTCCGGGCACAGCCGTTGCGCCTCGGCGATCCCGGCGTCCCGGACCGCCAGCAGCTCGGCGACGGACGCCTCGGGCACCCGGACCCGCCAGACCGTCATGTGGGTCATGCTCTCTCCTCCTGTCGTCGGCCGGCATCGTCCGGCCGTCCCCAGATGAGAGACCCGCGGCGGGGCGACCGTGACGGGCCCACCGGGCGGCGGCGCCACGGCGGCGACGCCGGGGCAGCGGGGCGACATCATGGCGAGGTGAGCGACCTCGACCTCTCCCGGTACCGACCGGCCTTCGAGGACGATTTCGCCGGCCGCCACCTCGACCGGTCCCGCTGGCTGCCGTACTACCTGCCGCACTGGGGTGGGCGGCAGCGCTCGGCGGCGCGCTACGAGGTCCGCGACGGCCTGCTGCGGCTGCGGATCGACGCCGACCAGCCGCCGTGGCATCCGGAGCTGGACGGCGACCTGCGGGTGTCGGCGCTGCAGACCGGGGTCCGGTCGGGTCCGGTCGGCAGCCGCGACGGCCAGCACCGGTTCCACCCGGACGCCGTCGTCGTCGAGGAGCAGCCGGCGCAGCGCCTGTACACCCCGCATTACGGGGTGGTGGAGATCCGCATGCAGGCCCTCGCGGACCCGTCGGCGATGGTCGCGCTGTGGATGGTCGGATTCGAGGACACCCCGGAGCGGTCCGCAGAGATCTGCGTCTGCGAGATCTTCGGCAGCGAGGTGGAGGAGGACCGCGCGCTGGTCGGCATGGGCGTCCACCCGTTCGGCGACCCGGCGATCACCGACGACTTCGAGAAGGTGGAACTGGCCGTGGACGTGCGCGAGTTCCACACCTACGCGGTGCGGTGGACCCCCGAGCAGGCCGACTTCCACGTCGACGGGCGCAGGGTGAAGCGGGTCCAGCAGTCGCCCGCCTACCCGATGCAGCTCATGCTGACGATCTACGAGTTCACGCGGGACGCCGCGTCGAGGTACCCGAAGGAGTTCGTCGTCGACCGGATCCGGGGCCACGCCCCGGCCTGACGCCCGCCCGCTCGGTGAGTCCACCTTGCGGTCGAGGGCGGGACCGCCCGCATCGGACCGGCTCGCCTGCGAGACGGCCACCCCGGCCGCCACCACCGGCGAGACCGTCACCATCCAGGCCGTCTTCGACGGCTGGGGCTACGTCCGGCTGTTCGCCACGGACATCCCGCGCAGCCCGCGCGAGACGCCTACCTCCCGTACTACCCGGGCGGGTTCCGCGTGCTGAAGTACGGCGGCAACGGCCTGCAGGAGGTCGGCGTCTTCATCGACGAGGGCGGCAGAGACTTCTGGGGCGTCGAGGTCATCGAGCGGGACGGCGAGACGTTCGTCCTCGCCAGCGACCGCGACCACGGCCTGTACGTGTTCCAGCCGCAGCGCTGACACGCCCCACCGGAGGCCCCGGCACCGCGAGGTGCCGGGGCCTTCCCGCCCGGCACGGGGCCGGTTCTGGGCGGATAACCGGGTTGCGGGGGCCCTCGGAGGCCGGGTTTGGGCGGATAACCGGGTGAGGGGACGAGGCTCAGGGGAGCGCGGCGATGACCTGGCCAAGCGGGTCGAGGTTGGCCTCGTGGGTGCTGAACTGGTCGAAGCCGTAGACTTCCCGGCGGCGGAGCAGCTCACGGGCCCCCGCTGCCGGGTCGGGCGCCAGCAGGAGGAACGGGTTGTCCAGGACGTCCGCCACCGTCAGTCCCGGGATGCCGGCGGCGATCTCCGCCGCCGACTCCTCGGGAGGCCGGCCGACGTCGACGACCTGGAGCAGCACGTCGGACCGGTAGGGCCGCCCGCCCGCCAGCCGCCGTACCTCGCGCACCCGCTCCAGGGTCTCCCCGGCCGAGGCCAGGGTGAACGTGCCGGGCGGTTCGCCCGCGACCTGCCGGGCCCCGGCGAACGCGACGACGTCCGCCACCCGGGCCGCCACGGCCAGGGCGGCCTCCGACATGGCGCCGACGACCACCGGCACCGGGTCCTGGACGGGCCGCGGCCGGTGGTCCGGGTCGGCGAGGCGGGAGCGCACCTCGTCGACGAGCTCGGCCATCACGGCCACCCGCTCGCGGAACGGCAGCCACGGCAGCCGCGCGTCCTCGTGCTCGTGCTGCATGTGCCCGGCCCCGACGCCGAGCTCGACGCGCCCGTCGGACAGCGCGTCCACGGTCGCCACCTCCCTGGCCAGCAGGGCGGCGTTCCAGAACCCGGCGTTGAGCACGTAGGTCCGCAACCGCAGCCGCTCGCTCACCAGGGCCGCCGCCGCCAGGGTGGCGAACGGCGCTGGCCCGCCGAGGTGGTCCGGCAGCGCGAGGACGTCGTACCCCAGCTCGTCGGCCCGCCGGACCAACGACCTCAGCCGCCCCGTCGACTCGACCTCGCGGACGTTGACCCCGAACCCCAGGCGCTCCATGCCCGCTGTCTACCCGACGCCGGTCGACCGCCGCGGCCCCTCCGCCCGCAGCCGAGCCGCTAGCCTCACGAAGCGTGTCCAAGGTCCTCACCAGCCTCCCCAAGGGGCGCCGCGTCGGCATCGCGTTCTCGGGCGGGCTCGACACCTCGGTGGCCGTCGCGTGGATGCGCGAGCACGGCGCGGTGCCCTGTGCCTACACCGCGGACCTCGGGCAGTACGACGAGGACGACATCGCGACCATCCCGGGGCGCGCGGGGGAGTACGGCGCCGAGCTGGCCCGCCTCGTCGACTGCCGACGCGCCCTGGTGGAGGAGGGGCTGGCGGCCCTGGCGTGCGGGGCCTTCCACATCCGCTCCGGCGGGCGGACGTACTTCAACACCACCCCGCTCGGCCGGGCCGTCACCGGGACCCTGCTGGTCCGGGCCATGCACGCCGACGGCGTCGAGGTGTGGGGCGACGGCTCGACGTTCAAGGGCAACGACATCGAGCGCTTCTACCGCTACGGCCTGCTCGCCAACCCCCGCCTGCAGATCTACAAGCCGTGGCTCGACCCGGCGTTCGTCGCCGAGCTCGGCGGGCGGGCCGAGATGTCGGAGTGGCTGCAGGCGCGCGGCCTTCCCTACCGGGCGACCGTCGAGAAGGCGTACTCGACCGACGCCAACATCTGGGGCGCCACCCACGAGGCCAAGCTGCTCGAGCACCTCGACACGTCGCTGGAGATCGTCCAGCCGATCATGGGGGTCCGGTTCTGGGACCCGGCGGTCACAGTCGACACCGAGGACGTGTCGGTGACGTTCGCCGAGGGCCGCCCGGTGGCCATCGGCGGACGGGAGTTCACCGACCCGGTGGCGCTGCTGCACGAGGCGAACGCCGTGGGCGGGCGGCACGGCCTCGGCATGGCCGACCAGATCGAGAACCGCATCATCGAAGCCAAGAGCCGCGGGGTCTACGAGGCGCCGGGGATGGCGCTGCTCCACCTCGCCTACGAGCGGCTGGTCTCGGCCATCCACAACGAGGACACCGTCGCGACCTACCACGCCGAGGGCCGCCGGCTGGGGCGCCTGCTGTACGAGGGACGGTGGCTCGACCCGCAGGGCCTCATGCTGCGCGAGTCCCTGCAGCGCTGGGTCGGGCGCGCCGTCACCGGCACCGTGACGGTCCGGCTGCGCCGCGGCGACGACTACACGATCGTCGACACCACCGGCCCGGGGCTCAGCTACCGCCCCGAGCGGCTGAGCATGGAGCGTACGGAGGACGCCGCCTTCGGCCCGCTCGACCGCATCGGCCAGCTCACGATGCGCAACCTCGACATCGCCGACACCCGGGCGAAGCTCGAGTCGTTCGCTGCGCTCGGGCAGCTCGGGGCGCAGGCGGACCTCGTCGGGGAGCTGCCGGCGGGCGGCGACTCGGCCATCGCCTCGGGCGGGGTGGCGGACGAGGCGGCCGAGGAGACGCTGGACCGCGCGGCCCTGGAGGAGGGCACGGACTGACCGCAGCCGGCCGGTCCGACCGTCCGGCCCCGAGAGCGTGGCGGAGCTCTCGTCCACGACCTGCCCGGTCCCCGCTCCGGTCGTGTGTCACGTCAGCAGCATGACGAGGCCTGCCGCCAGGCCTCCCGCTGCGCCCGTGGCGATCCCGAGGGCGGTCGCCGCCGCCGGTCCCGGACCGGCGGCCCCTCGCCGGTCTCCGCGGCGGTGCGGAAGGTGTCGGCCGTCGGTCATCCGTGGAGTCCCAGGGCATGGCGGAGCCCGTCGTCCACCAGGAGCATCGTGGGCAGGCTCAGCGCACCGCCGTCGTCGAGCACCTCGTCGGAGTACACCTCGAGGAGGTCGTCGCACAGGACGCGCCCGGACACCGGGTCGGCTGCGGACAACGGGACGATCGATGGCAGCGGTGGCTTGGGCGACGACGTGATGCGTGCCGTCAGCGCCGAGTCCAGAGCACGGTTCCGGTGGTCGTTGGACACCACGACCGCCGGCTTGCGGTCGGCGTCACCGAGCTGGAACCAGACGACCCGGCCGCGGGTCAGCAGGGCTGTCATGCGTCGCCGTCGGACCGGTCGGACCGGACACGTCGCCGTTCGCGCATCGCAGTGATGCGCGGCATCCAGGCCGCGGGCATGTCCGCGCAGTCGGCCGCAGGTGCGGCGGCTAGCCTGCGCGCACGCGGTGCACGTGAGCCCGTCCGGCGAGGTCCGGCTCGGCCGCCCGACGGAAGGTGGCCCGCTTGTCCGCTATCGTCCCTGCCCTGCCAGTCCCGCGTCGCGGGGTCCGCCGCGACGAGCAGACCCTGTACGCCGCCCTCTCCGCCGAGATCCAGGCGCTCGGCCTGCTGCGGCGGCGTCACGGCTACTACGCCGCCCGGATCGCCGGCGCCGTCGCGCTGGTCGCGGGCGCGCTGACCGCCCACGTCCTCCTCGGGGACACCTGGTGGCAGTTGCTCGTCGCCGCCCTGCTCGGGATCTCGCTCACCCAGGCCGCGTTCCTCGGCCACGACGCCGGGCACCGCCAGATCTTCGCCTCGGCCCGGTGGAACGAGTGGACCGCCCGGCTCGTCGCCGGGGTGCTCGTCGGGATGAGCTACGGCTGGTGGAACAGCAAGCACAGCCGCCACCACAGCGCCCCGAACCAGGTGGCGAAGGACCCGGACATCGCGCCCGGACCCCTGGTGTGGACCCCGGAGATCGCGCGCGAGCGGCGGGGGGCGGCCCGCTGGCTCGCCGCCCGCCAGGGCTGGCTGTTCTTCCCGCTGCTGCTGCTGGCCGGGCTCAGCCTGCACGTGTCGAGCTTCCGGGCGATCCTCGGCGGCGCCCCGATGAAGCGGCGGCGCCTGGAGCTCGCCCTCGTCGTGGCCCGCCTCGGCGGCTATGTCGCGCTGGTGTTCGTCCTGCTGCCGCCCGGGATGGCCGCGGCATTCATCGGCGTTCACCTCGCGGTGTTCGGCGTCTACATGGGGATGTCGTTCGCCCCCAACCACAAGGGGATGCCGCTGGTTCCCCGGGGCGCGACCGTCGACTTCCTGCGCCGGCAGGTGCTCATGTCGCGCAACGTCCGCGGGGGCCGGGTGCTCGACGTCGTCATGGGCGGGCTCAACCTCCAGATCGAGCACCACCTGTTCCCGAGCATGCCGACGCCGAACCTGCGCCGGGCCGCCCCTGTCGTCAAGGCCTTCTGCGAGCGCCACGGTGTCGCCTACACGCAGGCGGGCGTCCTGCAGTCCTACGCCATCGTCGTGCGCTACCTCAACCAGGTGGGCCTCGGCGCCCGGGATCCGTTCCAGTGCCCGCTGGTCCAGGTGTACCGGCCGGTCTGAGACCGCGCGTTCCGGCTCGTCCGGGTCTTGCCGCAGGGGCTCGCGTGCCGTAGGAGGTCCCCGTGACCTCACCGGGACGCGTCCTCGTCGTCGAGGACGACGAGCGCCTCGCCGCCGCCATCCGCCGTGCCCTCGCCTACGACGGCCACCAGGTGCGAGTGGTCCATGACGGGACCGAGGGCCTGGCCCGGGTCCGGGACACCGACCCGGACGTGGTCGTCCTCGACGTCGTCCTGCCCGGGACGACCGGCCTGGAGATCTGCCGCCGGATCCGCCAGGCAGGCGACGGCGTCGCCGTGCTCATGGTGACCGCGCGGGACGCCGTCCCCGACCGGGTGGCGGGCCTCGACGCCGGAGCCGACGACTACCTCGTCAAGCCGTTCGACCACGAGGAGCTGCTGGCCCGGGTGCGCGCGCTGCTGCGCCGGCGCGGCCCGGTGCGGGAGGTCCTGCGCGTGGCCGACCTCGTGGTGGACGCCGCGGGCATGGAGGTGACCCGGGCCGGGAGGGCGGTCGAGCTCACCACCCAGGAGTTCCGGCTGCTCGAGCACCTGGCGCGCCATCCCCGGCTGGTGCTGAGCCGGGACCGGCTGCTCGAGGCGGTGTGGGGTCTGGACAGCCGGACCGCGTCGAACGTCGTCGACGTGTACGTCGGGTACCTGCGGCGCAAGCTCGAGGCCGGGGGCGGGCCTCGGCTGATCCACTCGGTCCGCGGGGTCGGCTACGTGCTGCGGGAGCCGCCGGCGTGAGGCTGCGGCTGGCGGTCCTGGGCACGGCCCTGGCCACGGGCACCCTGCTGCTGTTCTCGGTGCTCCTGGTCGCGCTCGCGGTGGCCGGGGCGCCGGCCCAGCAGGACGAGGCGCTCGACGCCCTCGCCGGGCGGGCGGCCCGCGACTACCGGCCCGGCGGCGCCGAGCCGGCGATCGTCGTCGACCCCGGACGCAGCCTCGAGGAGTTCGTGCTCGTCACGGACGCCGCCGGCGAGGTGGTCTACGCGGAGGCGCGGGTCGATGGCGTCGTCCCCCCGGTGCCGCCCACCCTGGTGGAGGCGGCGCTGGACTCGGGGACCGCCCGGGCCACGGTGACGGTGGACGGTGTCGGGCTCCGGCTGGTGGGTCGCGCCCTGCCCGGCGAGGAGCCCGGCGAGAAGCCGGGGGTGCTGGTCGCGGGGCAGGCCACGGCGGCCCGGTCGCCGCAGAACACGGGGCTGCTCACCGCCGTCGTGGTGGCGGCCGTCGTGACCGCCGTCGCCGGGGCGGTGGCCAGCCGGGTGGTGAGCGGCCGGGCCCTGCGGCCGCTGCGCGACCTGGCCCGGACCACCGGCGAGATCGCCCGCACCGGCGACGTCACGCGCCGGCTGCCCACCGGCCGGCGCCGGGACGAGGTCGCCGTCCTGGCCGGGGGGTTCAACGCCATGATGACCCGCCTGGAGGGCGCCCAGACGGACCTCGCCGCCACCCTGGACACCCAGCGCCGGTTCCTCGCCGACGCCTCGCACGAGCTGCGGACGCCGCTGGCGACCGTCCGGTCGAACGCCGGGTTCCTCGTCGACCGGCCGCACGCCGCCCCCGAGGACCGTGACGACGCCCTGCGCGACCTGCGCGACGAGGCGGACCGGATGAGCCTGCTGGTGGACGGCCTGCTGGCGCTGGCGCGCTCGGACGCCGCGCCGCCCCCGGCGCCGGAGCCCGTCGACCTCGCGGCCGTGGCCCGGGACGTGTGCCGGCTCACGGGGGCGCGGTGGCATCCGGCGGACGGGCCGCCGTGGGTCGCGGGCGGAACCGTGGTGCGCGGCGACGAGGCCGCGCTGAACCGGATGCTGCGCTGCCTGGTCGACAACGGCATCGTCCACGGCGGGGGAGAGGTCGGGGTCCGGGTGGGCCGGGTGTCGGCGACCTGGGTGCTCGCCACGGTGTGGGACGGCGGGCCGGGCTTCCGGACCGAGTCCCTGCCCTTCGTCTTCGACCGGTTCCACCGCGGCGGGGACGCCCGTACCCGGCCGGGGAGCGGGCTCGGCCTCGCCATCGCCCGCTCCGTCGCCCGGCGCCACGGCGGCGACGTCCACGCCGCCAACGGCCGCGAGCGGGGGGCGGTCCTCGACGTCCGGCTGCCCGCCGTGTCCTGAGGGCGGTGCCGGCCGACTCCCGTCAGCCGCCGACGGTCACCCGGTCCCAGGAGCCGGGGGCCTCGGAGTCCAGGCACGAGCCCGCCGTGGTGACCAGGACGACGCGGTCCGCCGTCCCCGCCTCCGGCAGCGCGAGGGCGTCCGCGGCGTCGCACGGCGCGAACGGCGTGACGTCGTCGAGGTCGCCGAGCTCGCCCTGGAACCCGTGCACCGAGTCCTTCTCGGTCGCCAGCGCGTACTCGGTGTACCGCTCGCCGTCGAGGTCCGCGAGCTCACTGCCGGCGTCCCGCCAGTACGGCTCCATGTCGAACGAGGAGTCGACGACCACCAGCACCTGCTGCGGGTCGTCCGACAGCGCCCGGTCGGTCAGGACGGCGTAGCCCCCGAGGACGAGGGCCAGCGCCGGGAGCCACACGGCGAGCGCGCGCACCTCACACGCCGGCGTTGAAGAGGGCGGACAGCTGGAACTCGACGTTCTCCTCCGAGGCGTCGATGCTCGCGGACTCCACCAGCGACGACACCTGCTGCAGCTCGTCGAGGTCGGCCTCGAAACCGACTGTGTACACAGGCACGCCGAGGCCCTCGATGGTCCGCGAGACGTCGTCGAAGCGGAACCCGTCGACCGTCTCGCCGTCGGTGAGGACGAGCAGGACGAGGCGGGTGTCGGGGTTCGCGTCGCGTTCGGCGAGCAGCATGTCGAGGCCGGTGAGGATGCCGTCGTACATCGCCGTCCCGCCGACCGCCTCCATGCCCTCGACGGCGGCCACGAACCGGGCCTGCTGGTTGAGGTCGAATTCCGCGACCGGCAGCCGTCGGCGGACGACGTCGCTGAACTCGACCATGCCGACCTTCGCCTCGGGCGTGATGAAGCCGCGGGAGGATTCCAGGGCCTCCTGCACTGCCTGCAGCCGGGTGCCGGCCATGGAACCGGAGACGTCCGTGACGAACACCGCCGCCAGCGGGCGGCCGCCGTCCTTGCGCTCCTTCCACAGTTGCTGGGCGCCGATGAGCGTGGCACCCGACGGCACCTCGACCTCGGCCTGGTACTCGGGGGGGTCGAAGCCCAGCTCGCGGGCCCGGTCCTGCGGTCCCGACCCGGCCGCGAAGTCGGCGAAGAGCTCCATGGCGGCGACCGCGTCCGGGGACGCGCCGTCGACGGCGTACAGCGGGTTGTCGTGGCTCACCCCGAAGGGCACGAACTCGAAGCCGCTCTGCAGCGACTCGGTGTTGGTGAAGGTCTGCCACTCCATGACGAAGGCGTCGAGGGCACCGTTCTCACGCTCCACCGACTCCCGCAGCTGCAGGGTCGTGAGCGCGACGAACGGGACCCGGCGCTGGAACTCCTCGAAGACGCTGGCGACGTCGGGGGAGAGGTAGCGCGCGGCGTCGCCCTCGGCGAAGGAGTCGAGGACGGTGACGAGGTAGTTGAGCCCGGTGCTGGAGGCGAACGGGTCGGTGTACCCGGTCACGACGTCGCCGGCGATGGTGGCCTCGAGGACGGTGGCGGCGGTGACGTCGCCGTACTCCGCCCGCACCTGGTCGGCCGTCTCCGTGCGGAGCACGAGCCCGGCGACGTTGGACACCAGGCTGGGGGAGACCTCCGTCACGGGCGTGGCCTCGTTCGCCATCTCGACCCACAGCTGGTTCGCCGGGCTGAACCCGTCGGGCAGGTCGCGCCCGGCGGCGAGGAACGAGTAGCCGGTGCCGGAGGCGATGCTGCGGACCGCGATCCCGACGGACCGGCCGTCCGGCAGGGTGGCGCCGGAGGCGTTGAACTGCTCGGCGGTCTCGACCATCCAGCCGTCCGTGCCGGATCCGGACTTCTCCGTCGAGGTGAAGACCTCGGCCACGACGTCGGTGGACGGCTGGACGACCACCGGGAACTCGTCGATCGGGGGCAGGGTGTCCGCCAGCTCCGCGGTGTCGAGGGACACCTGGGCGGCCCGGGTCTCGAAGTCGTCGGCGGGGTCGACCCGCTCCAGCTGGTCGGCCAGCCGTTCTCGCGCCTCGTCCGCGGTCAGCGGTTGGGAGTCGCCGGCGCAGCCCGCCGCGACGCTCGCCGCGACCACGGCCATCGCCGCGACGGTCACCCGCAGCCGGCGTCCGCTCATCCCGAGTCCCTCGGATCCCCGTCCCACATGGTCATCCTGCCCTCTCGGGGCCGTGCGTGGGTACGCCCGTCGGGACGTCGCGGACCGCGCCGGACAGCGCCGGGGCGGCGCGCTCCCGGTGCCGGTCCACCTCCTCGAGCGTGCGGGTGACGTCGGCGAAGGCCGACCGGAGGGTCTCGACCCGCGCCAGCGCGGCGGCGGCGCGGGTCCGGTCCGGCGTCGCGGCCACCGCCACCGCGACGTGCAGGGCCGACACGGTGACGTCCAGGGCCCGGTCGACGCCGTGGCCGAGCTCGCGGGTGTTGCGCAGCACGAGGTCCAGCGCCAGCACCCCCTGCTGGGTGACGGCGAGCTGCTGCTGCAGGTCGACCAGCCGCCGGCGGACGGCGAAGAGCAGGTCGTCGCGCAGGACGTCCCGGTGCGGGGTGCCCTCCGCCGCCCCGTCGAGGGCCCCGGCCAGCTCGCGGTCCACCGCGCCGGCGAGGGCGACCCGCCCGTCGAGGAGGTCGGCGGCGGCGAGCAGCTCGGCCCGGTCGGCCTCGACGGTCACCGTGTCCCGGCGCAGCTGGTCGCGCCCCCGCCGCAGGGACGCGACCACGCGCTCCAGGGTGCCGCGTGACTGCGCCACTCGGCCGAGGTACTGCTCGACCGGCGAGCCGGCGCCGCTGAGCCGGGACAGCGCGCGCCGCCACGGGCCGGGTGCGAGGTCGATCCCGGCCGGGTCGAGCCGGTCGACCTCGTCGTGCAGGGCGGCGAGCGCCCGGGCGATGTCGCCGCCCTCCCCGGACTCGCGGGTGAGGTCCTCGACCGGGGCGTCGAGCAGGCGCGCGACCCGGGCCGCCACCGCCCGGGCATCGGACCCGATGCCGTCGACGAGCGCAGTGGCTGCGTCCCGCTCGGGCGCGCTCGACAGGTCGCGGGCCAGCAGATCCGCCACCAGTCGCCGGGCCTCCTGGGTGGGGTCGGTCACCGGCCGAGGGCGCGGTGGTCGAGATCGCCACCGGGATCGCCGGTGACGGCATCGGGCAGGGGGGCGCGGCCGTCGGCGGCGTACCGTGACGCCCGCTCGGCCAGGCCCTCCAGCTCGGCGGTCGCGACGTCGGAGTCCGCCGCCGGGGTGCCCATCGGCGTCCGGCTGATCGCCGTCGCCGTGGCGGCGAGCGCGGTCATGGCGGCCTCGTTGTCGGCGAGCAGGTCGTCGATCCGCTCCTGCTGGGACCGCCACAGGTCGAGCCGGGCCATCAGGGTGTGGCGCTCCCGCTCGGCGGCCCGGCCGGTGCCCGGCTGGAGCTCCCGGAGCCGGCGCTCCACCCCGGGGGCGTCGATGGTCCGGATGCTCTCGAACGCGAGGGAGACCTCCGACAGGTTGTGCACCACGGCGGCGACCACCTGCCGCCCGGCGGTGAGGTAGCGGGCGTAGGTCATCTCCCCGGCGTCCAGCCGCCGTCCCAGCACGTCGGTGAAGTTGTCGCCCTTGTCGAGGACCGCGGTGAGCTGCTGCGCGGGGCGCGGGTCCGGCAGGCGGGCGAGATCCCGGCGCAGGGCCGGGACCGGGTCGGCACCGGCGTCGCGGCGCTCGGCGGCCCGGCGGCGCAGCCCGCCCACGGTTCCGGTGACGCCGGCCGCGACGGGCCACGCCGCCAGGACGAGGATCCCGCAGCCGACGAGGATCAGCCCCGGCACGGGACCGGGGGCGAACCACCACCAGAGGGCGGCGGTCCCGGCCCCCGTGAGGGCGACCGCCAGCCATGTCGGCGGGTACGAGGCGAGCGTCCGCCACCACGACATGTTCCCGGCACCCCGTCCCTGCTGGTAGGTGTCGGAAGCCTACTCGCGGGGCCCGGTGCCCGGCCGGACCCGGCCGCTCAACGCCAGAGCGCCTCGGCCACCTGGGGGAACATGCCCTCGGGGTGGTTGCGGTACAGGGGCTCGGTACCGAACAGCGTGACGTCGGCGCCGCGGGCGGCCCCGCTGACCACCACCGGCCGCCCCTCGGCCGCCTCCTGCCCGATCCAGTGGCCGGCCAGGAAGAAGTCGCCCGCGGCGAGGGACTGGTCGATCGCCACGCCGTCGCCGACCGCGGTGAAGTACCAGGGCGAGCTGACGAACGCGGTGTCGAGGGCGCCGCCCGCGACGACCGAGTCCGGGTCGTTGACCACGGCCACGATCCCGTTGGCGTCCTCGCGCCCGGCCGCGGCGGTCACCGGCAGCAGCCCGGCCCCCTCGTTGAACGCGACGCCGCCCTCGCCGCGGCCGACGACGGTGCCGCCGCCCGCGAGCCAGTCGGCCAGCTCGGCCCGCCGCGCGGCGTCGAGGCGGGCCGGGTCGAGGCCGGTCGTCGAACTCGTCGAGCCGACGTACAGTGCGTCGAAGTCGTCGAAGGCGTACGTGCCGGCGTTGAAGCCGTCGGCGGTCACCGACGTCACCGGGAAGCCCAGACGCGCCAGTGCGAACAGCTCGTCGGGCGGCCCGGCGACGCCGACCCGGACCGGCTCCGGGCCCGACTGCGCGTCCTGCCAGTCCGCGCGCCCCGCCCGGTCGAACCGGACCCCGAACTCCGCCGCGGCGGCCCGCACCGTGTCGCGTGCCCGGCCGTCGACGAGGAGAGTCCCGTCGTCGAGGCGGCGGACGTCGGCGCCGCCGGCGAGGAGGTCGTTGACCGCCTGCACCTCGGCGACGGTGTCGGCGGTGAGGGAGTACGCGGCGTGGCGCCCCGGCGGGACGGACCCGGTGTCGCCGGCCTCGTCGATCCCGCGCAGCCGGCGGGTGTCGAGGTCGGCGTCGTCGACGGTGACCACCGTGGCGCCCCAGAGCGCCGCCGGGCTCCACGCCGAGATGTCGTACATGGTCGGGAAGTTCGTCGTGACGTCGCGGCCGAGGTCGAGGATGACGTTCGCCATCCCGCGCTTGGGCTGGTGCATGTCGACCACGTAGGTGCCGGCCGGGTACCGCTGGCCGGCGATCCGGACCGGCGTCCGGGCGCGAGTGACCTCGACGTCGTTGTCCAGCAGGAAGTCGACCAGGCGGGCTGCCGCGGCCTCGCTGCGCTGGCCCTCGCCCACCGGGACGACGTAGGCGTCCGGATAGTCCTGCGGAAAGGTCTCGAGGTTGACCGGCAGGCCCGTCGAGAGCGCGAGCGGGTCGTCGATGGGGCGCGACGGCTCGCCGGCCTCGCCCCGGCGGAAGAGCTCGATCTGGTCGCGCAGCAGCGAGTCCCGGTTCCCGGTCGCCCAGTCGAGGTTCGCCTCGATGACCGAGCGGCCGACGTTGGTGTTGATCCTGGTCCGGTCGAGGCGCTGCTCCGGGGTCAGCGTGGCGCCGCGGGGGTTGAGCGGCACCTCGATCGTGTGCCCGACCGCGCCGTGGTACATCGCGTACATCGGCGTGAAGATCGGCGGCCAGTCGTCCCAGCCGTCGGTGAAGTCGCGGAACGGGATGGTGACGTTCGTGGTCCCCGGGTAGTAGCGATCGAGGTCGGCCTGGTTCTCGGCGAAGATCCGCTCCTCCATGGCGAGGGCGTTCGGCAGGGCGTTGCGGATGTAGAGGTCCCACTCGTAGTTCTCGCCGTGCGGCCCCGTGGTCGGCTCGATGAGCGTGCCGCCGACGTAGCCGTGCATGTCGAGCATGGTGACCGGTTCGTAGCGGATCAGCTGGTCGCGGACGACCTGGTTCTCCGGCTGGGCCTGGGTGATGAAGTCCCGGTTCATGTCGAAGCCGTTCGCGTTGGCGCGGGTGCCGGCGACGCGGCCGTCGGGGTTCATCGACACGACGAACGCGATGACGTGCCGGTCGAGGATCTCGACGATCGCCTCCTCGTCGCTGACGGCGAGCTCGTCGAGGATCTGGAATGTCGAGTCCGTGCCCTCCCACTCGTTGCCGTGGATGTTGTTGTTGACGAAGAGCGGGGTCCTCCAGTCGTCGTAGCCGCCGGCGTCCAGCAGCTCCAGCGCCGCGGCGGGGTCCTCGGTCCGCAGGTCGGACAGCCGCTGCCACTCCCGCCAGTCGCGGTCGGACATCGGCGAGGTGGCCACCACCAGATGGAGGTCCCGCCCGAGCACCGACCGCCCGACGATCTCGACGCTGATGCGGTCGCTGGCCTGCAGCTCCCGCAGCCGCGGGGCGAACTCGTGATACGGGACGAGCCCGAGCGGGATGCTGGCGTCGGCCGGGTTCACCGGCACGTCCACCAGGGTGTCGTCGCGCGGCTTCGCGGGCGGGTCCCCGCGGTGCCCGTCACCGTCGGAGTCCCTGGCGTGGCGGCCGGGGCGGTCACCGCCGGCCGCGTCGCCCCACCCGTCCGCCAGCCGCTGATCGGCCGGGGCGCCGCGGTCGTCGCGGTCCCGGTCGTCGGCGTGGGCGAGCGGGGCCAGGGAGAGGACGAGCGTGACGGCCAGCGCCGTGGGCACCCAGGTCCGGCTTCGCATGTCGGCTGACCTCCTGGTCGGGCGGAGGGCGCCGGCGGCTGACGCTGTCCGTCGCGGCTCCGGAGGGGGAGCGGCTCACTCTGCTGTGCCGGGGACGTTCTCCGCAATACCCCCGCGGGACCGCCGCGGGGGTATTGCGGGGGTATTGCGGGGGTATTGCGGGACCGCCGCCATCGGAGGGTGGCGGACGACCGGCGGAGCGGCCGTCCGGCTCACCCCCGGGCGCGAGCCCCCCGGCGGTTGCCCGGACGCCGGCCGGGGACCCCGCCGCGCGTCCTTCCGTCCCGCCCGTAGCCGCCGCGCGGCCGGCTGCCGGCGTGCCGGTCGGGTTCCGGCCGCGGCGCCGGGCGCTCGACGACGGTGATCGGAGTGCCCGAGGACGCGAGCGCCCGGACGGCCTCGGTGCCGGGCGCCACCGCGACGACCGACGTCCCGGTCGACAGGTGACGGTACATCCGCTCGGCGTCCCGCCGCTCGTCGGGCAGCAGGATCGACAGGACCGTCCCGCGTGCCCCGGCGCGGGCGGTCCGGCCGGACCGGTGGAGGTAGTCCTTGTGGTCGGCGGGCGGGTCGTAGTGGACGACGAGGTCCACGTCGTCCACGTGGATGCCGCGGGCGGCGACGTCGGTGGCCACCAGCACCGGCACCCGGCCGGCGGCGAAGTCGTCGAGCGCCCGCTGGCGCTGGGGCTGGGAGCGGTTGCCGTGGATGGCGGCGGCGGACACCCCGTTGCGGGCCAGCCGCTTGGTGAGGCGGTCGGCGCCGTGCTTGGTGCGGACGAAGAACAGCGTCCGGCCGTGGCGCGCGGCGACCTCGGCCGCGACGTCGGTCTTGTCGTCGTGGGTCACCTCGAAGGCGAGATGGTCCATGCTGTCGACCGGCGTCTCGGCCGAGGCGACGGCGTGCACCGCCGGGTCCGAGAGGTAGCGGCGGACGAGGGCGTCGACGCCGCGGTCCAGCGTCGCCGAGAACAGCAGCTTCTGCCCGCCGCCGGGGACCTGGTCGAGGATGCGGGTCACGGCCGGCAGGAACCCGAGGTCGGCCATGAAGTCGGCCTCGTCGAGCACGGCGACGCGGACCTCGCCCAGGTGGCACGAGCCGCGGGCGACGAGGTCCTCCAGCCGGCCCGGCGTGGCGACCACCACGTCCGCGCCCCGGGTCAGGGCGTCGACCTGCCGGGGGATGCTGGCGCCCCCGTACACGGCGGCGACGGCCAGGCCCAGCGTCTGGGCCAGGGGTGCCAGCGCGTTGCGGACCTGCTCGGCCAGCTCGCGCGTGGGCACGAGGACGAGGCCCGTCGGTCGGGTGGCCCGGGCCCGGGGGCCCCGGGCGAGGAGCGCGAGCATCGGGACGCCGAAGGCCAGGGTCTTGCCCGAGCCGGTGCGGGCGCGGCCGAGCACGTCCCGCCCGGCCAGGGCGTCGGGCAGCGTGCGGGCCTGGATGGGGCTGGGGACGCGGATCCCGCGCCGCTCCAGCGTGACGACGAGGTCCTCGGAGAGCCCGAAGCCGCGGAACGACGCCGGCGTGGGCTGGTCCGCGGCCGCGGCGGCGTCCAGGGCCAGGTCGAGCTCGGACGGCCGCGGTGCGCGGGGCGCCGGGGCGCGGGTGGCCGTGCGGGGCCGGCCGCCGGTGCGGCCGCCGGAGCGGCGGCGAGGGCCGCTGCCGCGTGCGGGCGTGGTGGAGCTGGTGGTCAACGGATCTCCTTCGTGGGGGCCGCGTCGGTCAGCGAGCGCACGAAGGACCTGACCCGCGTGGAGCCGGTTCCGTGACTACATCAGCCAGCGACCTCGCGGCCGGATGGAGCCGGGCCGCGGGTGGAGCGGCCGGTCGGCCGCGGAACGCGGACAAGGATAGCGGAGCCCCCGACCGTCGGCGCGGGGACCCGCCTGCGGCGATCAGACGGTCTGACCGATGTCCGCCAGGAGGTCCGTGAACCACGGGGTCGCCGCGTCGAAGCGCTTGCCGCCGCGGATGCGGTCGAACTCGATCGCCCGCAGCCGGCCGCCGTGGTCCTCGTCGTGGCCCACGACCCCGGCCTCGCCGCGCAGGGCGCACTCGACCGCGTAGTCGGTGCAGGCCTTGATGAGGCGCAGGTCCTCGGCGTTCGCGGCGGCGGAGCGGGCGAAGTACCCGGACTTCTGGACCATGGTCTTCTCGGCGCCGAGCCCGGCCGCGAACTGCTGGGCGAACCAGGCGCCCGGGTTGATCGTGTCGAGCTTGACGTGGCCGAACGGGTCGCGCCCGACCTCCTCACCGGTGCGCTCGAGCTCGGCGACGATGGTCTCGACGCCCGCCCCTTCGGACACGAAGAGGGTGACGCAGCCCAGGTCGTCCATGACGGCGCGCAGCCGCCGCGTCTCGGCGGCGACGTCGAACTCCATCTCCGGCAGGAACACCCCGTGCACGTCCCAGGTCCGCGGGCCGTGGCCGAAGGCCCCGACGAAGCCGCCGGCGTGGGTCTCGGCGGCGAGCCACTGCCGGTAGGCCCGCGCGGTGGCGGCCGTCAGCCATCCGCAGTTGCGGCCCATGACCTCGTGGACCAGCAGCATCCGGGGGTTCGACGTGTGCTCGCTCACGACGTTGCGCGCGAACAGCGCCCCCTGCTCCGCCGCGGTCCACGCCCCGAGGGTCTGCCGGATGGGGACCACGTCGTTGTCGACGGTCTTCGGCAGGCCCACGACGGTGAGCGAGTGGCCGGCGTCGGCGAGGTGGCGGGCGAGGTCGGCGGCGGTCGTGTTGGTGTCGTCGCCACCGATGGTGTGCAGCACGTCGACCCCGTCGGCGGTGAGCCGTTCGGCGGCGACCGCCAGCGGGTCCTGCCCCTCGCCGACGAGTCCCCGCCGCACGAGGTCGGCGGTGTTCGTCAGCTTGACCCGGCTGTTGCCGAGCGGGCTGCCACCGAACCGGTGCAGCCGGCCCGCCACCGCCCGGATCTCGGGCGTGACGGTGAGGCTGCGGCCCGCCAGCAGGCCCGCGTACCCGTCCCGGTACCCGATGATCTCCACCTCGGGCGCCAGCTCGGTGTACCGCTCGACGAGGCCGCCGACGGCGGACGACAGGCACGGGGCGAGCCCGCCGGCCGTCAACAGGGCGACGCGGCGGACGGGGCCGGGGCTGGTGGCGCTCACGTCCCCACACCCTAGCGGGGCGGTCCGGCCGATCCGGTGTCCGTCCGGTCCGTTGCGTCCAGTCGGTCGTGACACGTGCCGACATGGCCGTCATGACGGTCCTCGCGGGGAAGGCGACGAGGGTCGCGCTCGCGACCCTCCTCCTCGCGGCCCCCGCACTGGCGCTCGGCGGGTCGCCGGCGGACCCCCGGACCCTGGTCGGCGGCGCCGGCGTCGTCCGGTCGGCCGCGGCCCCGGCCCCGGGGGGCCCGGACGCGGGCGGCGGTCACGCGGCGCTGCTCACCGGCGCGGACGGTGCCCCGGTGCGCTGGGACCCCTGTCGGGCGATCCCGGTGGCGGTCCAGCCCGACGGCGGCGGGATCCACGGGCGGTCCCTGGTCGCGCGGGCGTTCGCGGACCTGTCGGACGCGACCGGGCTCACGTTCCGGCTCGTCGGCACGACCTCGGAGGCACCGGACGTGGACCGGCCGTCGCACCGGGCCGGCCCGGACGGCGCGGAGTGGGCGCCCGTCCTGGTCGCCTGGTCGGACCCGGCGTCGTACCCGCCCCTGGGGGGCGACCGGGTCGGCGTGGCGAGGCCGGTGGCGGTCGACCCCCCGGGCCGGGCACCGGCCCGCTACGTCACGGGCTCGGTGGTCCTGGACGGGGACTGGTTCCGGGCCGCGACCGCGACGGACACCGGCCGCGCCCAGGCCCTCGCCGTGCTCAAGCACGAGCTCGGACACCTGGCGGGCCTCGACCACGTCGACGACCCGTCCCAGCTCATGAACCCCGTCTACCGGTCCCTCACCGACTGGTCGGCCGGGGACCGCGCCGGGCTGGCGCTCATGGGCGCGGGGCCGTGCCTGGACGACCACCGGCCCTGAGCCGGTGCCGTCGGGTCCTGGACGGCGGAGTGGGAAGCTCGTGGGGTCGCACGGCGCTGTACCCGCAGCGGCGGCAGGCCGTCGAGCGAGAGGTGGGACATGTCCCTGTACACCGTGGCAGATGACGTCGCCGTTCCCGACGGCCTGGTGCTCGTCCACCACCTGGCGGGTTTCGTCGACGCCGGCAACGCCGCCGGGCTTGCGACGGCGCACGTCCTCGACCTGGCAGGGCCCGGCGAGGTGGTGGCGAGGTTCGACGTGGACTCGCTGCTCGACCACCGCGGCCGGCGCCCGCCCATGCAGTTCGACGTGGACCACTGGGAGTCCTACGAGGATCCCGAGCTCACCGTCCGGCTGCTGCGGGACGGGGCGGACGCGCCGTTCCTCGCGCTCGCCGGGCCGGAGCCGGACTACCGCTGGGAGGCCTTCGTCTCCGCCGTCCGCGAGCTCGTCGAGCGGTGGGGCGTGCGGCTGGTGGTCGGCGTCAACGCCATCCCCATGGGGGTGCCCCACACCCGTCCGTCCGGCGTCATCCTCCACGGCACCCGCAAGGAGCTGCTGCGCGGGGCCCGCACGTGGGTGGGCCGGGTCCAGGTCCCGGGGCACGCCGGGGCGCTGCTGGAGTACCGCCTCGGACAGGCCGGGCTGGACGCGCTGACCTTCACCGTGAACGTGCCGCACTACGTCGCCGCCACGGACTACCCGGAGGCCGCGGCCGTGCTCGTGGAGAACGTCGCGGCGGTCGCCGGGCTGCGCCTGGGCACCGACGCCCTGCGGGCCGCGGCGGTCGGCACCCGGGCCGACATCGACGCCGAGGTGGCGAAGCGGGACGAGGTGGGGGCGGTGGTCGCCCAGCTGGAGCGGCAGTACGACGCGGTGGTCGCCGAGAGCCGGCTGGGCGACCTGCCGACCGCCGAGGAGCTCGGGGCGGAGCTGGAGCGCTTCCTCGCCGAGCAGGACACCCCGGGCGGCGCCTGACCTCGTCGTCCACAGCCGCCGCGCCTCCTGCGGGTGCACAGGCCCGGCCGCCGGCGGGGCGCCGGGAACCGGGGGCGCGGCCACTGTCGGGCCATGGCCGCATCCGAGCTCGTCCCACCGGCTCCCGAGCCCCACGCCCCCGACGACCGTGCCTGCGCGGGCCCGCCCGGCCCGGGCACGACGGTCGTCCCCGTCGACCGGGGTCCTCTCCCCGGCCCGGTGATCCGCGGCCCGGACGACGTCGTGGCGGCGGTGCCCTACCTGCTGGGCCACCATCCGTCGCGGTCCCTGGTGGTCCTCGCCGTCCGGCCGGACGCGGTCCTCGGCGTCGTGTGCCGGGCGGACCTGCCGGAGCCCGGTGCCGCGCCCGCGGCGGTCGACGAGGTGGCCGACCAGCTGGTGGGGGCGGTGACGGCGGACGGGGCGGAGAGGGCGGTCGTGGTCGTGTACGACGACGACCCGAGCCCCGGCCCACCGGCCGCGGCCGGCCCGGCGGAGGCCGTGGTCGACCGGCTCGCCGGGCACGGGGTCGGCGTGGGCGACGTGCTTCACGTCGGGCCCCGGCGGTGGCGCTCGCGGTGGTGCTCCGACCACCGGTGCTGCCCTGCCGAGGGCCGGCCCCTGTCCGAGGTGCGCCACCGGCCCGTGGCGGCGCGGTTCGTGCTGGAGGGCCGTGACCCCGCGCCCGACCGGGCGGCCCTGGAGCCGGCGCCCG
>JBHJOJ010000299.1:0-6216 GCA_050329835.1 Kineosporiaceae bacterium | reverse complement strand
CGGCGAGCACCACGCGAGGGGGTCGCGGGGGCGCGTGCGGCGGAGCGTAGTCGCGCAGGTCCACCACGAGATCGCCACGCCCTCCCGTGACCGCCATGCGAGCTCCCGTCCGTCGACCGCCGCGGCGCCCTCCCCGCGTGCCCACCCGACCTCAGGCTACGGCGTGAGGGGCGTCGAGAGGCAGTGGTCACGGGGTGCGGAGCACGGTCGCCCACCCCTCTCCGTCCCAATGGGGGCACGTACCGTGACACCGTGGACACCCTGCGGACCGCGGGAACGGTCGACCCGGGGCTCGCCGGAGCGCTGGATCGCGCGGCCGAGATCGTCGCGGGCGGCGGGGTCCTCGTCCTCACGGGCGCCGGCATCAGCACCGACTCCGGGATCCCCGACTACCGGGGTCCCGGTTCCTCCGACCGCCGGCCCATGTCGTACCAGGACTTCGTCGGCGACCCGGCGGCGCGGCAGCGGTACTGGGCCCGCAGCCACGTGGGCTGGCGCCGGATGGCGCGGGCCCGGCCCAACGCCGGGCACGCGGCGGTCGCCGCCCTGGAGTCGGCGGGCGCCGTCGACGCCGTCGTCACGCAGAACGTCGACCGCCTGCACACGGCCGCCGGCAGCCGCCGGGTGGTGGACCTGCACGGACGGATCGACGAGGTCGCCTGCCTGGGGTGCGGTGCGGTCACCGCCCGGGACGAGCTGGACCGGCGGCTGTCGGCGCTGAACCCGGGCTGGGCCGACCGCGCCGGCCCGGAGGCGGGCGAGGCCCCGGACGGCGACGCCGTCGTCGGGGACGTCTCGGCGTTCCGGACCGCGGACTGCGCGGGGTGCGGCGGCGTGCTCAAGCCGCACCTGGTGTTCTTCGGCGAGAGCGTGCCCCGGGCGCGGGTGGAGCTGTGCTGCTCGCTCGTCGACCGGGCCCGCGCGCTCCTGGTGGCCGGCAGCAGCCTGACGGTGTTCTCGGGCCGGCGCTTCGTGGTCCGCGCCCGCCGACGCGGACTTCCGGTGGTCATCGTCAACCGGGGGCCCACGAGGTGCGACGCCGACCTGGTGCCGGGGGTGGACGTCCGGGTGGAAGGCGGGTGCGCCGAGGTACTGGGGGCTCTCGCGGCGGCCACGACCGGCGTCCGGGTGTCGCTCCGGGGACCGCCGCCGACCGGGAGAATTGGATTCGCCTGATTCGCCACGATATGCGAGGTGTTGCGCACGCCACACCGCCCGACCATTCACCCCCGGCAACATCCGCTGTTAGTCTCGGGTGTTGTGACTGCAGATTTCCGACTAGTCTTCAATGCCGGGGGGGATCTGCGCAGCGCGGCTCAGGAATGCGAGATCGAGGTTTTCCGGGAGAGGTACGACGTCGACCCGGCACGCATGCGCGACGAGTACGCGCCGTACGACGACTACTCCGTCTGGCTGGCCGTCGTGCAGGGCGAGGGGGACGTGGTCGGGAGCTCGCGGATCGTGGTTCCCGGCGAATCGGGCTTCAAGTCGTTGGCCGACGTGTCGGGCGAGCCCTGGAACGTGGACGGCGTCTCGGCCGCCACGGCCGCCCGCCTCGACCTGACGAGGACGTGGGACGTCGCCACCCTGTCCCGCCGGCACGTCCGCCCGGACGTCCCCGTCACCGAGGCCCTGGCCTACGGAATCGTGCGGGGACTGCTCCTCAACGGGGTGACCGGCACCATCGCAGTCCTCGACTCCGTCGTCCGGATCCTCCTCCGGAGGAAGTTCGGACTGCAGTACGGCGCGATACCGGGAACCTCACGACGGTTCTTCATGGGGTCGCCGAGCGAACCCGTCCTCGCCCACGTCGCCACGATGCTGGACGACGCCCGACGCCGGCATCCCGAGGGCTACCGGACCGTCACGCTCGGCTCGGGACTCGGTGACATCCAGCTGCCGACCACCTCCGAACACGTCCTCCGGACCGAGGTCGTCGATGTCCGGGAGACGGCGGCAGTGGCGTCAGCCGCTCGCCGTGCGGGCTGAGGGCACTCGCGCAGACTCCCAGGTCCGGATCCAGGCTGGCAGCTCGGCGGCCGGCAGGGCGGGGGATGCGAAGTACCCCTGGAGGACGTCGACGCCCATGGTCGCCAGCCGGGCCGCGGTGAGATCGTCCTCCACGCCCTCCGCCACCACGCGGAGGTCCATCGCGTGGGCCAGGCGGCACGTGGACTCTACGATCACCTGGTTCTTGGGGTCCCGCATGAGGTCCTTGACGAAAGCCCGGTCGATCTTCAGCTCGTTGACCGGCAGATCCCTCAGGTACGCCAGCGACGAGAACCCCGTGCCGTAGTCGTCGATCGCCACCTCGATCCCCTGCGCGCGCAGCGCGGAGAGCGTCTCACGCGCGAATTCGGGACTCGACACAAAGGAGTCCTCGGTGACCTCCACCAGCATCCGCGACGGCGGCATGCCCGATCGCTCGACGGCCTGGTACAGACGCGGCAGCAACGTGGCGCCGAGCAGTTCCGGGGGGGCGCAGTTGAAGGACACACGGAGGTCCATCCCCTGGCCCCACCACTTGCGCGCGTAGCTCACGACGTCGTGCATCATGCGGTCCGTCAGGGCGGCCATGAGCCCGACGCGGCGCGCGTCCCCGAGGAAGTGGATGGGGGCGAGGACGCCCCGCTCCGGGTGATGCCAGCGGATCAGGGCCTCGACCCCGACCACCCGACGGGTCCGGGCGTCGATCTGCGGCTGGAACCACGGGCGGAGCTGGCCCTGGTCGATGGCCACCCGCAGCTCGTTGACCAGACGCAGCCGGTCGGCGTTGAACTCGTCGCTGGAGGGGTCGTACACCAGCGCGCCGACCCGGGCCGACTTGGCCTCGTGCAGCGCGACCTCGGCGCGCCGGAGCACGTCCCCGCCGCGGGTGTCGGTCTCGGTCCCGACCGAGACGCCGGCGCTGAGACGGAGCCCGACGTCGATGCCCTGGATGGTGACGGGTTCGAGCAGTTCCTCGCGGACGGTGTTGGCGAGGTCCAGCAGATGGGCCTCGTCGGCGCGCGGCAGGAGCAGGGCGAACTCGTCCCCGCCCATCCGGAAGACGCGACCCCGCGCCCCGACGACCCGCTCGAGACCGCTGCTGGCGTGGCGGAGGAGGGCGTCGCCGGCCGCGTGCCCCAGGCTGTCGTTGACCTCCTTGAAGGAGTCGATGTCGAGCAGGACGAGGCCCGCGGGCCGCCCGTCCTTCACGATCTCGTCGAGCTCGGCCAGGACGGCGCCCCGGTTGAGCAGACCCGTGAGGTCGTCGGTGAGGGAGAGGCGGCGAGCCTCGCCGGCTGCCCGCGCCTCCTCCAGAGCCAGCACCAGGCGGCTGCCGGCCGCCACCAGCGTGAGGACCGCCGGCACCGTCACGTACCACTGGCCCGTGTCGGCCGGACTCAGGACGAGGGCGGCGACCGCGACCGCGGCGGCGACGAGCTGCAACGACACGGTGCTGCCGCGGCGGCCGCGGCCGGCCGGGGCCGAGCGCTTCGCCGCTCCCGTGGCGATGAGCGCGAAGGCGAGCCCGTAGGGCACGACGAACACGGCCGAGGAGTTGTACGTGCCGTCGGCGTAGGAGACCAGGGTCCCGAGATCACCGATGCCGAGAGCGGCGAAGCCCGCGACCGGCAGCAGGCCCGACCGGGACAGCGGCCGGACGCCGAGGCCGATCTGAGCCAGCACGATCGCCGCCAGGGCGAGATCCAGCAGCAACGGGTAGGCGGCCACGAGGAAGAGCGGGCCCGCGCCGTCGAACCCGAGGGTCACGGGGCTGGCCAGGACGAGCCCTCCGACGCTGAGGACGCCGCCGATGATGACGCTCGTCTCCAGGGTCAGGGTGCCGGTGACCCGCCAGCGCGATCCGGCCTCGCTCGACGGCCGCCGGGCGTCACCCAGGATGTGGACGGCCAGCGCCAGGTAGGCCGGGAAGAAGAAGAACTCGCTGACGCTCGGGAACGTGGCCTGGGCCAGCCCGTCTCCGTTGTTGAGCGTGACCGAGCCGAGCGCCCACAGGACGATGGCCGCGAAGAGGAAGAGGAGTTGCCCCCTGCGGGCCCGGTGGGTGGCTGCGAGGACGGCAACCCAGGTCAGTAGCAGCAGGAAGAAGACGTTGACGAACGGCGTGACGAGCAGGTCCGTCAGCCCTGGGGGACCGAGGGCGTCCGCTCCCAGCAGGGTGAGACCTGTCACGGTGATGACCGTCCACACGGCGGCGGCGAGAGACCGCCTGGCGCGCGCGAGGACCAGCCTCCTGCCCGCGTTCATGGGGACCACGAGTGAGTAGTCGGGTGGCGACACGCCCACCTTGAGCCGAGGAGGATCATGAGTAGCGACCCGACGCCAGTAGGACCGTACTGGGCCCGACCCGGCGCTCGAGCCAGGAGTTCCAGCGCTGGAGCACGTCGAATCCGCGCCGCACGACGTCGAGGCACTCCCGGGTGTGCAACCACTCGCCCGGCGGATGCCGCGCGTAGGCCTCCAGCCTCCGGCGGCGGATCATGACGATCCGCGGGTGGTCCCGCGGCCAGCCGCGCGGCGCGGTCCGGACGGGGTCGCCCTCGCCGAGCCGGTACCCGTCCTCGGCGAGGGCGGCGAGCGTCGCGTCCAGCTCACGCGTCACCGAGGGTTCGTCCTGGAGACGCCGCCACCGGTCGAGCTGATCCCGGGCGGGCACGTAGTAGCCCCCCGCGATCATGAGCCCGGTCGCCCCGAGCTCCACGTACAGCGCCCCCCCGCCGATGCCGTCGGCGACCATGCCCGCGGCCTCCTTGTAGGGGCGCTTGTCCGGCGAGAACCGCACGTCCCGATAGGGACGAAAGATCTTGAACGGACCGTAGTCCGGCTCCAGCTCGCCGGCCAGAGCCCGCAGCGGTCCCGCCACGGCGGCCTCGTAGCGCGGGCGGTGGGCCTGCCAGTAGGTCCGGCTGTTGTCGGCGGCCAGGCCCAGGTAGAAGTCGAGGGCGTCCTCGCCGAAGCCCTCGAACCGTGGCTCGCCCGTCATGGCCCGACATCCTGGCGCACCGACACGCCCGGCGGGAGGTCCGGGTCGCACCACGATCCGGCACAGGGCTGCCCGACGCCGGGGTCGTGCCCCGCGAGCCGCGACCGCTAACCTGACCCTTGTCCGCCCCCGTAGCTCAGGGGATAGAGCAACGGTTTCCTAAACCGTGTGTCGGAGGTTCGAATCCTCTCGGGGGCACCCCGCGAAACCCCGGGTCAGCGGGGCTTCCCGGCGCCGGCGGGCGCCCGCATCACAGCGGCCTCGTCCGTGCGTGCCCGCCACGTGCCCTTGCGTGCCCGCGCCTTGTCTCGCGCCTCGTCCTCGCCGCTGAGCACCACGTGAACGTCAAGACCGTCCGCCAGGCCGTCGCCGTCCTCACCGCCGAGGGACTGGTCACCCCGGTCCGCCGCCACGGCACCGTCATCCGGCCCCGGCCCCCGGCTCGCAGGCTCGGCACCCAGCGTCACGCCCGCAGCCGGTGGCAGGCCGGCACCGTCGCCTTCGCCGCCGACCGCGAGGCCTCCGGCCAGCCCTGGCAGCCCAGCGACCAGACCAACACCGTGCGCACCGTGCCTGCCGACCCCGACACCGCCGCCGCCCTCGGCCTCCAGCCCGGCGACCCGGTCGTCGAGCGAGCCCGGGTCATCCATCTCGACGGGAGCCCGACCCACACCCTCACGAGCTACTACCGGCCCGCCGACGTCGAGGACAGCGCGATCACCGACCCCACACCAGGACCCGCCGGCACCGGCGGCGGGTTCGCCGTCCTCGCCGCCCGCGACCTGGACCCCCAGCGCATCAGCGAAGTCCTCACTGCCCGGATGCCCACCCCCGAGGAACGGCACACCCTGCGCCTACCCGACGGCGAGCCCGTCGTCGTCCTCCAGCGCACCACACACACCACTGGCGACCGGCCCATCGAGTACGCCCACGGCATCCACGCCGCCAGCCGCTTCACCTTCGCCTGCGACTTCCCCGTCCCCGACTGACGACCACGCGACCGGCCGACTTCCCGTCCCCGACCGAGCCCGGCAAGGTGGCACCCGTGACGACCGACCAGCCCCCGAGGCCTGCCCTGCCGGAGGCGATACGGGCCGACGTCCAGACGCTGTGGGACTACCACCAGCTCGGCCACGAGCTGCACCCGGTCGACGTCGGCATCGGTTTCGGCAGTCACGACCTCGGCGTCGCCACCCACACCGCGGACCTGTACCACCAGGGCCTGT
>JBHJOJ010000298.1:0-10665 GCA_050329835.1 Kineosporiaceae bacterium | reverse complement strand
CGGACCGGGCCGGCCTGGACGGCCCGGTCTCCGCCCGCGGGTCCGGGCCGGTCACCCGCTCCCGGGCGGGCGGGATCGCCGCCGGGCTCCTGGTGCTCGCCACCGGCCTGCACCTGGCCGCCGTCGTCGCCCGCGGCCTGGCCGCCGGCCGCGTGCCCTGGAGCAACGCCTACGAGTTCGCCCTCACCGGCTCGCTCGCCGTCGCGGTGCTGGCGGTCGCCCTCGTGGTCCGCCGCCGCAACCGCTGGCTGGGCGCCTTCGTCGTGCTCCCGGTGCTGCTGACGCTCGGCCTGGCGACCGCCGTGTTCTACGCCGAGACCACCGCACTGGCGCCGGCCCTGCAGAGTTTCTGGCTGGTCATCCACGTCTCCGTCGCGTTCATCGCCTCGGCGCTGTTCACGGTCGCGTTCTCGCTGACGGTGCTCCAGCTGACGCAGGACCGCGCCGACTCGGCCGCGGCAGCTGGCCGCGAGCGGCCCGCGCTGCTGCGCGCCGTGCCCGGGGCGGAGCAGCTGGAGGCGGCGTCGTTCCGGCTCGCCGCGATCGGTTTCGTGCTGTGGAGCTTCACCCTCGTCGCCGGGGCGATCTGGGCCGAGCACGCCTGGGGCCGCTACTGGGGCTGGGACCCCAAGGAGGTCTGGTCGCTCGTCATCTGGGTGGTCTACGCGGGGTACCTCCACGCCCGGGTCACCGCCGGGTGGGGCGGGCGCCGGGCGGCGTGGCTCGCGGTCGCCGGCTACGCCTGCCTGCTCTTCAACTTCTTCGGTGTCAACTACCTGTTCTCGGGGCTCCACTCCTACGCCTGAGCAGGAACGCAGCAGCGATCCCGGCCCTCGGGCCCACGCGTCGGTAACTTTCTCGCGACGGGCGAAACCCCCGGCTCCGACGGGACGTGTGCCATGCGTGCCCGACGACAACGAGCTGTGGCCGCAGGAGCGCCCGAGCGGGCCGAGCGGCCCGATGCCCTCCCCCGTGCGGGGCGGGCCGACGAATCCCACCCCCTTCCCCGAGCCCGCGTTCGACGACGCGTCGGGCTCCTCGCGCACCGCGACCCTGACCCGCCGCACCGTCGCGGCGGGCGGTCTCGCGGGCGTCGCCTTCCTCGCCGCCTGCAACACGGTGCCCGAACTGGCCAAGATGCGCTGGCGGCAGCCGGCGACGGCGGCCCCCACGCCGTCGCCCTCGCCGACGGCGCCGGCGACCCCGGCCCCCTCCGCCAGCCCGTCGGCGCCGCTGCCCACCATGTCGGGCTCGATGAACCCGAGCGCACCGGCGACCGCCACCGCGTCGGCGTCGGCCTCGGCGGAGCCGTCGGCGTCGCCGAGCGCCCCCCCGGTGGCCGACGGGCCCGCCAGCGCCGAGATGGTCGCGCGGCGGCTCACCTTCGGCCCCACGGCCGCGCTCATGGCGGACATCGAGGCGAGCGGCACCGGCGCCTGGCTGGAGGCGCAGCTCGACCCGGCGTCGGTGGGCGATCCCATGGGCGACGCCGTCCGCGGTGCCTTCGACCAGCTCAACCGCCCCTACACGGACTTCCGCGGCGACGACGTCAACGACTACGAGCTGACGCGCGACGTGCAGGCCCGGGCGCTGGCACTGGCGACGTGGAGCAGCCGGCAGCTGTTCGAGGTGATGGTCAACTTCTGGTCGAACCACGTGGGCGTAGCGCCCCGGGCGGACGATACCCACAACCGCACCCGCGCCGACTACGACAACTCCGTCATCCGGGCCAACGCCCTCGGTACGTTCCGGGAGCTGCTGCGTGCCAGCGGCATGCACCCCTGCATGATGGAGTACCTGAGCCTCAACGGCTCGCACAAGGACAACCCGAACGAGAACTACGCGCGGGAGATCCTCGAGCTCTACACCCTCGGCGTCGACGGCGGGTACACCGAGGACGACATCATCGAGCTGTCCAAGGGCTTCACCGGGTGGGTCGTGCCCTACCGGAAGGACGGCGACTCGATCAACCCCGAGGGGATGATCCCGCAGTACGTCCCGGACCGGCACTACGTCGGGCCCTTCACCCTCCTCGGCCGGACCTTCGAGAACCCCACCGCCGACAGCGGTCCGGCGGTCTTCGAGGAGGTCACCGAGATGCTGGTGACCAGCGAGACCACCGCGCGGTACCTGTCCTGGAAGCTGGTCCGGCACTTCGTCGCCGACGACCCGACGCCGTACGAGGACCTCATCGGCCGCATGGCCCAGGCATACCTCTCCAACGACACGGCGATCGTGCCGATGCTGCGGGAGCTGTTCAACTCGCCGGAGTTCGCGGGGTCCGACGGGCTCAAGGCCCGCCGCCCGCTGGAGCGGTACGTCGCCATGCTGCGGCTCACCGGCCCGGAACTCCCGGGGAACGTCGCCGAGGGCTCCCGGCAGCTCTTCTACTACACGCCGGGCATGGAGATCCTCGGCCACTACCCGCCGGACGGCTACCCGGACGTCATGGTCGAGTGGGCCTCGGCCGGGACCGCGCTCGGGCTGTTCAACGTCGCCCGGTACCTGCTCCGCAAGGACCCCGGCGACGCCGGGCTCGCCGGGGCCGACCCGATCGTCGCCGCCGGCCCGCAGGACCACACCGAGGTCGCCATCGAGGCCGCCCGCGCCCTGCTGCTGCGCGACCCGACCGACGCGGAGCTCGACGCCGTCCTCACGGTGCTGGGGTCCGGCGACGTCCCGGACACCCTCGACAACGACGACGTCCGCCGGTGGGCAGCCGAGATCGCCGGGACCGTCCTCCTCAGCTCGCCCTCCCACCTGCTCCGCTGATCCCTGGAGACGTCACCGATGACCACGACACCCGACTGCAAGCCGTGCGCCGAGGGCGCGCGCTTCCTCTCCATGTCCCGCCGGGGGTTCTTCACCCTCGCCGGTGCCGCCGGCATCGTCATGGGCACCACGGTCGGCGGTGCCCGGGTCGGTCTGCTCGACGGGCTCACCCCCCGGGCCGGCGCTGCGACCGCGACTGACACCGACTGCCTGGTCGTGCTCTCGCTGCGCGGCGGGTACGACGGGCTCAGCTGCATCGTGCCCGGGGCCTCGCCGGAGTACTACGACCTGCGACCCGACATCAACGTCCCGCAGAGCCTGCTCAAGCAGGTCAACGACGGCTTCGGCCTGGCGCCCGCGCTGGAGCCGCTGTACGGCCTGTGGGATTCCGGGCAGCTCGGCGCCGTCCACGCCGTCGGCATGGAGCGGCCGAACTACTCCCACTTCGCCGCGATGGACGAGATGGAGCGGGCCAGCACCAACAGCTCGCTCTACACCGGATGGATCGACCGGTGCGTCGGCGCGCTCGGCGCGTCGGACAGCCCGTTCCTCGCCACCGCGATGGGCACCGACACCCTCCCCACGTCGCTGTCCGGCCCGAACCCGGAGTTCGCGATGCGCAACATCGCCGGGGTCACGCTGGCGATCGGTGAGAACGAGGGTGCCTTCGCGGCCGTCCAGGAGGCGATGACCCGGCTCCACGAGGGCAGCGAGCCCCTGGTCTCCGATCCGGTCCTGCGCGGCATCGGGGCGGTCGCGGCGGTCGAGACGCTGCCCGAGGGCGGCGACGGCTACCCGGACACGGGGCTGGCGAACGCGCTCAAGGACGTCGCCCGGCTCATCAAGGAGCCGACGTCGGGGATCCGGTTCGCCACCGTGGACTACGGCGGCTGGGACACCCACGAGGGGCAGGGCGGGCCGACCGACGGCAACTACTTCGGCAAGATGCGGGAACTGGCCGAGTCGCTCGCGGCCTTCGCGACCGACCTCGGACCCGCGCTGGACCGGACGACGCTCATCACGCTGACCGAGTTCGGCCGCCCGCTGCGCCAGAACGGCAGCGGCGGCACGGACCACGGCTACGGGTTCCCGGTGCTCATGCTGGGCGGCGGCGTCGAGGGCGGCCGGGTGCACGGCACCTGGCCGGGCCTGGCCGAGGACGCCCTCGTCGACGGGAACCTCGCCGCCACGACCGACTACCGGGCCCTGGTCTCCGAGATCCTCGGTGCCCGGTGCGGTGTCTCGGACACCGCCGCCGTGTTCCCCGGCATGACGGCGGCCCAGCCGATGGGGGTCGTCCGCAGCCGCTGAGTCCGTTCGCCACGACGGCCGCCGGACCGGGTCCCGACCCGGCTCGGCGGCCGTCGTCCTGTCTCCCTACCCGGCTCGCCCCTCGCCCGCCCGGCCCGGCGAGGCGGCCAGGCCGGGCGGAGTGACGCGGGACTCGTCCAGCGGTCGGCGCGACCGCTGGATCCCGCCGTCGTTGCGCCCGGCGGAGCCGGTAGTCGCGCAGAGTTCCGTGCCTAGTGCAACGTGCACTGTGCATCGAACCTGAGAGGGCATCGGCTCCGCCCAGGACGGCGTTCCCACGCGACAGCAGACCCGGCATCCTCGCCGGTCGCGGGGATCCGCTGGGACTGCGCGGGTCGGGTCATGGGACCCGACCAGCCTGCCTCCAGGGCCGCGCACGCGGGGTCGAGGGCGCAATCGGCCGGAACGGATTCCGGTGACACCCGCCCGGCGCGGGCAGAGCCCGTCGGTCGCGCCGCCGAGCCCGCCTGCGGCCTCGTCCCCGCCGATCCGGCCCTCAGGGAGAGGTCGTCGGCTCCGGACCGCCGGTCGGGGCACCGGACGCGCCGCCGTCGCCCGGGTCGCCGTCGGGCGCGCCACCGGACTCGACGAGGTCGGCGGGCGGGGTCAGCGGGACGCCGCCCTCGCGCACCACCCAGGTCCAGCCGTCGAACTGGCCGACGGTGGCGGACAGCGCCCGCTGGAACTCCTCGGGACCGCACCCGTCCCGCCACGCCGTCGCGTCCGGCACGTCGACGGTGACGACCCGGGCCGCGCGGTCCAGGGCCACCGCCGCGGCGTCGGGGTCGACGGGCGAGGACAGCCCGACCGCCCGCTCGTCCGACAGTGGTCCCTCGACCAGCAGCTCGACGGCTCCGGCGACCGGGTCCGCCTCGTCCACGAACCGGTCGGCCTCGGTGAGGCGACGGCACTGCTGCCCCGGCTCCCCGCCCGGGACCCGGTCGTCCGTGAGGACGACAGTGACTCGGGTGAGCGGGGTGAGCGCCGACTCCCCGGTCTGGGGTGCGGCGGCCGTCGGGGCCTGGGCCGTGGTCGGCGACTCCTCGGCGGGCTCCGCCGTCTCCTGGGCCGGGGCCGAGGCGGTCGGCAGGGGGTCGCGGTCCTCCCCGACGCCGAGGATGCCGGCACCCGCCGGGCTGATGAGGACCGCGCCGATGGCGACGAACGGGACGGCGGCGACTCCGGCGATGCCGGCCCAGGGGAACGGCTTGGCCTCGGCCGGCCGGCCGGCCGGGTGGCGTCCGGCGCGGCGCAGGATGTCGCGGGCGGGCGGGCGCCGGACGCCGGACTCGACGTCCGCCGCGAGGGACCGCAGCGCGCGGCCGATGTCGTCGTCGCGGGTCATGTCTCGACCTCCCGGGTCGGCGCGGATTCCAGTACCTCGCGCAGCCGCCGCCGTCCCCGGGCCAGGCGAGTCTTGACGGTCGCCTCGGGGATGTCGAGCTCGCCCGCGATCCCGCGGACGTCGAGGTCGGTCAGGTAGTGCAGGGCCAGGACCACGCGGTAGCGGGCGGACAGCCGGCGCAGGGCGGACACCAGTGCCAGACGGTCCAGGTCGGTGGTGTCCGGCCCGCCCAGGGCGCCGGGTTCCAGGTCCCGTCCCCAGCGGAGGATGGCGTTGGCGCTGCGCCGGGCCCGGCGCAGCGAGGACACGGCCAGGTTGAGCGCGACGCGGCGGACCCAGAGCTCGGGGGCGTCGTAGCCGGAGATCCGGTCCCAGCGCTGCGCGGCTCGGACGAACGCCTCCTGCACCACGTCCTCGGCCTCCGACACGTTGCCGGTGACGGCGGTCATCTGACCGACGAGGCGCGCGTACCCGGACTCGTAGAGGGCCACGAAGCCCGCCATGTCGACCGTGATCGCGGCGGAGGCGAGAGCTCCGCCCTCGGCCCGGCGGGGCTCCCGGCGGGTGGCCCGGCGGGGGAGGTCGGCGTCCGCTCCCGGGACGGTCACCGCGACGACACCCCCCGGGCTCACGTGCATCGGTCTGCCTCCGGTCGGCCTCGGCTCACTGGGCCCGCTCCGGGTGGCGGCGGGTCCGGGGGCCGACTCGGCCCTCGTCTCCACACGCCGGTGGTCCGGGGGCGGTTTCACCGTGGACACCCTGGTCGCGTCAGCCGGCCAGCCGGTCCCGCAGCGCGGCGGCCTGGGCCGCCAGGCCGTCCCGCAACGCCGGCTCGATGGCCTTCTCGATGCGGCCGCCGACGAGCGGGACGCGGGCCTTGATCTCGCCGCTCACCACCTCGAGGCTCCCCTCGGGCGACGGTCGCAGCAGGATGCGCCCGTCCAGCTGGACCGGCATGCCCTCGGCGTGCATGCGGGCGGCACCGGTGCGGGTGCGGCCGTCCGGCAGGTCCCACTCCACCTCCTCCACGATGACCAGGGTGTCCCCGACGAAGCGGCGCGCGACGTCGGGGAAGTCGGTCGTCGCCACGGTCCGCCGCACCACGCTCCGGCCGGTTCCAGCACCGTCGCGGGTGACCTGGATCTCGTGGTCGAGGGCGCCGGTGCGGCGGGCGACCTCCGCGAGGAAGTCCTCCTGCAGCCGGTGCGCCACGACGACGTCGGGCTCGGCGGGATAGCGGGTGTCGAAGGAGACGCGCACCCGTCGAACCTAACCGGCCGGGGCCCGCTCTGCCGAGGCCGCCCCGCTCCCCGGCCGCCACTGGTTGGCGCGCTCGCCGACGGCCGCCCGGTCCGCGGTCTCGCTCACCCGGCGGGCGCGGGTCTCGGGGCGCTTGGCCTGGACGATCCACTCCAGGACGCCCCGGCGGACCGAACGGGGGAAGGCGTCCCAGTGCTCCCGCGCCCCGGGCCGGGCGTCGAACGCCGCGGCCAGGTCCGCGGGGACGACGAGGTCCTCGACCTCGTCCAGCAGCGACCACGACCCGTCGGTGCGGGCCGCGTCGACCACCCGGCGCCCGGCCTCGGTCATGAGCCCCTCGGCCTCCAGGCGGGCGACGCGCTCCTTGTTGGGCCGGGACCAGCCGGACCGGGGCCGGCGCGGGGCCAGGTACAGCATCGTGCGGTCGTCGTCGAGGGCGCGGACGATGCTGTCGACCCAGCCGACGGCCAGGCATTCGCAGACGACGTCGTCGTAGGACGGGGCGGGACGGCCGCTGGCCGGGCGCCATGTGACCAGCCACACCCCGTCGGGGCGGGTGTGGTTCCCGGCGAACCAGGCGCGGAGCTCCGCGCGGGAGTCGACGGGTACCCGCTCGGCGGAGTCCAGTCGGCCCACGGCGGAAGCCTGACCGGTGGCGTCCGCTGAGTCCAGTGGGTCCGGAGCGTCCCCGGGGCGGCACTCTGAGGGCGTGACGACCTTCCAGGACATCGTCCACCGGCACGCCGACCTCGACGCCGGGGACCTCGAGTGGCTCCGCCTGCTGGTGGCGGACTGGCAGCTGGTGTCCGACCTGTCGTTCGCCGACCTCGTCCTGTGGCTGCGCGACAGGTCCGGCGGCTGGTCGGCGATCGGACACGCCCGGCCCAGCACGTCGTCAACGGCGTTCTACGACGACGTCGTGGGGGCCACGGCGAAACCGCTGCTCGCCGCCCGGCTGGCGCGGGTGGCGGCCGCGGGCGGGTGGGAGGCCGGGCCGGCCGTGGACGACGGGAGGCGGGAGGACCTCTTCCCGGTGGCGCGCGAGGGGCGCGTCATCGGGGTCATCGCCCGGGTCGCCGACCCGCTCGCCAGCCGGATCCCGGGGCGCCTGGAGCTGGTCTACCAGGAGGCGGGGGAGGTGATGCTCCGGATGACCGGGGACGGCGCCTACCCGTTCGAGTCCGCTCCGACCGGGCCGAGGCGCGGCGCCCCGCGGGTCGGCGACGGCCTGGTGCGGCTGGATCCGGACGGCGTGGTGACGTACGTCAGCCCGAACGGGGTGTCGGCGTTCCGGCGTCTCGGTCTCGGGTCGCTCACCCACCGGAACCTGGCCGAGGTGGTGACGGTCGCCCTGCAGGAGCGCGACCCGGTCGACGAGTCGCTGCCGGTCGTCATCACCGGGCGGGCGCCGTGGCGGTGCGACCTCGAGATGCGAGGGTCGGTCCTGTCGCTGCGGGCGGTGCCCCTGACCCGCGGGACGGGGCGGTCGCGGATCCGGGTGGGCGCGCTCATCCTGGCGCGGGACGTCACCGAGATCCGGCGGTCGGAGCGGGAGCTCATGACCAAGGAGGCGACGATCCGGGAGATCCATCACCGGGTGAAGAACAACCTGCAGACGGTGTCGGCGCTGCTGCGCATGCAGGCGAGGCGGACCTCGACCGACGAGGCGAAGGAGGCGCTGGCCCATGCGGGCCGGCGGATCTCGGCGATCGCGGTCGTCTACGACGCCCTGGCCCGCGGGTTCGACGAGTCCGTGGACTTCGACGACGTCGTCGACAGCAGTCTGCCCGCCGCGGTGGACATCGCGCGGACCACGACCCGGCCGGTCCGGCTGCGGCGGGAGGGCAGCGTCGGTCACGTGGTGGCAGCCGACGCCACGGCCCTGTCGCTGGTGCTCACCGAGCTGGTGTCGAACGCGGCCGAGCACGCCTTCGGAGGGCCGGACGCCCCGCCGTGCCCGGGATCCCCCGAGATCGTCGTGCGCGCCGCCCGGGAGGGCAAGCGGCTGCGCATCGACGTCGACGACAACGGGCGCGGCGTCCCCGACGGCGTCGCGACCGGGATGGGGACGCGCATCGTCGAGACCCTCGTCACCACGGAGCTCCACGGCAGCTTCGGCCGGACGCGACGAATCGAGGGGGGCACCCGGGCGAGCGTGTCGCTCACGCTCCGCTGACGCCGCCCGGCGGCCGGCCGGCGGCCGCTCAGGCGAAGGGGCGGGCGGCGCTGCGGCTGCCCGCCCCCGGGGACGTCGTGGTCCGCCTCAGCCGGCGCGGCGGGCGCGGGCGGTGCGCCGCTTGAGGGCGCGGCGCTCGTCCTCGGACAGCCCGCCCCACACGCCGGAATCCTGGCCGGTGTCGAGAGCCCACTTGAGGCAGGTGTCGATGACCTCGCACCGCCGGCAGACCTTCTTGGCCTCCTCGATCTGCTGGAGCGCGGGGCCGGTGTTCCCGATCGGGAAGAACAGCTCCGGGTCCTCGTCGAGGCAGGCGGCTCGGTCTCGCCAGTCCATCGTCACGTACTCCATCTCCGCTCGGCGTGCACACGATCCGAGATCGCTGGGCAGGCGCTGGTCCCCGTTCCCGGGGCCGCTCGTCCGTACCCAGTCGGCCCGGGTCAAGGGCATCCACACTGGGCGGGAACCAGGCTCGTCCCCGCCGTCCTGAACGGTATGAGACCACTTCGTGAATCCAGTCACAAGACCTGTGTCCTCCCCTGTGGGTGCAACGTCCGTCACATGAGTGCAACGTCCGTGACACCTTTCGGCCGAACGAGCGCTCGACTTGAGTGCCCGACCGGCCCAGTGGGCGGACCCACCGTGACCGGAGGCACGCGCCGCCTCCCCCGGTCCGGTGACCCCTGCTGCGGCCCTACCGTTCTCCCGGTGAACGACGTCCTCCCGTCCGGTGTTCCGGACGCCCGCCCCGGGGGGTGGGGGCGGGTCGCCGTGGCCGCCGTGGCCGCGCTCGAGGCCGTGGCGTGCCTGGCCTTCGCGGCGGCCGTGTGGCGGGAGTCCGCAGGCGGACCCGGGTCTTCGGGCGGTGTCGTCGAGGGCGTCGCGGCGGTGGTGGTCGCGGTGGTGCTCGTCGCGGTCGGCGCAGCGCTCGCCCGCGGGGTCCGGCGGACCGCGGGCCTGTACGCGGTGGTCCAGGTCCTCGTCGTCCTCATCGGGCTGAGCCAGGCCACGTCCGGCGTCGCCGCCGGACGCCCGGGGTTCGCGGGATCGTGGCTGGTCGTGTCGGCCGTGGGGGCCGTGGGGCTGATCGCGCTCACCTCGCTCATGCGGCGCGCCCGCTGACGTCCGTCCCCCCGCCCGTCACCCGACCCACCTGCACCCGCGTCACCATGCCGGCGCGGACCAGGACGCCGCGCCCGGGCAGCCGGGACTCCTGACCGGGGACGGCGACCCCCAGGACGTCGCGGCCGTCGTGTCGCCCCGGACGCAGCAGCAGGCCGTCGCCCCGCCGCCGGGCCTCCGCGGCCAGCCCCCGGAAGGAACCGGCGAGCCAGGCCGTCGTCGCCGCCGCGACGACGGCCGGGGCCGCCGGCCCCGCGACCGCCGCCGTGAGGGCCTGCTCCGCCGCGGGCCCGGCGAGGTCGAGGTCGTCGACGACCACGACGCACGGTGCCCGGCTCCCGGCTGCGGCCGCGATGGAGCTCCCGGCCGTCGCGGCGGACGTGCACCGCAGACCGCGGCCGAGGCACGCCGCCCACGCGTCGGGGACGTCGCCGTCGTGGACGAGGAGGACGGTGGCACCGGCCGCCAGGGCACCGTCCGCCAGGGCCTGCAGTGCGGTGGTCCGCCCGCTGCCGGGCGGCCCCGCCACCACGAGGAGCGGGGACGCCGACAGGTCGACGGTCGTCTCGCGGGTCGAGGTGCCGGCGGCCGCGACGCCGAGCGGCAGCCGGGGCCACGTCACGCCGCCCGCAGCGGCGGGAGCGCGCTCGACCCGCCCGGGCAGCGCCGGTGGGACCGG
>JBHJOJ010000297.1:0-23718 GCA_050329835.1 Kineosporiaceae bacterium | reverse complement strand
CACTTGTCGTCCCGCTGACCTCCGACATACCGCAACGGTAGAATGGCCCCGCCGGCATCACAGACAACACGCTCTCCGACACGCCAAAGCCCGACCGCCAGCCCACGGTCACCGCCCCGCCCCCTACAAGATCACAACGACCATCGGAACGGCCTAACTTAGCGGTATTGCCCCAAGTACGCGGCCGGGGTCCGGGCGGGCGCGACCGGGTGACGGACGTGGCCTACGCTCGGGTGATGGCTGGGCGGACCCCCCGGTCGGGCGCAGGGACGGCCGCCGGCCTGCGGGTGCTGGTCGTGGACGACGAGCCACCGGCTCTGACCGAGCTGGCATACCTGGTGCGTCGGGACCCGTCGGTGGCCGAGGTGGTCGCCGCCGCGAACGCCGAGGACGCGCTGCGCCACGTCGGCAGCGGGCGCTTCGACGCCGTCCTCACCGACGTCCAGATGCCGGGATTCGACGGCCTGGCGCTGGCCCGTGCCGTCGCCCGGCTCGCGCACCCACCCACGGTCGTCTTCGTCACCGCGTACGAGGAGCACGCGGTGACAGCCTTCGACCTCGACGTCACCGACTACGTCCTCAAGCCGGTGCGTCCCGAGCGGCTGGCCGAGGCGTTGCGCCGGGTCCGGGTTCCCCTCACCACCCGGGGTCCGGACAGCCTCGCGGGCCCGGACGAGAGGATCGCGGTGGATGCGGGCGGGGTCACCCGCTTCGTCCGGCGCTCCGCCGTGGAGTGGGTGGAGGCTCAGGGAGACTACGTCCGCCTGCACGTGGCGGGCGAGAGCCACCTGATCCGGGTCGCCCTCGGGACGCTGGCGGAGCGCTGGGCGGGCGCCGGCTTCGCCCGGGCCCACCGCTCGGTGCTCGTCAACCTCGGCCATGTCCGGGAGGTCCGCTCGGACGGCGGCCGCTGGTCCGTCGTCACCGCCGGCGGGGCCGACCTGCCCGTGAGCCGACGGCAGGCGCGGGATCTCCGCGCGGCGCTGGCGACGGCCGTCGTCAGGGGCGGGAGCGGCACCCGGGCATGACCGCCGTCACCCAACCCAGCTGCGGAGACGCCTCGGCCGGTTCGTACCCTGAGCCACGTGCGCGACTGGATGACCGAGTTCGACCGCCGCCTCACGCGGTGGATGGCGGAACACGGCCTCCCGGTGCTGCGGATCAGCCTGGGTCTGGTGTTCCTGTGGTTCGGGGTGCTGAAGTTCGTCCCCGGGCTCAGCGCGGCCGACGAGCTGGCAACGGCCACGGCCGAGCAGCTGTCGCTGGGCCTGGTCGGCCCCGATCTCGCGCGGGTTCTCATCGCCCTGCTCGAGACCGCCATCGGACTGGGGCTGCTGACTGGCCGGTTCCTCCGGCTCACGCTGCTGTTGCTCGCGGGCCAGATGGCCGGGACGCTGACCCCGCTGGTGCTGTACCCCGAGGTGACGTGGCAGGCGCCGCTGGTCCCCACGCTCGAGGGGCAGTACGTCCTCAAGGACGTCGTGCTGATCGCCGCCGGGCTCGTCATCGGGGCGACCGCCCGGGGCGGGGCACTGCTCGACGACCCGAGGGCGGTCGCCGCCGGCCGGGAGGCGACGACCGAGGCCCGCTGACCGCCGTCGCGCCCGCGCCGCGGGCCCCGGCGACCCCGGGAGCGTCCCGGTGACGGCGGAGCGGCCGCCGCGCCGGGTCCGGGTGAGCCGGTCCACGCCGTACGGGGCGCTCCCGGCAGGAGCCCGGCCGGCACCGGCGCCGGCGCCCCCCGGCCCGGCCGACGAGGTCGCCCGGGTGTACGACACGAGCCTGCGGCGGGCGTTGCTGCGGTGGGCGGCGGTCACCCTGGCCGTCGTGGCCCTCCCGCTCTTCGGCTGGCCGCTCGCGGTCCTCGTCGTCCCGGGGCTGGGGACGGCCGCGGTCGCCGGGGTGCCGCTGCCGTGGCTGCTGCTGGGCGCCGGCGGGTACCCCCTGGTGTGGCTGGCCTCCCGCTGGTACGTCGCCGGCGCCGAGCGCACCGAGCGCGACTACCGGGACACCGTCGAGGGGGCGGAGTGACGCCGGCGGTCGCCGTCGTCGCGGTGGCCGTGGTCGCGGCCCTCACGCTCGGGGTGGCCTCGCTGGCCAGCGGCCGGGCCCGGAGCACGAGCGACTTCTACGTCGCGGGGCGGACGGTACGGCCGTGGGTGAACGCGTCGGCGATCGGCGGGGAGTACCTGTCGGCGGCGAGCTTCCTCGGGGTGGCGGGCCTCGTGCTCGTCGACGGCGTGGACGCCCTGTGGTTCCCGGTCGGCTACACCGTCGGCTACCTGGTCCTGCTCACCCTGGTGGCGGCGCCGCTGCGCCGGTCGGGTGCCTACACGCTGGCGGACTTCGCCGAGCTGCGCCTCGGCGGGGCGGCGGTCCGGCGGGGAGCCGCCGTCGTGGTCGCCGTGGTCGGCCTGCTGTACCTGCTGCCCCAGTTCGTCGGCGCGGCCGTCACGTGGCGGGCCGTCACGGGGCTGCCGGGGTGGATCGGGGCCACGGTCGTCGCCGTGGTCGTCGGGGCCTCGGTGTACGGCGGCGGGATGCGGTCGATCACCCTGGTGCAGGCGATGCACTACTGGCTGAAGCTGGCGGCGATCGCCGTGCCGGCGGCGGTCATGATCGCGGTCTGGCGCGCCGACGGCTCCCCCGCCCCCGCGGTCCCCGACCCGGGCTGGGCCCTGCCCGGGACCGGGCCCGGCGAGCTGTATGCCACGTACTCGCTGCTGCTGGCCCTGTTCCTCGGCACCATGGGGCTGCCCCACGTCCTGGTGCGCTTCTACACCAACCCCGACGGCGCGGCGGCCCGGCGGACCGCGTCCGGCGTCATCGGCCTGCTCGGGCTGTTCTACGTCTGGCCGCCGGTGTACGCCGTGCTCGCCCTCGTCTACGTCCCCGGGCGGGCGGCCGAGGGCGCGGACTCGATCGTCGTCGAGCTCCCGGCCCTCGTGGTGCCGGGGACGGCGGGTGCGGTCCTGTCGGCGGTGGCGCTCGGCGGGGCCTTCGCCGCCTTCGCCTCGACCGCGTCCGGGCTGACGGTCTCGGTGGCCGGCGTGCTGTCGCGGGACCTGCGGCTGCGGCCCCGGCCGGGCCGGGCGGACCCCGCACGGTCCTTCCGCGTCGCCGCCGTCGCCACCCTGGCCCTGCCCGCCACCCTGGCGGCCGCCGGGGTCCGGGTCCCGCTGGCGGAGACCGTCGGTCTCGCGTTCGCGCTGGCGGCGTCGACCTTCGCGCCGCTGCTGCTGCTGGGGCTGTGGTGGCAGGGCCTGCGCCGCGCCTCGGCGCTGGCCGGGGTCGCGGCGGGCGGGACGGCGGCCGCGGTCGCCACCGCCGCCACGATCAGCGGAGTGGCGGACCGGCTGCCGGCCGCGGCGACGGCCGCGCTGGCCCAGCCGGCCGCCTGGACCGTCCCCCTCGCGATCTGCGTCATGGTGGGCGGCTCCCTCGCCGAGGCGCGGCGGGGCCGCCCGCCGGTCCCCGCCGCCGCGACGGCGACGGGCGTCTGAGTGGCAGCCGTGGACGGCGTGGTGTCGGGACGGACCTGCCCGAGCCGAGGAGAGCAGCCTCGACCACACGGGCCTGGTCGACGCGGCGGCCGTGGATCAACCGGTGGAAGAACACGGGACCGACCAGGTGGGCGATGTCCGCCTCCAAGTCCCCGGGCTCGAGTACGAACCCCCGGCGTCCACTTCTACCAGCAGCTGGACCTCGGCCTGCGGGCCACGCGCACCGTCCCCCACGCCTGAGGACCGGGTGACGCCCCGATGCCGGGCCGGCCCCGAGGCGGCCCGCCGACCGCTCGTCGCAGGAATCGGACCGCTCGGCTACGGGTGGCGACCGGGAGCGGAGCCCTCCGCGGGGCCCCTCCCAGAGTGTCGGCCACGGCGTACCACGACGGAGTGGCGCCGGCGCCGGAACGAGGAGGTCCCGTGAGCAGCCACAGCCCCGGATCGGCCCGATCGTCGGGCCACCCGCCGACACCGTTCGAGGAGATGCAGTCCACGCCGGAGTTCGCCGCCCTGCGGCGCCGGTTCCGCCGCTTCGTGTTCCCGCTCACCGCGGCCTTCCTGGTCTGGTACTTCACCTACGTCCTGCTGGCCGCCTACGCGACGGACTTCTTCGGCACCGAGATCGGCGGCACGAACGTCAACGTCGGGCTGCTCTTCGGGCTGGGGCAGTTCGCGTCGACGGCCCTCATCACGTGGGCCTACGTGCGGTGGGCCGACCGCCACCTCGACCCCGCCGCCGGGCACATGCGGCACGAGGTCGAGACCGCCGTCGCCGAGCGCGCCGGGCGAGGCCCCGCCCGGACCCAGGTGAGCGGGGGGTCGGCCTCGTGAGCCCGCTCGCCGCTGCGGCCCCGACGACGACCGTCGGCTCGCCGCTGGTCAACATCCTGATCTTCGGCGCCTTCGTGCTCGTCACCCTCGTCATCGTCTTCCGCGCCTCGCGCAACTCCCGGACCGCGGCGGACTACTACGCCGCCGGCCGGGCCTTCAGCGGCCGCCAGAACGGCACGGCGATCGCGGGCGACTACCTGTCCGCGGCGAGCTTCCTCGGCATCGCGGGGCTGGTCGCCATCAACGGCTACGACGGGTTCCTCTACTCGATCGGATTCCTCGTCGCCTGGCTGGTCGCCCTGCTGCTGGTCGCCGAGCTGCTCCGCAACACCGGCAAGTACACGATGGCCGACGTCCTGTCGTTCCGGCTGCGGCAGCGGCCGGTGCGGGTCGCCGCCGCCACCAACACCCTGGCCGTGTCGTTCTTCTACCTGCTGGCCCAGATGGCCGGGGCCGGCGGCCTCGTCGCGCTGCTGCTCGGGGTCTCCTCGTCCACCGGGGTCGGCATCGTCATCGCCGTCGTGGGCCTGCTCATGATCGTGTACGTGCTGGTCGGCGGGATGCGGGGCACCACCTGGGTCCAGATCATCAAGGCCCTGCTGCTCATCGCCGGCACCGTGGTCATGACGGTGTGGGTGCTCGCGCTGAACGGCTTCAACCTGTCGGCGCTGCTCGGTGACGCCGTCGCCCGGGCCGGCGACCCGGCGCTGCTGGACCCGATGCAGCTGTACGGCGCGACGGACCTGTCCAAGCTCGACTTCATCTCGTTGTCCCTGGCGCTGGTCCTGGGGACGGCCGGCCTGCCGCACGTCCTCATGCGCTTCTACACGGTCCCGACGTCGAAGGAGGCCCGCCGCAGCGTCGTGTGGGCGATCGGCCTCATCGGGCTGTTCTACCTGTGCACCCTGGTCCTGGGGTTCGGCGCGATGGCGCTCGTCGGCCCGGAGGCGATCCTGGCCGCTCCGGGCGCGAGCAACTCGGCGGCCCCGTTGCTGGCCTTCGAGCTCGGCGGCACCCTGCTGCTGGGCTTCATCTCGGCGGTGGCGTTCGCGACGATCCTGGCCGTCGTCGCCGGCCTCACCATCACCGCCGCGGCGTCCTTCGCCCACGACATCTACGCCAACGTCATCAAGAAGCCGGGCGAGGTCGACTCCGTCGGCGAGGTCCGGGTCGCCCGGATCACCGTGGTGGTCATCGGCGTGGTGTCGATCGTGGGCGGGATCGCCGCGCAGGGCCAGAACGTGGCGTTCCTCGTGGCCCTGGCGTTCTGCGTGGCCGCCAGCGCGAACCTGCCGACGATCGTGTACTCGCTGTTCTGGCCGCGCTTCAACACCACCGGCGCCCTGTTCAGCATGTACGGCGGGCTCGCGCTGGCGGTGGGGCTCATCGTGGTCAGCCCGGTGGTCTCGGGCGCGGAGACCTCGATGGTCTCCGGGGCGGACTTCTCGTTCTTCCCGCTCAACAACCCCGGCATCGTGTCGATCCCCGCCGCCTTCCTGCTGGGGATCATCGGCACCTATCTGGGCCGCCCGTCGGCCGAACACGACACCAAGCAGGCCGAGATGGAGGTGCGGGCGCTCACGGGCGCCGGCGCCGAGAAGGCCGTCTCGCACTGAGGGTGCGGTGGGGGTGGTCGTCGACGAGTCGAGATCACCCCCACCGCGAACGTCGATTTATCGATGATCTCGGCCCCGTGATCGTCGATAAATCGATGATCCGGCGGAGACACGCCGGCCGGACGAACCTGATCGTCGACAGATCGACGATCACCGACCCTTGATCGTCGATCTGTCGACGATCACCGGGGCGGTCGGGGGCGGTCCGGGGCGGCTCGCCAGTCGGCGGGCGCTCTCACTACCGTTGTCCCGGACCCAGAACCCGTCGCAGCAGAACCCGGACCGTCGCAGTCGCGCGAAGGAGCACGAGATGACGACCGACCAGTCCACCCCGCCGCCCGCCCAGGCGCTGGAGAACCTGCTCGACGAGCAGCGCCGGTTCCCCCCGGACCCGGGCTTCGCGGCCTCCGTGGTGGCGACGCCCGACTGGTACGACAGCGCGTCGGCGGACCGGCTCGCCTTCTGGGACCGGCAGGCACGCGAGCTGCTGGCCTGGGAGCAGCCGTGGACGGAGGTGCTCGACTGGTCCCGCAAGCCGTTCGCGAAGTGGTTCGTCGGGGGCCGGCTCAACGCCTCGGTCAACTGTGTCGACCGCCACGTCGCGGCCGGTCACGGGGACCGGGTCGCGATCCACTTCGAGGGCGAGCCCGGCGACAGCCGCACGATCACCTACGCCGAGCTGCACGCCGAGGTGTGCCGGGCGGCCAACGCGCTGACCTCGCTCGGGGTCGGGGCCGGGGACCGGGTGGCGATCTACCTCCCCATGATCCCCGAGGCGGTCGTCGCCATGCTGGCGTGCGCCCGGGTCGGGGCCGCTCACTCCGTGGTGTTCGGCGGCTTCAGCGCCGAGGCGCTGCGCAGCCGGATCCTCGACGCCGGCGCCACGCTGGTGATCACGGCCGACGGCGGGTACCGGCGCGGGGCGGCCAGCGCCCTCAAGCCGGCGGTTGACGCCGCCCTGCGGCCCGGTGCCGACGGGACGACCACACCCGTCGAGCACGTCCTCGTGGTGCGGCGGACCGGGCAGGACACCGCCTGGACCGAGGGCCGGGACGTCTGGTGGCACGACGTCGTGGCGACGGCCTCGGCCGAGCACACGCCCGAAGCGTTCGACTCCGAGCACCCGCTGTTCATCCTCTACACGTCCGGGACCACGGGGAAGCCCAAGGGGATCCTCCACACCACCGGCGGCTACCTCACCCAGGTCGCCTACACCCACCGGGCGGTCTTCGACCTGAAGCCCGAGACCGACGTCTACTGGTGCACCGCCGACGTCGGCTGGGTGACCGGCCACAGCTACATCGTCTACGGCCCGCTGGCCAACGGCGCGACGCAGGTCATCTACGAGGGGACCCCGGACACCCCGCACCGCGGCCGCTGGTGGGAGATCGCCCAGAAGTACGGGGTGACGATCTTCTACACGGCGCCGACGGCGATCCGGACGTGCATGAAGTGGGGCGCCGACATCCCGGCGCAGTTCGACCTGTCGTCGATCCGGCTGCTCGGCAGCGTCGGGGAACCGATCAACCCCGAGGCCTGGGTCTGGTACCGCACCCACGTCGGCGGCTCCCGGGTGCCGGTCGTCGACACCTGGTGGCAGACCGAGACCGGCGCCATCATGATCAGCCCGCTGCCCGGCGTGACGACGCTCAAGCCCGGCTCGGCCCAGGTGCCGCTGCCCGGCATCGTCGCCGACGTGGTGGACGACACCGGCGAGCCGGTGCCGAACGGATCCGGCGGCTACCTGGTGCTCACCGAACCGTGGCCGTCGATGCTCCGGACGATCTTCGGCGACGACGACCGGTACGTGACCACGTACTGGTCCAGGTTCCCCGGCCGGTACTTCGCGGGCGACGGCGCGAAGAAGGACGCGGACGGCGACATCTGGCTGCTGGGCCGGGTGGACGACGTCATGAACGTCTCCGGGCACCGGCTGTCGACCACCGAGCTGGAGTCGGCGCTGGTGTCGCACCCGGCGGTGGCGGAGGCGGCGGTCGTCGGCGCGACGGACGACACGACCGGTCAGGCGCCGGTGGCGTTCGTCATCCTGCGCTCCGACGCGCAGGCGGCGCTGGCGGGCGCGGTCCCCGAGGAGGCCCTGCGGGCCCACGTGGCGCAGGAGATCGGCCCGATCGCCAAGCCCCGCCGGGTGCTCGTGGTGACGGAGCTGCCGAAGACCCGGTCCGGGAAGATCATGCGGCGACTGCTCCGGGACGTGGCGGAGAACCGCGAGGTCGGCGACGTCACGACGCTGACGGACAGCTCGGTCATGGACCTCATCCGGTCGGGGCTGGGCGGCTCGCCCAGCAGCTGATCCCGGCCGGCGGAGTCGCCGGTTCCGTCGCCTCGCTCGTCACAAGTGGTGTGTGTGCATGTTGTGTCCGCTCAACTCGCACGCGTGCATGTAGTCTGAGGCGGTGTCTGTGCCCTTCGTCGGACGTCGCCGGGAGCTGGACCGGCTCCGCCAGGAGTTGGCCCGCGTCACCGACTCCGGCCAAGGTCGCCTGCTCGTGCTCCGCGGCCGGCGCCAGGTCGGGAAGTCCACCCTCCTCGAGCACTTCATCTCGACCGTCGACGCGCCCGGGCTGCTCGTGCCCGCGGCCGCCGGTCGCCCACCCGCGGACGAGATCGCGGACTTCACCGCCGCACTCGCCGCATCCGACCTCGACGCGGCCGGCGTCGCCGAGGGCACGCACTTCGCCACCTGGGAGGCCGCGCTGCGCGCGACGGCGGTCGCCACGACGCGCGCCACCGTCCTCGTGCTCGACGAGTTCCCCTACCTGCTGGCCGGTGACCCGACCGTCGAGGGCCAGCTGCAGCGGGTCTGGGACAGGTATCTGTCCCGCGCGCCGGTGCTGCTCGTGCTCCTCGGATCCGACCTCTCGGTGATGGAGATGCTCTCGTCGTACGACCGCCCCCTCTACGGCCGGGCGGCGGAGATGGTGCTGGACCCGCTGACCGGCTCGGACGTCGCCCAGTTGCTCGACCTGAACGCTCCGGCGGCGTTCGACGCCATGGTGGTGACGGGAGGGCTGCCCCGCCTGGTCGCGGAGTGGCGGGACACCCGGAGTGGCCCCGACGCCCTGTCGTTCGTCCGGACGCAGTTCCAGGACTCCACGTCCCCGCTGGTGGTTCTGGGCGAACGGGCACTGACCGCAGAGTTCCCCGCGACGACGCGGGCCCGCGACGTCCTCACGACCATCGGCAGCGGCGAGAACACCTTCGGGCGCATCGGGGATCGCGCCGGGATCGACCACGGCGGTCTCGCCCGCTCGCTCGCCGCGCTCGAGGCGAAGCGGGTGGTCGCGGTCGAACGCCCGCTGTCCGCCCGTCCCAGCAGGCTCGCCCACTACCGCGTCCGGGATCCGTACCTGAGGTTCTGGCTGCGATTCGTCGGGCCTTCGATGGAGCGGTTGCTGCGAGGCCGCGGTGACCTCGCGGTCGCGGACGTCACGCGGTCGTGGCCCGCCTACTGCGGCCGGGCCGTCGAACCTCTGGTACGCGAGGCCGTCGAGCGCCTCCTGCCCGACCCCCGGCTCGGCGCCGGTACCCATGTCGGCCACTACTGGACCCGCGACAACTCCGTCGAGGTCGACCTGGTCGTCGCCGACCGTGCCGCGGCGCCCGCGACCCCCACGGCCGTCGGGTCGGTGAAGTGGCGCGACTCCGGGCCGTTCAACGCCCGCGATCTCGCTGACCTGCACGCCGCCCGGGCGCAGGTGCCCGGTGCCGGCTCGGCCGCCACCGTCGCCGTCGGCCGGGCCGGCGTCGATGTGCGGGACGTCGACCTGGCCCTGACACCGGAGGACCTGCTGGCCGCCTGGAGGTGAGCCCGCTCGTCGCAGGGCCAGCGGCCCCGCAGAACCTGCACTCACGGGTCCGCAGAACCTGTACTCCAAGGTCCGCAGAACCCGTACCCCGAGGCCCGCGGAACCCGTACTCTTGCCCCATGTCGGCCTACCGCCCCCGGGATGTCGACGGCCTCGTGGCGTCCCTGCTCGCGACAGCGCCCGCGATCCTGCTCACCGGCCCCCGGGCCGCCGGGAAGACCACGACGGCGCTTCAGCACGCCGGCGACGTCCTCCGCCTCGATCGGCCCGAGGATGCAGCGACCGTGGCGCTGGATCCGGACACGGTCCTGCGCACTGCACGCCCGCCGCTGCTCCTCGACGAGTGGCAGCAGGTCCCCGACGTCCTCTGGGCCGTCAAGCGTGCGGTCGACCACGACGACTCGCCCGGTCGCTTCATCCTGACCGGAAGCGTGCGCGCAGAGACCGACGAGCGGTCCTGGCCGGGGACCGGTCGTGTCGTGCGCGTGCCCATCTGGCCGATGACGCAACGCGAGATCGCGGGCGCCCCGGGGGGCCGGCGCCTGTTGGCCGACCTCGTGACCCGAGGCGGCGTCGACACGCTGGATGGGCTCGCGGCGCCCGTGACGACACCGGACTTGCCCGGGTACCTGGCGATGGCGTTGCGCGGCGGGCTGCCTCCCGTGGTCGTCGGCGCCGCCGCCCGCTACCCGGAACGCTGGCTGGCGACGTACCTCGACCAGATCGCGACGAGGGACGCGCGGGGAATCGAACCCGGCCGTGACCCCGCACGACTGCGTCGGTACCTCGGCGTCATGGCCGAGCACACCGCGGGCCTGCCGACGACCGCGACCGTCGTCGAGGGCGCCGGCGTGAACGAACGGACGGCGCGGGCGTACGACTCCCTCTTCCAAGCCCTGGGAGTTCTGGACGTCGTCCCGGCGTGGTCGACGAACCGGCTCAAGCGCCTGACCCAGCGGAGCAAGCGGTACCTCACCGACACCGGGATCACGGCCGCGGCTCTCCGTGTGACGTCGGCCCAGATCCTCATGCGCGACCCACGCCTCCTCGGACGCCTCGTCGACACGTTCGTCATGGCGCAGGTGCGCGGTGAAATCGCGGCGGACGAGCAACCACCGCAGGTCTACCACCTGCGCGACCGTGAGGGCCGCGAGATCGACATCCTCCTCGACTACGGCCTCGAGGGAGTCGTCGCGATCGAGGTCAAGGCGGGGTCCGCGCCCCGCCCCCAGGACGCGGCTCACCTGACCTGGCTTCGGGAGTCCCTGGGAGATCGCTTCGTGGCCGGGCTCGTGGTCCACACCGGTTCCCGGGTGCACCGCTTCGCTCCGGACATCGCCGCGGTGCCCATCGCCTCGCTCTGGTCATGAGGTCGCGCCCGGAGGTGTGAGTGCCGGTCAGAGCCCGGTGACGGCGAAGGTGTCGAGGATGCGGTCCAGCGCCTGCAGGTCGGCGTCGTTCGTCGCCTGCATGGCGAGGTAGACGAGGTAGCGCCGGTCCTCCGGGTACAGGGCGGCCTGGACGAACACGGTCTCGGTGCCGCCGCACGCGCCGTACAGGTCGTAGCTGCCGGTGTAGGTGCCGTCGTCGTAGGCGCTGCGGGAGTCGAACGTGCACTGCCCGCCGGTGAGGCCCGGCCCCAGGGTGTCGAGGATCTGCTCGGGCGGGGCCCCGCCGAGGTCGGGCACGACGGCGATCACCGCGCCGGGGATCGCCCAGCTGCCGTCGAACGCCGAGCCGTCGGGAGCCACCGCGAGCGCCGGCCAGCGGCCGCCGCTGCCGTCGTCCAGCCCGGAGCCGTCCCGGAAGGCCCAGGACGCCGGCACGCTCACCGTGATGGTGCCGGTGTCGTCGGACACCTCGACGAAGTCGGCGTACCCGGCACCCTCGTCGTCGGGCACGGCGCCGCGCAGCTCGTTGGCGAAGGTCTGGGTGACCTCCAGCGCCTCGCCGTTGATCTGGCCGGCCAGCAGCTCGCCGGTGGACAGCCGGAGCACCTCGATCGACAGCACGTCCTCGGCGGTGTTGCTGCGCAGCACGTCGCAGTAGTCACTCATGGTGCCGTCGGTGCCGACGACGATGTTCTCGAACCGGGTGATGATGTCGCCGCCCCGGACACCGGTGGCGTACGCGGGCGAGTCGGTGTCGACCGACGACACCCAGATCCCGGAGGTCCCGTCCTCGAGGACGAACGCCTCGCCGTTGACGCCGATCGCCGTGACGTCGCGGCCCTCGGCGAGCTCCCGGAGGACGGACTTGGCCTCGTCGTCGGCGATCGCGAGGAACTGCCCGGACCCGATGTCGCCCGCGTAGTTCACCCCCACCACGCGGCCGGCCGGGTCGACCAGCGGGCCGCCGGAGTTGCCCGGGTTGATCGTGGAGTCGTGCTGGAGCACCGCGTCCACCGACGCCCACGAGGTCTCGCCGGGCGTGGCCTCCCGCGAGACGATGCCGTTGGTCAGGGTGTACTCGTCCTCGCCCAGCGGGAAGCCGGCGGCGTACACCTCGGTGCCGACCCCCGGGGTGTCGGTCACCCAGGTGAGGTACGGGAACCCGTCGCCCTCGACGTCGATGACCGCCAGGTCGGAGCACTCCGAGACGCCGAGGACCTGGCCGTTGCGCGGGGCGTCCTCGCCGTCGACGTGGATCTCGAGGAACGCGGCCCCGGTCACGACGTGGTTGTTGGTGACGACCAGCCCCTCCGGCGAGACGACGAACCCGGACCCCGATCCCGCCGTGTTGAGCAGCTCGCCCTCCTCGGGGTCGACGAACGTCCCCTCCCCCGTGATCCGCACCACCGCCGACCGGACGCCGTCCAGCTCGGTGACCCGCTCGCCCGGCGCGGGGCCGGCGTCCTCCCCGCCCCCGTCGTCGCTCCCCGCGCAGACGGACAGGACCAGCAGCCCCACCAGAGCCGCCCCCGCCGCCGGTCGCGCCGGTCGGCAACCTCGTCCGAATCGCCCGCTCACGTACCGGCACGGTAGGGCCAGGCTGCCGCACCTGCCTAAGCCCTCCCCGCCGCCGCGACCGCATCGTGACGTCGGGAGCGGAGGTCCCGGGCGCGGCACGGGCCACCGTCCCCCGGCGGCGTCGCCGTCGGTCGTCTCGTACCGTGGACGCATGCCACGGTCGCCCCTGCTGTTCCGGGCCGCCGCCGCGGCCGCGCTCCTCACCTCGCTCACCGCCTGCGCCGAGGACGCGTTGGTGGCCGAGGGCGGCGACGCCGGCACCGCCTCGGCCGCGGCCGACCCCGCGCCCGTCGTGGACCTGACCGTCGACTACGACCCGGGCGACGGGTCCGCCGTCGAGACGTACCGGCTGGCCTGCGACGACGCGGGCCTCCCGGTCGATCCCGCGGCCTCCGGCCACCCCGAGGCCCGCGCCGCGTGCGACGGCCTCACCGGTCCGGAAGCCGGCACCGGCGACACCGACGACCCCTTCGCCCGGGTGCCCGACGACGCCGTCTGCACCATGCAGTACGGCGGGCCGCAGACCGCGACCGTCACCGGGACCTACCGGGGCGAGCCCGTGGACGCCGTCTTCACCCTGGAGGACGGCTGCGAGATCGCCCGCTGGCAGGACGCCGCGGTGCTCGCCGGCATCGGCCCGGACGCCGCGGCGGTCCCGGGTCGCCGCTGACGGGAGTGCCCACCGCGGTCCGGTCGCTCGCGCGGCTCACAGCCGCTCGACCACCCGGACCCCCGCCTCGCGCATCCGCTGCACCGCGCGCTCGCCGTCGCCGGGCTCAACCTCGACGAAGCGGGTGGCCGCGAGCGGCACCGTGACGTCGTAGCCGAGTCGCCGGCCGTCGAGCGCGGTCTCGGCGACGCAGACGTCGCCCGCCAGCCCCGTGACGACGATCGACCGGACCCCGGCGTCCGCGAGCAGGCCGCCGAGCCGGGTGGCCGAGGTCTCGCCCGACTCCGGGTCGCGCACCGAGAACCCGGAGTACCCGTCCTCGCCGCCGACACCCTTGCGGATCACCGGCCCGGCGACGTCGAGGCCGGCGACCAGCTCGGCCCCCCAGGTGTCCGCCACGCAGTGGACCGGCCAGACGCCGCCGTCCTTGGCGAAGTGCGGGGTCGTCGGCGGGTGCCAGTCCTGGGTGTAGAAGACCGGGCGCCCGGCCGCGCGGGCGGCGGCGACGTAGGCGTTGACCACCGGGACGACCTCCTCCCCGCCCCGCACGTACAGCCCGCCCTCGGGCAGGGTGAAGTCGTTCTGGACGTCGACGACGACGAGGGCGGACCCCTCGTCATCGAGCCCGGTCACCTGATCCTGCGCAGTCGTGGCCACGGGCCCCATCGTCGCCCATCCGACGACGACGACCGCGACCGCCTATGCTCGTGACCGGAGTGCCGGGAAGTCGGGTCGGCGAACCGCCCTCGTGGGCGGCACGTCCTGACGACCCCTACGGAGGTGCTCCGCGCCGGTGACGCTGTTCCTGCCCTTCCTCGTCCTCGCCGTCGCTGCGGCCACGGCCCTGCCGCTGTCGCGTGCGCTCGGCCGCAACGCCGGGTACCCGCTGTCGGCGGTCTTCCTCGCGGTGCTGGGGATCCTGCTCACCCGGGCCGAGGAGGCGCTGGCGGGGGTGGTCACGGCCGAGCTGGCGTGGATCCCCACCGCCGACGTGGCGCTGCGACTGCGGATGGACGGCCTCGCCCTGCTCTTCGCCGGCCTGGTGCTCGGCGTGGGGGCGCTGATCATGGCGTACGCGGCCCGGTACCTGTCGCCGGACCACGACCACGGCCGGCTGTTCCTGCTGCTCACCCTGTTCGCCGGGGCGATGCTCGGGCTGGTCCTCGCCGCGGACCTGGTCGTGCTCTACGTGTCGTGGGAGCTGACGACCCTGTGCTCGTTCCTGCTCATCGGGGGCACGGGGCGGGGCCGGCGGGAGGCCACCCGCGCCCTCGTCGTCACGGCCGCGGGCGGCCTGGCGCTGCTGACGGCGGTGGTCCTCATCGTGGCGACGCTGGGCACGACGTCGCTGGCGACGGTGCTCGCCGAGGCCGACACCCTGCGGTCCTCCGCCGCCGCGCCGTGGATCGCCGGGCTGGTCATGGTCGCGGCGTTCACGAAGTCCGCCCAGGTACCCGTGCACTTCTGGCTGCCGGACGCCATGGTCGCCATCACCCCGGTCAGCGCCTACCTGCACGCGGCGACCCTGGTCAAGGGCGGCATCTACCTGCTCATGCGGTTCTCGCCGGTGTTCGCGGAGACCCCGGGCTGGACCGCGGCCCTGGTGACCGTCGGCCTGGTCAGCGCCGTCGTCGGCGCGGTGCTGGCGCTCAAGCAGCACGACCTCAAGGCGCTGCTGGCGTACTCGACAGTGAGCCAGCTCGGCTGGATCATCGCCCTCATCGGGCTCGGGACCACGGCCGGGCTGGCCGTCGCGGCGCTCCACACGTTCGCGCACGCCCTGTTCAAGGCGACGCTCTTCATGCTCGTGGGGATCATCGACCGCGAGGCCGGCAGCCGGGACATCCGCGAGCTCTCGGGGCTGTACCGGGTGATGCCGGTGACGGCGACGCTCACCGGGCTGGCGGCGCTGTCGATGGCGGGCCTGCCGCCGTTCCTCGGGTTCGTGTCGAAGGAGGAGGCGTACTACGCCTTCTACGAGTTCGAGGGCCCGCCGGGAGCGGGCCTTCTGCTGGCCGTCATCGCCGTGGCGGCCGCGACGGTCACCTTCGCCTACGGGTTCCGCCTGCTGTACGGCGCGTTCGCCGGGCGGCTCACCCAGGCCCGGCTGTACGAGCCGCACTGGTCGTTCCTGGCCCCGGCCGCGGTCCCGGCGGTGGCGGGCCTGGTCCTCGGCGTCACTGTGAACGCGCTCAACCCGCTGGTGAACTCGACGGTCGTCGACACCCTGCGGCAGCGGGGCGAGGCGGACCTCGCGCTGTGGCACGGGTTCTCGATCCCGCTCGCGCTGTCCGCCGTGACCATCGCGGCCGGGGTCGGGCTGTTCCTGCTGCGCGACCCGGTCGACCGGTTGCTGTACCGGTACGAGCTCGGCGTCCGCGGCGCCGACGTCTTCGACGGTGCGTACGCCGGGGTGCTGGCGCTCGGCGGCCGCGTGGGCCGGCCCGCCCGCAGCGACTCGCCGGCCGCCCACCTCGTGCACCCGGTCTGGGTGCTCCTCGCCGTCGCCGGCGTCGGCGCGGTGGTCCTCGACGGGCTCGCGGCGCCCGTCCCCGGCACGACCCGGGCAGCCGACATCGCCGTGCTGGCGGTGCTCGTCCTCGGTGTCGTCGGGCTGTGCGCCGTCCGGTCCCGGCTGGCCGCCGTCGCGCTGCTGGGGGTGGTGGGGCTCGCCGTGGGCGCCTGGTTCCTGCTGCTCGGCGGGATCGACCTGGCCCTCACCCAGGTGCTCGTCGAGATCCTCACGGTGGTCGTCGTGGTGCTCGTGCTGCGCCGGATGCCGCCCAGGTTCACGCCGGCGGGCCGGGTCCGGGTGGCGGGCGCCGCGGCGCTCGCCGCGGTGGCCGGAGTCGCCGCGTTCCTCGCCACGCTGACGCTCACCGGCCGCCGGGAGATCTCGCCCGCCGGGGAGTTCCTGCTGCGCGAGGGACCGGGGCTCTCCGGCGGCACCAACGTCGTCAACACGATCCTCGTGGACTTCCGGGGGCTCGACACCCTGGGCGAGGCCACGGTCCTCGCCGTGGCGGCGGCGGGCCTGCTCGGGATGCTGGGCGGCCGCCGGGCACCGGCCCGGCCGGGGTCCGACGGCTCCGGCGAGCCGGTGTCCGCCCGCTCCGCGGCACCCCGCCCCGGCGGCCTCAGCGGACCGACCGCACCCGCCCGGTCCCTCACCGCGGTCCCGACCGGGCCCGAGCCGATCGGCAACGCCATGATCCTCCGGACCGCGGCCGCGCTGCTGGCGCCGGTCGTCGTCGTGCTCTCGCTCGTCCTGCTCTACCGGGGCCACAACGACCCCGGCGGCGGCTTCATCTCCGCCCTCGTCGGGGGAGCCGGCATCGCCCTGGTGCGCCTCGCCCCCTCCCGCACCCGGCTCTCGCGGCTGCCGGCCCGTCCGCTGCTGGCCGCAGGGCTCCTCGTCTGCGTGGGGACGGGCCTCGTCGGCCTGCTCGACGGGTCCTTCCTGCGCCCGCTGCGGACCGCGGTCGAACTCGGTCCCCACTATCAGACGCTGACGACGTCGCTGGTCTTCGACGTCGGCATCTACCTGTGCGTCATCGGGCTCGTCGTGGCCGCCGTCGACCGCCTGGACGAACGGCCGGCCCGAGAGGGGGACCGCCCGTGACGTCCGCGATCGCCGTCGCCGTCCTCGTCGCCGGAGGCGTGTACCTGCTGCTGCAGCGCGGGCTGCTGCGGGTGACGCTCGGCTTCGTCCTGCTGGGCCACGCCGCCAACCTCGTCCTGCTGGCGGCGGGCGGCACCGCCCGCCGCGACCCGCCGCTCCTGGGCGGCGGCGGCGCCACCGGCGCCACGGCGGACCCGCTGCCGCAGGCGTTCGTCCTCACCGCCATCGTCATCACCTTCGCCATCACCGTGCACCTGGTCTCACTGGCCGGGTCCGGCGCCGACGACGACACCGACGACGGCGCGCCCGATCCCGACGGCGGCGGCGCGAGGCCCGCCGGCGACCCCGACGCGGGGGGAGGCGACCGTGTCTGAGCTGCTCCCCCTGCTCCTCGGAGCACCCCTGGGGGCCGCGGGCGGGTGCCTGCTCCTGCCGTGGACGGCCGCCCGGCGGGCCGTGGTGTGGGTGACGACGGCGGCGGTGCTCGCCTTCGCCGGGTGGGCGCTGGCCGCCACGTCGGACGGGTCCGTGGTCGCCCACCAGGTCTCCGGCTGGGCGCCGGGGATCTCGATCCCGTTCGCCGTCGACACCCTGAGCGCCCTCATGCTGGCCGTCACCTCCCTCCTCGTCCTCGTCTGCGCGCTGTACGCCGCCGCCGCCGGTGAGGACCGCGACCGCTACGTCGCCCCCCTGGTGCTCGTGATGTCGGGCGGCGTCTACGGCGCCCTCGTCACCGCCGACCTCTTCAACCTGTTCGTCATGGTCGAGGTGGCCCTCGTGCCGTCCTACGTCCTGCTCACGAGGTCGGGACTGCTGCCGGCGCTGCGGGCGGGCCGGGTCTACGTCACGGTGAACCTGCTGATCTCCACGACGCTGCTGCTGGGCGTCGCGCTGGTCTACGGCGTGACGGGCACCGTCAACCTCGGCGAGCTGGCCGGCGCGGCCCGGCAGTCCGAGGCCGCCGCGGTCGCCGCCGGGGTGGTGCTGGTGGCGCTCGCCGGCAAGGCGGCGGTGGTGCCGCTGCACGGCTGGCTGCCGCGGTCCTACCCGTACGTCGCCACGTCGCTCAGCGCGATGTTCTCGGGGCTGCTCACGAAGATCGGTGTGTACGGGCTGTTCCGGGTGTACTCGGTCGTCTTCGAGGGCGACCAGCGCCTGGAGTGGGTGATCCAGGCCGTGCTCGTGGTCACCATGGTGGTCGCGGTCCTCGGCGCGCTCGGCGAGACCACCGTGCGGGCGATCCTGTCGTTCCACATGACGAGCCAGGTCGGGTACATCCTGCTCGGGCTCGGCTTCTTCGGCGTCGCGGGGCTGGCGGCGAGCGTCTTCTACCTGATCCACCACATCGTCGTGAAGGCGGCGCTGTTCCTCGCCGTGGGGGTGGTCGAGCGGACCCGCGGCACCGGCGACCTGGCCCGCCTCGGCGCCATGGCCCGGCGCTCGCCCCTGCTGGCCGTCGCCTTCCTCGTGCCCGCCCTGTCGCTGGCCGGGATCCCGCCGCTGTCCGGCTTCGTCGCCAAGTTCACCCTGGTCCTGGCGGCGGTGCGGGCGGAGGCCTACGTCGCCGCAGCGGTCGCGGTGGTGGTCAGCCTGTTCACCCTGCTGTCGATGCTCAAGATCTGGAACGGGGTGTTCTGGGGGGACGAGCCGTCACCGCGCGCGGACCGCGAGCCCGACCCGGACCGCGAGGCCCCGGACCGCGAGCCCGGGTCCCGGCGCCGGGACGCCGACGAGCGAGTGCCCCGGCGCCTGGTCCTGCCCGCCCTCGCCCTCGCCGCCGTGACCGTGGCGCTGGGCCTGGGCGCCGAGGGCCTGCTCTCGCTCTCCGTCACCGCGGCGGAGAACCTCGTCGACACGCGGACCTACGTCGAGGCGGTGAGCGCACCGTGAGGGCGGCGGTGCGGCAGCTGGGGCGCGCGGTCCGGCTGGTGCGGTTCTCCGCCTGGTTCGCCTGGCTCATCGTGCTGGCCAGCGTCGAGGTGGCGGCAGACGCGCTCACCCCCGGCAGCCGCCTGTCCCCCGGGATCCTGGCCTACCCGCTGGACAGCCGCTCCCCGGCCGAGGTGAGCGCCTTCACCGCGCTGGTCAACCTGACCCCGGGGACGCTCACCGTCGCGGTCCGCGACGGCCGTCCCCCGACCCTGTACGTCCACGGGATGTACGCCCCGGACCCGGCGGCCTTCGAGGCCGAGCTCCGGCGGCTGGAGTCCCGCTTCCTCGCCGCGTGCCGACTGCCGGAGGACCGCCCGTGACCGTCGTCGACGTCCTGCTGGCGCTGCTCGTGCTCACCCTGGTCCCCGCCGTGTGGCGGATGGTCGCCGGCCCGACCGACGTCGACCGGGCGGTCGCCGCCGACTTCGTGTTCTTCGCCTTCGTCGCCGCGGTCGCCCTGCTGGCGCTGCGCGCCGACGACCCGGCGCTGCTCGACATCGTCGTCGTGGCGACGCTCACCGGTTTCCTCGCGACGGTCGCCCTGGCCCGGCTCGTGGACCGGGGGCAGCCGTGACCGCCGCCCCCTTGCCCCTGCAGGTCGTGGGCTACGCCGTGATGGGTCTCGGGGTGGCGCTGTTCGCGGTCGCCGCCGTCGGGCTGGTCCGCTTCCCCGACACCTACTCCCGGCTCAGCGCGGTGACGAAGGCCGCCACCCTCGGCGTGTGCCTCGTGCTCGTCGGGGTCCTCGTCGTGGACCCGACCTGGCGCGCCGCGGTCGCCGTCGTCCTCGCCGTCGCGCTGCAGCTGGTGACCTCGCCCGTGGGCGGGTTCGCCCTCGGGCGGGCCGCTTACCACACGGGCGCCCCACTGGCGCCCGCCGCCCGGTACGACCACCTGGCCCGGGACGAGGCCGCCCGGGCCGCGGACGCGGGCCCGGGTGACCGCGCTGCGGCCGTCGGCGACGAGGTCGCCCCACCTGTGGACGCCGCCGACGCGGGTGACGACCCGCCACCTACGCTGGCGCGGTGACGGACAAGCGCCCCGGACGGCCACACCAGTCGTTCGACCGGACCGAGCGCCGGTTCCTGCTGGACGCGTTGCGCACCGAGACGGTGGGCGGCGCGATCCTGCTGGTGGCGGCCGCGATCGCCCTGGTGTGGGCGAACCTTCCGGTCAGCGGGGCCTACGAGTCACTGCGGACGGTGGTGCCCTACGACGGCAACCTCGTCGTGGGCCCGCTCGACCTCCACCTCGACCTCGACCTGGCGACGTGGGCCGCCGACGGGCTCCTCGCGATCTTCTTCTTCGTCGTCGGGCTCGAGCTCAAGCGGGAGCTGGTCGCCGGGACGCTGCGCAGCCCGGCCCGGGCGGCGCTGCCGGTCGCCGCCGCCCTCGGGGGCATGGCCGTCCCGGCGCTGGTCTACGTCGCGGTCGTCTCGGGCGCGGGCGGGCCGGGCGACCTCGACGGCTGGGGCGTACCGGTGGCCACCGACATCGCCTTCGCCCTCGCCGTGCTCGCCGTGCTGTCCAGCCACCTGCCGATCGCGCTGCGGGTCTTCCTGCTGACGCTGGCCGTCGTGGACGACCTGCTGGCCATCCTCGTCATCGCGATCTTCTACACCGAGTCCCTCGACCTGCCGTACCTGCTGCTGGCGCTGGTCCCGCTGGCCGCCTTCGCCGTCCTGGTCCAGCGACGGGTGACGTCGCCCTGGCTGCTGCTTCCGCTGGCGCTGCTCACCTGGCTGTTCGTCCACGAGTCGGGGGTGCACGCCACGATCGCCGGGGTCCTGCTCGGTTTCGCCGTCCCCGTGCTGCGGCCCGGGCAGCCCGGCACATGCCTGGCCCAGCGCCTCGAGCATGCGTGGCGCCCGATCTCGGCCGGGTTCGCCATCCCGGTCTTCGCCTTCTTCAGCGCCGGTGTGGGGTTGGCCGGCGGCGGCGTGGCCCGGATCCTCACCGACCCGGTCGCCCTCGGCATCATGGCTGGCCTGGTCGTCGGCAAGCCGGTGGGGGTGCTCGCCGCGTCGTGGCTGCTGGTCCGGTTCTCCCGGGTCCGGCTCGTGCCGGGGGTCTCCTGGTGGGACATGGTCGGGGTGGGGTTCCTCACGGGCATCGGCTTCACCGTCTCGCTGCTCATCGCCGAGCTCGCGTTCGACAGCGCCACGACGATCGAGGACGCCCGGGGGGGCGTCCTCTTCGGCTCGCTCGTCGCCGCCGGGCTCGCCGCGATCGTCCTCACCGCGCGGAACCGGCACCACCGGCGCCTCGGGCAGGACGAGGAGGGCCTCGACGAGGCATCGGCCGGGCCGGTCCGGCAGCCGGGTGAGGTGCCGCCGACGTCCTGATCCGCCAGGATGGTGCGCGGGAAGCCGTCGGCCGACGACAGGGAGGTCCCATGAGCCAGGACACCGCCGGGGCCGCCGGGCGGTCCGTGCCCGCCGGGCCCGACCACCGGTCGATCCAGCAGCTCGTCGCCGACGCCGTGGCGGACGCCAAGGTGCTCGCCGAGCAGCAGCGCAGCCTCGCCCAGGCGGAGCTCAAGCAGTCGGCCGTCCGCGCCGGCGTCGTCGCCGGGCTCGTCGGGACCGCGCTCACCCTGCTCTTCTTCGCCGGCTTCGCCCTGGTGATCACGATCGCCGAGGCGTTCGTCGGTGCCGGGCTCCCGCGCTGGGGCGCCTACCTGCTGACGGTCGGGATCTACGTCGTCGTCGCGGTGGTCCTCGCCCTCGTGGGCGTGCTCGTCGGCCGCCGGATCGGCCCACCCCGCACGGCGATGACCCTGGCTCGGGAGACGGTGGCCGAGGTCCGCGTCCGGCTGCAGCACCTCGGGCGCCCGCAGCCCGCCGGTCCCGCTCAGCCCACCGCGCAGCCCCCGACGTCGACCGGCGCCGCCTCCTCGGCCCCGTCCGGCAGCTCGGCGGCCAGCGCGTCCTGAAGCTCGTCCACCGTCAGGGCGTACCCGGTCGTCGGGTCGGTCGTCGACCGGGCGAACACCAACCCCACCACCTCCCCCGCAGCCGACAGCACCGGGCCCCCGCTGTTGCCCGGACGGATGGTGGCGCGCAGCGAGTACACGTCACGGCGCGCTCCCGGCACCCCGTAGATGTCGTCGCCGATGGCGGTGACCTGCTCCCGGATCCTCCCGGCGCCCACGACGTACGACCCGTCGCCGGGGAAGCCCGCCACGGCGACGGGCTCCTCCGCCCGGGCGCCGGCCCGCAGCGGCAGCCCCGGCCCGGCGACGTCGGGCACCGCGAGCACCGCGACGTCGCGGCGCGGGTCGAAGGCGACCACGGTCGCGGGCAGGAAACGCCCGGCCCCGGCGACCTGGACCCCGGGCTCCGGCATCCCGGCGACGACGTGGGCGTTGGTCACGACGGTGCCGTCGTCGAGCACGAACCCCGACCCCTCCTGCGGCCGGTCGCAGGCCGTGGCGATCCCGCGGACCTTGACGACGCTCGCCGCCGCGGCCTGGACCGCGGGCTCGGCGAGAACCCCGGCGTCCGGCTCATCGACGGGGCGGATCGACTCCCCGCCCCCGGCGAACACCCGGGGGAACCACTCGCCCGACACCTGGGCGAAGAACCGGTCGGCCGCCCGCTCCACCGGCAGCGGCACCACGGCGTCGAGCGCTGCCACGACGCGGGAGCCGGTGACCGCCTGCCCGAGGCCGGGCAGCGGTGCGGTGCGGACGCCCCAGGACAGCACCCACACCACCGTGGCCGCGGCGATCACCGCCACCACGGTCCCCACCACGGTGTCCAGCGCCTTGACGGACCGGGAGTCGACGCGGCGGCGCAGCGCCCACGCCGCCGCCACCCCGACGGCCTGGAGCACCAGTCCGGCCACGAGGCCGCCGCCGAGGACGGCGAGCAGCCGCAGCGGTCCCGTCCGCTCGTCCCCCAGGAGCTGGACGACCAGCAGCCCGCCGCCGAGCAGGCCCAGCGCGAACCCGCCGAGGGACGCCACGCCGACCAGCAGGCCCTGCCGCCACCCCGTGACGGCCTGGGCCAGGATCACGACGACGAGCACGACGTCCACGACCAGCGAGGCCGTCGAACCGCCGGCCGACCCGGTGAGCGCGTCGATCACCGCCCGGTCACCCCGGTCGTCCCGTCCCGGCCTCGGCGCCCGGTCACCTTGCCCTCGCGGGCCGCGAGGCGGGCGGCGGCAGTTCCAGCACCGGCGAGCGGTCCCAGGCGACCTCCAGATCGCACGCGGCCAGCAGGCGGTCCAGCACCCAGGCCGTGAAGCCCCAGACCAGCAGCTCGGGCAGGCGGAAGCCCGGCCACACCCCGCCCGCCGGGTGGCGGACCCCGACCCGCGACGCCGGGTCGGCCAGCTCCCTCAGCCCGACCCGCGACACGGCGGCCACCTCCGAGCGGTCCGGGACCAGCGGTCCGGGACGGTCCCACCAGGCCACCACAGGTGTCACGTCGTTGTTGCTCGGCACCACCCGCAGCACCGGCAGCTCGGCGACGACCGTGACCGACGACCGGTCCAGGCCGACCTCCTCGGCCGCCTCGCGCAGCGCGGTGGTCGCCGGGCCGGCGTCGCCGTCCTCGGCCCGCCCGCCCGGGAAGGCGACCTGGCCGGCGTGGGACCGCAGGTGACCGGCGCGGAGCGTGAGCAGGATCTCCGCGCCGTCCGCCGCCTCGACCTCCCCGGGACCGGCACCGGCCAGCAGCAGCAGGACCGCGGCCCGCCGGACCTCGCCCCCGCCGCCGCCGGGGGGCGGGGCG
>JBHJOJ010000296.1:0-8609 GCA_050329835.1 Kineosporiaceae bacterium | reverse complement strand
CCCCGAGCACCCGGGCCATGGCCGCCACCGAGCGGGCGGCCCCCGCGGCCGCGGCGTCGCCCGCGGCGAGGGCGGCGTTGCCGTCGCGGACGACGCCGTGCAGGGCCGCGAGCGCGGCGGGCACGCCCAGGTCGTCGTCCATGGCGGTGACGAAGTCGGCGCACAGCGGCTCGCCCGGGCGGGGGACGACGGCGGAGTCCCCCAGCCGTTCCCCGGCCCGTTGCAGGAAGGACGCGATCCGCCGCCAGGCGGTGGCCGCCTCGTCGAGCGCGGCCAGGCTGAACTCGATGTTCGACCGGTAGTGCGCCGACAGCAGGTAGTACCGCAGGACGACGCCGGGGACCCGCTCGAGCAGGGCGGACACGGCGGTGACGTTGCCGAGGCTCTTGCTCATCTTCTCGCCGGCGGTCGTCACCCACGCGGAGTGCATCCACACCCGGGTGAACGGGTCGCCGGCGGCGCGGGACTGGGCCAGCTCGTTCTCGTGGTGCGGGAACCGCAGGTCGAGGCCCCCGCCGTGGATGTCGAACTCCGCGCCGAGGTACCGGGTGGCCATGACCGAGCACTCCAGGTGCCACCCGGGCCGGCCCCACCCCCAGGGCGTCGGCCAGGCCGCGGTCGCCGGCTCGTCCGCCTTGGCGGCCTTCCAGAGGGCGAAGTCGCGGGGGTCGCGCTTGCGCCCGGCGAACTCCGGGTCGGTGTCGTCTGCGGGCGAGAGGTCGGCCAGCCGCTGGCGCGTCAGCTCTCCGTAGTCCGGCCAGGAACGGACGTCGAAGTACACGTCGGCGGTGCGGCGCCCGCGCACCTCGTCGCACGGCACGACGTAGGCGTGGCCGGCGACGACGAGGCGCTCGAGGTAGGCCGTCATCTCCGTGGCGTGACCGGTGGCGTGGGGCTCGTACGTCGGCGGCAGCACACGCAGGGCGTCGTAGGCGGCGGTGAACTCCCGCTCGAACCGGTAGGCGTGGGCCCACCACTCGCGGCCCTGCTCGGCCGCCCTGACGAGGATCTTGTCGTCGACGTCGGTGACGTTGCGGACCAGCGTGACGTGCAGCCCCCCGTGCTCCAGCCAGCGCCGCAGCACGTCGTAGACCACCTGGGCGCGCATGTGCCCGATGTGGGGCGACGCCTGGGGCGTGGCGCCGCAGACGTAGACGCCGACGCGGCCCGGGCGTACCGGGTCCAAGGGGACGACCTCTCGAGTGCGGCTGTCGTAGAGCCGGAGCGCGGGTGCGGGCACGGGGTCACTCAGGCGGCGAGCGCCGCGGCGGTGAAGGCGGCGGCGGCCACGACGGCGCCGACCACCCACCACACCACCTGGCCCGGCCGGGGTCGGCCCAGGACGGACGTCAGGCGCGCCCGCACGGACGTGGGAGCCATGGCCTCGACCGTACCCTCAGGCAGCGCCGGGGGCGCAATCACGGCCGGCGCCGTCGCGCCGGTCACGACCTTCGCGCTGGTCACGGCCTTCGCGCTGGTCACGGCCGTTCGCGTCGGTGCACGAGGACCGTCGCGACGGCTGCGGCGCCCTCGCCCCGTCCGGTGAGGCCGAGGCCGTCCGACGTCGTCGCGGACACCGACACCGGGGCGCCACAGGCCGCGCCGAGCGCCGCCTCGGCCTCGGCCCGGCGGGGCCCGAGGCGCGGCTGGTTCGCGACGACCTGGACCGCGACGTTCCCGACCTCCCAGCCCGCCGCCCGCACCAGCCGGGCGGCCTCTGCCAGCAGGACGGTCCCGGCCGCCCCCGCCCATCGCGGGTCGGACGTGCCGAAGACGGACCCGAGGTCGCCCAGGCCCGCCGCGGACAGCAGGGCGTCGCAGGCGGCGTGGGCGACGACGTCGCCGTCGGAGTGGCCGACGAGGCCGACGGGGCTCTCCGGGAACTCGATCCCTGCCAGGTGACAGGGATGCCCGGGGGCGAACCGGTGGACGTCGACCCCGGTCCCGACGCGCCACTCGCTCACGGCCGCATTCAACCGGGGCGGCCGCGGTCGACCGGGGCAGGCGGCGGGCGACGCGCCTCGGGACGCCTGGACGTGACGCTCACCACAACGCTAACCTGCACAAGAGTGACTTTGCGTCATCACAGATGTGCAGAGGAGCACGGCCGTGAGCCAGCGACCCCGGAGCGGCACCCCTCCGGGGCCGGGTACGCGGCTCGCGCGGGCGGCGATACCGTCGGTGCGTGCCGCCCTCGTCCGCGCGCGAGGCCCGGGGCCGCCGGCCGCGACGACCCGACCGGGCCGCCCGCGCGGCGCTGGTCCTGCTGGCGGCCGGCAGCGGGACCCGGGGCGGGGCGGACACCAACAAGGTGCTGCTCCCGCTGGCCGGCCGGCGCGTCCTCACGTGGTCGCTGACGTGGACGGATCCCCTCGCCGCCGTGGTGGACACCGTCGTGGTGATCCGGCCGTCCGACTTCGATCACGTGACGGAGGTGCTGCGGAGCGAGGCGCCGGGGCGCCCGGTCCACGTGGTGGCCGGGGGGTCGACCCGCCACTCCTCGGAGTTCGCGGCCCTCACGACGCTGGCCCCCCGGATCGAGGCCGGCGAGGTGGACGTGGTCGTGATCCACGACGCGGCCCGGCCGCTGGCGGGCACGCGCCTCTTCGCCGACGCGATCGACACGGCGCACGTCCTCGGGGGGGCGCTGCCGGTCCTGGGGCAACCGGGGCTGCTGCCGGTCAACGGCGGGACACCACCGGTCGAGACCCTGGTCACCGTCCAGACGCCGCAGGCCTTCCGTGCGCTGCCCCTGCTCGAGGCCTACCGAGCCGCGGACCGCGCGGGTTTCGACGGCACCGACACCGCGGTCTGCATCCAGCGCTTCGGCAGCCTGTCGATCCGCGGCCTGCCAGGGACGGCCGCCAACATCAAGATCACCTTCCCGGAGGATCTCTTCCTCGCCGAGCGGATCCTCGCCGCTCACCACTGGCACCTGCCATGACCTGGGGCGTCCCGTGACCCGGGCCGTCCTCGTGTGCTCCGCGTGCGGGGTCGAGGGCGAGCACGAGCTGCGCTATGCCGGCCGGCTGCTCCACTCCACCCGCTGCGAGGCCTGCGGGCACGAGGTCCGCCACGAACCCCACGACCTGCGGGTCGCCTACGCCCACGACCTCGCCCACCGGGTCGTCACCAAGCCGGGCCGGCTGGCCCGGCGGGCCCGGCGCCGCCCGGCGTCGTTCTGGCTCACGCTCCCCGCGGCCGTGCTCCGGCAGCCGCGCAAGCTCGCCGGCGAGCTCCGCACCCTCTTCCGCGACTGAGCGCTCAGGCCGAGGGATCCGACAGCAGGGTCACCAGGGCGTCGAGGGCCCCGTCGGCGCCGTCGCCCTCGGCGCGGAGCACGACCTCGTCGCCCTGGGCCGCGTTGAGGGTCAGAACGCTGAGCATCGACGCGGCGTCGACCGGGTCTCGGCCGTCCTTGGCGACCGTCACGGGCACCCCGGCCCGGGCCGCCGCCTTGACGAACCGGGCCGCCGGCCGGGCGTGCAACCCGTGCGGCGAGGCGATGCGGACGCTGCGTTCGGCCATGGGCTCCTCCTCGAACCTGGGGCGCGACCTGCGGTGACGTGGTCGGCTTCGGCGAGATCGGACAGAGGTGTGGACCACGTCACATGTCGCAGGCTATGGTCTCACATAGGTGAGAAGCCATCGTCACGTAAGTGCAAAGGAGCACGAGTGGCCACGGAGACCCCCCGCCTCGGCGACGCCCCCGGCACGGCCGCGGCGACGCTGTCGACGATGTGGCGGATCCGGCGCTTCGAGGAGGCGGTCGACGAGCTGTTCGCCCGCGGTCTGATGCACGGGACGATGCACCTGTCGATCGGCCAGGAGGCGGCGGCCACCGGCACCTGCGCGGCGCTGCGCCCGGCGGACCGGATCACGTCGACGCACCGCGGCCACGGCCACTGCCTCGCCAAGGGCGCCGACCTCACCCGGATGATGGCCGAGCTGCTGGCCAAGGAGACCGGGTACTGCCGGGGCCGGGGCGGGTCCATGCACATCGCCGACGTGGCGACCGGCAACCTCGGAGCCAACGGCATCGTCGCCGGCGGGGTGCCGATCGCCGCGGGAGCCGCCCTGGCGGCCCGGATGCGCGGCACGGACGAGGTCGTCGTGAGCTTCTTCGGCGACGGCGCCGTCAACGAGGGCGCGTTCCACGAGGCGGCCAACCTCGCGGCCATCTGGGACCTGCCGCTGATCCTGCTGTGCGAGAACAACAAGTACGGGATGTCGTTCTCGACCGAGAAGGCGTTCGCCATCGACCGCCTCGCCGACCGGGCCGCCGGCTACGGCATCCCCGGGGTGACCGTCGACGGCAACGACGTCGAGGCCGTGCACGAGGCCGTGACGGCCGCGGCCGCGCGGGCCCGGGGCGGCGACGGTCCGACCTTCGTCGAGTGCGAGACCTACCGCTGGAAGGGCCACAGCAAGAGCGACAAGAACCTGTACCGCACCCGCGACGAGATCTCCGAGTGGCAGGCCCGGGACCCGATCACCCGCTTCGAGGTGGCGGTGGCCGAGCGCGGGGTTCTCGACGCCGGCCGCCTCGGGGCGATTCGCGACGAGGCCGCGGAGGCGGTCCGCGCGGCCGTCCGCGAGGCACGCTCGGCGCCGGACGCCGACCCGGCGGACATGCTCGACGCCGTCTACGCCCCCGCCCCGGCGGCCTGAGGACCGGGGAGGACGCGTGACGGACACGACGACGGCCATCGCAGCGTCGACCACGCCGCCCCCCACGGCGGCAGGCGGCGGCGAGCGCGTCGTCACCTACGCCGAGGCTGTCCGCGAGGCGATGGCCCAGGCCATGGCGGCCGACGAGCGAGTGTTCCTGCTCGGCGAGGACGTCGGCGTCTACGGCGGGGCGTTCGGGGTCTCCGGGGACCTCGTGCACCGGTTCGGCCCGCACCGGGTGCGCGACACCCCGATCTCGGAGCTCGGCATCGTCGGCGCCGCCGTGGGTGCGGCCCTGGCCGGGATGCGGCCCATCGTCGAGATCCAGTTCTCGGACTTCATGGCCCAGGCCATGGACCAGATCGCCAACCAGGCGGCGAAGATCCACTTCATGCTGGGCGGCGCCATGAGCGTGCCGCTGGTGCTGCGGGCGCCGCTCGGCTCGGGCACCGGCGCCGCCGCCCAGCACTCCCAGAGCCTGGAGGCCTGGTACGCCCACGTCCCCGGCCTCAAGGTCGTCATGCCGAGCACCCCCGCGGACGCCAAGGGCCTCCTGCTGGCCGCGATCGACGACCCCAACCCCGTGATCGTCCTCGAGCACAAGCTGCTCTACCGGACGTCGGGGCCGGTGTCCGAGGAGCCGTTCCGCACCCCCATCGGCCGCACCGCCGTGCGGCGCTCCGGCCGCGACCTCACCGTGGTGGCCACCGGGGTCATGGTGAGCCGCTGCCTCGAGGCCGCCGGGACGCTCGCCGGCCTCGGGATCGAGGCGGAGGTCGTCGACCCGCTCACGCTCACGCCCCTGGACGCCGCGCCGATCCTCGACTCCGTGTCGCGGACCGGGCGGGTGCTGCTGGTGCAGGAGGCGCCCGGACACGTCGGGTACCTGGCCGAGGTCGCCGCCCGGATCGCCGAGTCGCCGGCGCTGTACCGGCTGCTGGCGCCGGTGCGCCGGCTGTGCGGCCTGGACGTGCCGGTGCCGTACGCCCCCCAGCTGGAGCGGGCGATCGTCCCCCAGGTCGACGGCATCGTGGCCGCGGCCCGCGACCTGGTGGAGGCGATGTAGGTGCCCGACGTGCCGGTGCGCATGCCGAAGATGTCGATGACCATGACCGAGGGCGACGTCCTCGGGTGGCGGGTGTCCCCCGGCGACACGGTGGCGGCCGGCGACGTGGTGTGCGAGGTCCAGACCGACAAGGTCGACATGGAGGTGGAGGCGCCGTTCGGCGGCGTGGTCAAGGAGATCCTCGTCGCCGAGGGCACCGTGGAGGTCGGGACCCCGATTGCCGTCATCGACTCCGCGGACGCGGGCGCCGGGGTGGATCTGCTGGAGGACGAGCCGTCCGAGGCCACCGCACCGGTCGCCACCCCGTCGGTCGCCACCCCGTCGGTCCCCACGCCGCCCGTCCCCACGCCGCCCGTCCCCGTCCCACACGTGTCGGCCTTCCGGGCCGGCGGCCCCCGCGCCGCGCCCTCCGGGCCGGTGGGCCACCCGGTGCCCGCCGTGCCCCGGGCCCGTGCGCTCGCCCGGTCGGCGGCCCTCGACCTGCGTGCGGTCCCGGGGTCCGGACCCGACGGCCTGGTCACGGTCCCGGACGTGGAGGCCGCGCTCGGCACCGCCGGCCCGGGCCGGGACGTCCGCCTCGCCGTCGCCCGGCGGATGGCCGCCTCGTCGACCGTGCCGCAGGTGTCGGTCGGCCTCACGGTCGACGTGGAGCACGTGACCGCGGCCGTGATGGCGGTCCTCGCTGCGCCGGCCACCGCGGCGGACGGCTGGGCGGCCCGCCTGCTCGCGGCCCTCGCCGCCGCCCTGCGGGAGACGCCCGAACTCACCCGGCGCTGGGTCGACGACCGGCTCGGCGACCCCGTACCGCCGGGCGGGCCGCTCGCCGTGGCGCTCGCCGTGCCCACCTCGCGCGGCACCGTGAGCGCGGCCGTCACCGACCCCGACACCCGGGACCCCCGGGAGCTGACCGCTGCGGTGACCCGGGCGGTCTCGCAGGCCCGGCGGGGCCGCCTCGCGGCCGAGCACCTCGTCCCCGCCGTCGCCACGGTGGCATCCCTGACGGGCCGGGCCGTCACCCGCTACCGGTCGGTCGTAGCGCCCCCGCAGGCTCTCGTCCTCACCGCGACCGGGCCGCACCCGCAGCCGGTCCCGGACACCGGGCCGGCCGGGGTGGCCTGGCGCCGCCACCTGTCGCTCGACCTCACGGTCGACCACCGGGTGGGCGACGGGGCGCTGGCGGCGGGACTGCTGGAGGGGGTGGCGGCGGACCTGCAGGAAGGTGCGGGAAGCGGCGGCGGACGGAGGAAGGCGTCGTGACCGGCGCGACCGGCGCGCCGGCGGAGGCGCGCTGGCGGGGGGTCGGGGTCTCACCGGGCCGGGCGGTCGGCCCGGTGGCGTGGCTGCGGGCGGCGTCGACGGAGCCGCCGCCCGCGTCCCCCGCCCCCGGCGCCGAGGCCGCGGAGGCCGCGACCGCGGTCGCGCTGGACGCCCTGCAGGCGGTCGCCGACGACCTGCGGGCCCGGGCGGCGTCGGCCCGGACCCGGGAGGCGGCCGACGTCCTCGAGGCGACCGCCCTCATGGCCGACGACCCGGCGGTCGCCGGCGCCACCGCCTCCCGGGTGCCCGCCTCGGGCGCCGCCCGCGCCGCCTGGGACGCGCTCACCGGGTACGCCGAGACGCTCCAGGCGGCGGGCGGGTACCTGGGCGAGCGCGCCCGGGACGTCCTCGACGTCCGGGACCGGGTGGTCGCCCGGATCACCGGCGCAGGGCTGCCGGGGTTGCCGGGGGCCCTGGACCCGCGGAGCCGGTTCGTCCTCGTGGCCGAGGACCTCGCCCCCGCCGACACCGCCGACCTCGACCCCGCCGCCGTCCTCGCCCTCGTGACGTGCGAGGGCGGCCCCACCGGGCACACCGCGATCATCGCTCGGGCCCTCGGGCTGCCGGCCGTCGTCGCGTGCGCGGGCGCCCGGGACCTCGCCGACGGCGAGACCGTGGTCGTGGACGGCGGGGACGGCACGGTCGCCCGGGCCGCCGCGGCGGGGGTCCCGGACGGCACGGTGCGGCGCGAGGGCGCGGCCGCGGACACCGGGACCCGGCCGGCGGCCCTGCCGGCCGGTGGTGCCCGGCTCGCCGACGGGACGGCCGTCACCCTGGCGGCCAACATCGGCGACGAGGCCGGGGCGGTCGCGGCCGCCGAGCTGGGGGTGACGGCGTCCGGGCTGTTCCGCACCGAGCTGCTGTTCCTCGACCGGACCGCGCCGCCGGACCGCGCCGAGCAGGCCACCGCCTACGCGGCCGTGCTGCGGCACCTGCCCGGGCCGGTCGTGGTCCGCACCCTCGACGCGGGCGCCGACAAGCCGCTGCCCTTCCTCACGACTCCCGAACCCAACCCGGCGCTCGGGGTGCGCGGACTGCGGGCGCTGGCCGCCCGGACGGACCTGCTGGACGACCAGCTGGGGGCGATCGCGGACGCGCGGGACGCCACCGGGTCCACGGTGTGGACGATGGCGCCCATGGTGACGACGCCCGACGAGGCCCGCTGGTTCAAGGACCGCTGCAGCGCCGCCGGCCTGCCGGTGGCCGGGGTCATGATCGAGGTCCCCGCGGCGGCCGTGATGGCCGCCGAGATCCTCGCGGAGGTCGACTTCGTGTCCGTCGGGACCAACGACCTCACCCAGTACACCCTCGCCGCGGATCGGGTGCTCGGGGCGCTGGCCGCCTTCCACGACCCGTGGCAGCCGGCGGTCCTGCGCCTGGTCGCCGGCACCGCCCGGGCGGGGGGCGACGCCGGCAAGTACGTCGGGGTGTGCGGCGAGGCGGCCTCCGACCCGCTGCTGGCGGCGGTGCTCGTCGGACTCGGGGTGTCGAGCCTCAGCGCGACGCCGGCCCTGCTGCCGGCGGTCGCCGACGCCCTCGCCCGCCACGACCCGGC
>JBHJOJ010000295.1:0-25317 GCA_050329835.1 Kineosporiaceae bacterium | reverse complement strand
GGAGAACGACGCCAAGCGGCTGGCCCGCTCGGGCGCCCCCGTCCGCCAGATCACCACCGGCGGCAACTGCCACCTCGAGGCGGACATGCTCCGCGACCACCTCGACGCCTGGCTGCCGGGCGGCACCCGGCTGCTGCTGGTCGAGAACGTCGGCAACCTCGTGTGCCCGGCGTCCTACGACCTGGGCGAGTCGCTGCGCCTGGTGCTCGCGAGCGTCACCGAGGGCGAGGACAAGCCGCTGAAGTACCCGACGGCCTACCGGTGGGCCGACGTCGTCGTCCTCACGAAGGTCGACCTCGCCGCGGCCGTCGAGTTCGACGAGCCGGCCTTCCTCGCCGCCCTGCGCGACGTCCGGCCCGACCTCGACCCCGCCACCGGGGTGCTACGCACCAGCGCCCGCACCGGCGAGGGCGTCGACGCCCTGCTCGAGCTCCTGCTGACGACCCGTCCCGGCACGGACCCCCGGAAGGACTGACCATGGCGACCCTGCTCTGGCTGCAAGGCGGCGCCTGCAGCGGCAACACGATGTCCTTCCTCAACGCCGAGGAGCCGAGCGCCTGCGACCTCGTCACCGATTTCGGGGTGGAGGTGATCTGGCACCCGTCGCTCGGCATGGAACTGGGCGAGGACGTCCAGCGGATCCTCCGCGAGTGCGCCTCGGGCGAGCGCCAGGTCGACATCTTCGTCTACGAGGGCACGGTCATGCTCGGACCGGAGGACTCCGGGCGGTACGACATGTTCGCCGACCGGCCCATGAAGGACTGGGTGTCGGAGATCGCGCCCCGGGCCGGGGCCGTGGTCGCCCTCGGGGACTGCGCCTGCTGGGGTGGCATTCCGGCGACGGCGCCGAATCCGACCGATTCCGTCGGGCTGCAGTACCTCAAGGGCGTGAACGGCGGGTATCTCGGCAAGGACTTCACCTCGGCGCTGGGACTGCCGGTCGTCAACATCCCCGGCTGCCCGGCCCACCCCGACTGGGTGACGCAGATCGTGGTGGCGCTGGCCGCCGGCCGGCTGGGTGACATCGCCCTCGACGACCTCCAGCGACCCAAGACCTTCTTCTCGACGTTCACCCAGACCGGCTGCACCCGGGTCCAGTTCTTCGAGTACAAGCAGTCGACGCTCGACTTCGGGCAGGGGACGCGCACCGGGTGCCTGTTCTACGAGTTCGGCTGCCGGGGCCCGATGACCCACTCGCCGTGCAACCGGATCCTGTGGAACCGCCAGTCGTCCAAGACCCGCTCCGGCCAGCCCTGCACCGGGTGCACCGAACCGGGCTGGCCGCACGGCGACCTCATGCCCGGGACGGTCTTCAAGACCCAGAAGATCGCCGGCAGCGTGCCGCGGGAGGTCCCGTTCGGCACCGACCACCTGACGTACATGGCCCACGCGGCCGCGGCCAAGGTCGCCGCCCCGCAGTGGTCCAAGGACGACATGTTCGTCGTCTGAGCGAGCCGAGAGCAGGGAGCAGCGATGACCAGCACCATGGACCTGCACGTCAGCCCGCTCGGCCGGGTCGAGGGCGACCTGGACGTCAAGGTGACGCTGACAGACGGCGTCGTCACCGACGCCTGGACCACCGCGGGGATGTTCCGCGGCTTCGAGATGATCCTCAAGGGCAAGGACCCGCAGGCCGGGCTCATCGTGACGCCCCGGATCTGCGGGATCTGCGGCGGCAGCCACCTGTACAAGGCGGCCTACGCCCTCGACACCGCGTGGGCCACCCACGTCCCCGAGAACGCCACCCGGGTCCGCAACATCGCCCAGGCGTGCGAGACGCTGCAGTCCATCCCGCGCTGGTTCTACGCCATCTTCGCGGTCGACCTCACGAACAAGCGCTACGCCCGGACCCCCTCCTACGCCGAGGCCGTGCGGCGGTTCGCCCCGTTCGTCGGCAGCTCGTACGAGAAGGGAGTCACCCTGTCGGGCAAGCCCGTCGAGATCTACGCCATCTACGGCGGGCAGTGGCCGCACTCCTCGTTCATGATCCCGGGCGGGGTGATGTGCGCGCCGACGCTGTCCGACGTCACCCGGTCGATCTCGATCCTGGAGTACTGGAAGAACGAGTGGCTCGAGAACACCTGGCTGGGGGGTTCCGTCGAGCGGTGGCTGGAGAACCGGACCTGGGCCGACGTCGAGGCCTGGGTCGAGGAGTCGGAGGCCCACTACAACTCCGACTGCGGGTTCTTCGTCCGCTACGCGAAGGAGGTCGGCCTCGACCGTTTCGGCGCCGGGTGGGGCGACTACCTGTCGACGGGCACGTACTTCCAGCCCGACCTCTACACCCACCCCACGATCGACGGGCGCAACGACGCGCTCGTCTCCCGGGCCGGGATCTACGCCCGCGGCGAGTACGTCGACTTCGACCAGGCCCGGGTCCGCGAGGACCACACCCACTCCTTCTACCAGGGCACCGGCTCGCTGCACCCGTTCGACGGCGAGACGAACCCCATCGACCCCGCCCAGGGCGCCGCCCAGGACAAGTACTCCTGGGCGAAGGCGCCGCGGTACGACGTTCCGGGTCACGGCACGATCCCCCTCGAGGCGGGCCCGCTGGCCCGCCAGGTGGTCGCCGGCCGCGAGACGACGGCCGCGCACCAGGACCACGACCCGCTGTTCCTGGACGCGGTCCGGACCGTGGGCCCGAGCGTGATGGTCCGGGTGATGGCCCGGATGCACGAGGCAGCGAAGTACTACACGTGGGTGCGGCGCTGGCTGGGCGAGCTGGACCTGCACGAGAAGTTCTACGCCAAGCCCGCGGAGCCCGAGTCCGGCCGCGGCTTCGGCTCGACCGAGGCCGCCCGCGGCGCGCTGTCGGACTGGATCGTCCTGGAGAACGGGAAGATCGAGAACTACCAGGTGGTGACGCCGACGGCCTGGAACGTCGGCCCGCGCGACGGGGCTGCGACGATCGGCCCGATCGAGAAGGCCCTGGTCGGGACGCCGATCGAGAACACCGCGGACCCGGTCGAGCTGGGGCACGTGGCCCGGTCGTTCGACTCCTGCCTGGTGTGCACGGTCCACGCCTACGACGGCCGGACCGGCAAGCAGCTGTCCCGCTTCACCCTCGGCGGCGTGTGACCGGTCCCCCGCCGGCGCCCGAGGTGGCCCCGGTCGTCGTCATCGGCTGCGGCAACCTGCTGCGCGGGGACGACGCCGTCGGCCCGTTGGTGGTGCGCCACCTGTGGGAGCGGGGCGTCCCGGACGGCATCGAGCTGGTCGACGGCGGCACGGCCGGGATGGACGTCGCCTTCAAGATGCGGGGCCGGCGGCGGGTCGTGATCGTCGACGCCGCGTCGACCGGTGCGGGGCCCGGCACGGTGTTCCGGGTCCCCGGCGAGGAGGTCGTCGACGGCCTGCCCGACCTCACCGGCCTGCACCTGCACGCGTTCCGGTGGGACCACGCGCTGGCGTTCGGGCGGTGGCTGCTCAAGGACGCCTTCCCCCGCGAGGTGGTCGTCGTGCTGGTGGAGGCGGCGGACACCACGCCGGGCGCGGACCTGTCGCCGCCGGTCCGGGCCGGGATGGAGCGGGCGATCGAGGTCGTGCTCGACGAGGCGGCCCGGGCGCTGCCCGGGGTGAGCCGGTGACCAGCGCCGTCCTCGGCAGCGAGGTCACCCGGGACCGTGCCGGGTGGTGGGTCGAGCTGACCGTCGGGTTCGAGGACGTCGCCGACGCCGAGGTCGTCCGCCGCCGGATCGGGCCCTACCTCACCGAGCGCACCGCCCGGGTCGCAGCGCCGCTCATCGCCCGGGCCGCCGCACGGGAGGGGCCGCCGACGACGGGCCGGTGAGAAGCCGGCCGACGACTCGATACCCCTTCAAGATCCGCAATTCGTCAACTACGACTGCCGCGATGCGGAAATCATGGTCACCGCATCGCGGCAAGTAGGATGCGATCGTGCACGTCGTCCCGCGTCATCTCACTCCGGTCGTGACCGAGTACATGGAGACGTTCCGGGTCGTGGTCCTCGGAGGGGCTCGGCAGGTGGGCAAGACGACCATGGTCCTCGACCTCCTCGATCTCCCGGGTGCCCGCTACGTCACCCTGGACGACGCGGCCACGCTGGCGCGGGTGAGGGACGACCCGTCCGCCGTCCTCGAATCGGGTGGCGACGTCATCGTCATCGACGAGTACCAACGGGCGGGTCCCGGGCTTCTCCTGGCGATCAAGGCCAAGGTCGATCGGGACAGCCGGCGCGGACAGGTGCTCCTGACCGGTTCGGCCGGCTACGAGGCGTCGGCCGCAGTCGCCGAGAGCCTGGCAGGGCGAGCCGGGCGGGTCGTCGTGTGGCCGCTCTCCGCCGGCGAAGTCCTCCGGCGCCGCGACAGCTTCGTCGACGACGTGTTCACACCGCGCCGGTGGCCGGGGCCGGAAGCCGAACCCCTGCCCCGAGCAGACCTCGTCGACCTAGTACTGAGAGGCGGGTTCCCGGAGGTCGTCACCCAGGACCTCACCGGGAGGGCGCGCAGCCGGTGGTTCGCCGACTACCTCGCGCAGGTGGTCGCCCGGGAGGCGATCCGACCGGTGGCGGACGTCCGGCTCGAACGCGAGCTGCGACAGCTGGTGCACCTGGTCGCGGCATCGTCCCCCGGCGACCCGTCCCCCGCGGGGCTGGCGTCCGACACGGGCTTGTCCCGCCCGACCGTGACGTCGTATCTCGCCCTGCTCGACGCCCTCCATGTCACGCACTCCGTCCCCGCCTGGGCGGTGTCCGCCACCACCCGGGCCCGTCGGCGCCCGAAGACCGTGATGGTCGACTCCGGACTGGCCGCGCACCTGGCCGGACTGGGACCGGAGGCGTTCGGCCCAGCAGCCGACGGGGTCGCGGCCGGGCGACTGCTGGAGACCTACGTCATCGGCGAGGTGGCCCGCCAGTGCGGCTGGGCCGAACGGGACGTGGACCTGCTCCACTACCGCGACCGCGAGGGCCGGGAGATCGACATCGTCCTGGAGGACCGCCGCACCGGCGAGATCGTCGGGATCGAGGTGAAGCTGACCTCGAACCCGACCACCCGCCACGTCCGGTGGCTGGCGTGGTTGCGGGACCTGCGGCCGCAGTCGTTCGTCGCCGGGGTCCTGGTCCACGCCGGCCCCCAGACGCTGCCGATGGGCGAGCGGCTGTGGGCCGTCCCGGTGAGCCGGCTGTGGACTGCGAGTCCACGAGAGCGAGGCCGGGAGCGGGCCCGCATCGACCAGCGCTCCCGCCACCTGGGGTTGCGGACGGACGTGTCAGAAGTCGCAGAGACCCTCGACCTCCTCGAAGGTCCTGATCACCGGTGACCCGTCGCCGTCGATGCGCTCATCGACATGGCGAGACGACACGGGACGACTGCATGACGGTTACCGAGACACCCATCAGAGGATCACCGTGACAGCGGACACCGAGTACCTGGACGAGAGTCTGCAGCGAGCCGAGCGCGCGCTCGACGAGATCAGTCGACTCTCACGCGAGGCCGGGCTGTACGACGACGACTTCTGACATCACGCGTCCGGCGTGGTGCTGTCCTGAATCGTGGGGTCGGTGTCGTTGACGCCATCGCTGCGCCGGAACCACAGTCGAGGTCGTGGGCCACCGCGTCGTGATCGTCACCTATCCCGGTATCCAGGGGCTGGACCTGGTTGGGCCGATGGAGGTGTTCACGGGCGCTGCGGGGGTGGTCGACCGGTGCCGTCCGGACGAGGCCACCGCCTACCGGGTCGAGGTCGCGTCCGCGGCCGGCGGGCCGTTGCGGACCGAGAGCGGTCTCGCCGTTCACACCGAGGCGCTGCCGGACGGCCGTACCGCGATCGACACCCTGCTCGTCGTCGGAGGGCTCGGGGTGCACGAGGCGCGCCGCGACGAGCGCCTGGTCTCCTGGCTGCGTGACTCGGTACCGCGAGCGGGCCGGGTGGGGTCCGTGTGCACCGGCGCGTTCCTCCTCGCCGACGTGGGCGCGCTCGACGGGTGCCCGGTGACGACCCACTGGGCGCGCGCCGATCGCCTCGCCGCCGAGCACCCCGAACTCGACGTCGACCCGGACCCGATCTACACGCGCTCCGGCCGGGTCTGGACGTCGGCCGGCGTGAGCGCCGGCATCGACCTCGCGCTGGCGATGGTGGAGGACGACCACGGGACCGAGGTGGCGCAGACCGTGGCTCGCTGGCTCGTCATGTTCCGGCACCGGCCCGGCGGCCAGACCCAGTTCGCGACCCCGGTGTGGACGCCCCGCGCCGAGCGGTCGGCGCTGCGCGCCGTCCAGCAGGCGGTGGAGGACGACCCCGGCGCCGACCACCGGGTGAGCGTGCTCGCGGCGCGCGCGGCCATGAGCCCGCGCCACTTCACCCGGGTCTTCACCCGGGAGGTCGGCCGGCCGCCCGGGCACTGGGTGGAGCAGGTCCGCGTCGACGCCGCCCGCCGGCAGCTCACCGACACCGCCGACCATGCGCCGCGCCTTCGCCCGCCGGGTGGGGGTCCCCCCGGACCACTACCGGCGCCGGTTCGCCGTCGTGGCCTGACGTCGACCACCCCCGCCGACCGGACCGTCCCGCACCCACCGAGGAGCCGCCATGCAGGTCGCCATCCCCGTCTTCCCGCGCTTCACCGCGCTCGACGGCATCGGGCCGTACGAGGTGCTGCAGCGCATCCCCGACATCGACGTGACGTTCCTCGGGCACGAACGCACCGAGGTGCGCAGCGACAACGGCTTCCTCGGGGTCACGCGGGACGCCACGTTCGAGGACATGCCCCATCCGGACGTCGTCGTCTTCCCCGGCGGTGTCGGCACCCGCGCCCTGATCCACGACGACCGGGTCCTCGAATGGCTGCGAGGAGCCCACGAGACGAGCACGTGGACCACGTCGGTGTGCACGGGCTCGCTCGTCCTGGGCGCCGCGGGGCTGCTCGACGGGCTGACGGCCACGACGTACTGGGGCGTGATGCCGATGCTCGCCGACCTCGGTGCGACCCCCTCGTCGCAGCGGGTGGTCGAGCACCCCGACCGCCGGATCATCACCGCGGCCGGCGTGTCGAGCGGCATCGACATGGCACTCCGGCTCGTCGAGCTCCTCTACGACCGGACGGCGGCCGAGGCGTGCCAACTGCTCATCGAGTACGACCCGCAGCCCCCGGTCGACTGCGGCTCCGTCGAGAAGGCGGGCGACGCCGTGATGAGCCGGGTGGCGCAGTACGCCGAGCGCCGGCAGTAGGCCACGCTGCCGGACGCAGGGCTCACGGCAGGAACAGACACGAGTCCCCGAACTCGTGCCACAGGTAGCCCCGCGCCAGGGCCGCCTCGTAGGCGGCGCGGACCAGGTCCGGCCCGGCCACCGCCTCGAGCAGCGACAGGTGGCTCGCCCGCGGCGCGTGCCACCCGGTCACCAGGCCGCTGACGACGCGGGCCGGCCGGGTGCGGTCGACGACGAGGTCGGTCCAGCCGGCCGCGGGTGCCACCCGGCCGTCAGGACCGGCCGCCGACTCCAGCGCCCGCACCGCGGTCGTGCCGACGGCGACGACCCGGCGGCCACCGGCCACCGCGTCGTTCACGAGCCGGGCCGTCCCGGCCGGCACGGCGAGGCGCTCGGGAGCGGGCGGCTCGCCCGCGTCAGGGCTCGACAGGCCGCAGTGCAGCACCACCGGCGCCACGACGACCCCCCGGGCCACGACGTCGACCAGGACGTCCGCGGTGAACGGGCGGGCCGCGCTCGGCATCTCGGCGCTGCCGGGCTCGCGGGAGAACAGGGTCGCGTACGCGGTCAGCGGCTGCCGGTCGCCCAGGTACCCGTAGCTCACGGGCCGGCCGTGGCGGCCGACGTACGCCGCCCGCTCCACCTCGACGGCCGGGAGCGCGGCCCAGAGGCGGGACCCGGGCCGGCCGCCGTGCGGGTAGGAGTCCTCGACCGTGAGCCGCGCCCCTCCCGCCAGCCGCAGCACCTCGCCGGGCACCACGTCCCGCTCGGGTCCGGTGCCGTCGGGCCGGCGGGCCTCGACCACCCACCGCCCGTCGTCGAGCTCGCCGCCGACGTGCACCACGACGGGCCGCTCCGCCGGCCCCCTGCCGGCCGGTGCCGACCTCACGGCGTCCACCGCGGCGGGCAGGGTCGCCGACGTGTTGACGACGAGGACGTCACCGGGCTCCAGGTGCTCCGCGAGGTCCCGGAACCGGCGGTGGCTCACCCGGCCCGGACGGGCGACGAGCAGCCGGACCCCGTCCCGCCGCAGGCCACGCGCCTCCGGAGGCTCGCGGGCCTCGAGGCCGGGCGGCAGCCGGAACGTGGTGAGGGGCTCGGCGGCGGACGTCGCGCTCACCGGATCGGGCTCTCGGCCGGGGCCAGGTCGGCCGCCCGGTACCGACCGCTCGGCACCGGCTCGGCCAGGAGGCGGACGAGGGCCGGGACGACCAGGACCGGGTCGGTCAGGTCCGCCGGGTCGGCGTCGGGCACCGCGGCCGCGTGCATGTCGGTCGACATGTCGCCGGGGTCCAGCGCGTGCACCCGCACGGCCGGCTCCTCGACGGCCAGCACGGCCGACAGGCGGTCGAGCGCCGCCTTGGCGGCCCCGTAGGCACCCCACCCGGGATAGGCCTCGACCGCCGCGTCGGAGGAGACGTTGACGACGCAGCCGCCGCTCGCCCGCAGCAACGGCAGCACGAGCTGGGACAGGGCCAGGGGAGCCACCGCGTTGACGGCCAGCACCCGCGCGACGGCGTCCGGGGCGATGTCGGCGAGTGGCGGCAGCGGCGTCGGGCCGAGGTCGCTCGCGTTGTTGACGAGCGCGTCGAGCCGGCCCAGCCGGCTGACCGCTGCGGCGAGGTCCGCCCGGTGACCCGGGTCCGAGACGTCGCCCGGGACGGCTGTGACCCGCTCCGACGCCGCGAGGAGTCGCCCGGCGGCTGCGAGCACCGCTGCATCCCGGCCGTCGGTGACGACGCGCCACCCGTCGTGGGTGAGCCTGTCGACGAGAGCGCGGCCGAGTCCGCGGGAGCCTCCGGTGACGAGGGCGACGCGCCCCGTTCCGGTGGTGTCGGGGAAGGACATGCCGGTACCATTCAACTTAACGCTAACTTCATGTCAAGAGACGACAGGGAGAGGGGCCCGTGGCCGACGGCGACCCACTGGCGATCGGCGACGTGGCCCGCCGGGCCGGCATGGCGGCCTCGGCGTTGCGGTACTACGAGCAGCAGGGGCTCATCCACTCGGAGCGGTCACCGGGTGGTCGGCGGACGTACCGCCGGGTGGTGCTCCGTCGGCTCGCCTTCGTCCGAGCCGCACAGCGGGTCGGACTGTCGCTGGACGAGATCCGGACCGCCCTGGCCACCCTCCCCGACGGCCGGACCCCGACCGCGGCCGACTGGGAGCGGCTGTCCCGGAGCTGGCGCACCCGGCTCGACGAGCAGATCGCCGCGCTGGAGCGGCTGCGCGACGGCCTGAGCTCGTGCATCGGGTGCGGGTGCCTGTCGCTGCAGCGGTGTTCCCTGTCGAACCCGGACGACGGCCTGGCTGCCGAGGGCCCCGGCGCCCGCCACCTGCCGCCGTCGCGCTCACCAGTTCTAGGACGTCTGCCCGACCTCCTCGATCGCGGCGAACCAGTCGGGCAGCCGGGTCGGGTAGTCGGCGTCCATCAGGTCGCCGTTCTCGAGGAACATCCAGCGGTAGGAGACCGCGTCGACCGTGGCGGCGGCCTGGAGCTGGTCGCGGAAGACGTCCGGGGTCATGACGTAGTCCGGGTCGTCCAGCGGCCAGTCCTTGTCGTAGAAGCCGTGGGCACACGGCAGGGACTGCCACTCGTCGAGCATGTCCTCGGGGATCACGGCGCCCTCGTCGGTCTCCGGCAGGGAGTCCCGCGTCCAGGAGCACGCGGCCTGGTAGTCCTCGGCAGTCCGGAGCCAGTACAGCTGCATGCTGTCGATGACCTGCTGCGGCGTCGTCGCGGCCTCGATGGAGCCGAGCATGGCGGGGATGGTGCCCTCGAAGTGCTCGGGGTTGGAGAACATGTCGATCTCCTCGGGCGCCTGTCCGGCGTCGATGCTGCCCCGGGACAGCAGGAGGGTCCCCTCGGGGAACTCCGCCATGTAGGCGGCCGTCCACTCGCGGAACCTGGCCCGGATCTGCGCGTCGAACTCCTCGCGGGTGTGGGGCCCGTTCGGGTCCCAGTTGTAGATGCTGTCGTCCCAGGGCGTGTCGTCGGCACTGTCGTAGTTCTCGGTGTCCACGAACAGCCCCTGGGCGCCGGTCGCCACCGCGAGGCGGCCGAGGCAGCCCCAGTTCTCGGCGATCCGGGCGGCGTCGGCGTCGTCCCAGATGTCGGCGGGCCGGATCTGGAGCCGCAGCATGTTGTCGGTGTAGGCGGCGACGGCGCCCGACTCGACGAGTGGCTCGACCCAGGTCTCCTCCTCGTGGTCGCAGTCGACCGGTTCGGCGGCGTCCTGCATGGCGTTCCAGCCGATGGAGAAGTCGAGGACGATCCCGTCGAGGGTCTCGCTCATCCTCTCCACGTGCTCCTGGTTCTCCAGCAGGGCGGGGGTGCGGGTGCTGGGGGTGTCGTTCCAGTCGTTCGGGCCTTGCAGGAGGATGAGCTTGGAGTCCCCGGCCAGGGAGGACGCGGCAGCCGAGGGCGGGAGGGACGGTTCCGAGGACGGGGCCGACGGCTCCGAGGCGGACACCGACGGCTCCGGCGAGGGGAGGACCGTCGAGGGCGGGGCGGACGGCTCGCCGGACGTCGCCGAGGGAGTCGCGGCCGGCGGGAGGCTGGGGGCCTGACAGGCGGCGAGAACTGAGGCGAGGGCCACGAGGCCGGCGCCCACGGCGAGTCGTCCGCCGGTCCGGCCAAGGAATCGTGTGCTCATGATGTCTCCCACGACCCGGGCGGACGGCAGGACTCAGGTCGGGGGGCCCAATCGCCGCGTCCCGGCCCCGACGCTCCTGTCCTTCCGGGGGCGGGCTGCCCTACCCTCGCGACACGCCTGGCGGACAGGCGCGCGGACGACGAGGGAGTTGCCGTTGATCGCTCGGCCCCAGCCGCTCGGCGTCCTGCCGCTGCCCGCCGGGTGGCTGGTGTGGCCGGGCGGTGCGCTCGCGGATCCGGCCGTGGCCCGGGCACGCGACGGGCTGCTGACCGGACGCCTGCCGGAGCCCTGGCCCGCGGGCGTCCGGGTCCACGAACTGGCGGCGGCCGGGGACGCCGCGGCCGCGGCCGAGTCCGTGGACCCGGACGCCGGACCGGAGCACGCGTACAACCACCTCCTGCTCACCGGAGCGCCGGCCTCGCTCACGCTCGCCCGCCGGGACGCCACCGGTGATCTCGCGGCGCTCGTCGAGGTCGCCGCCTACGCCCTCGGGCACGCCGATCACCTCCCGGGCCCGGACGGCCTCGACGGCGAGGTCCTCGCCCACGTGCTCGCCGCCCGGGCCGCCGCCGCGATCGAGACCGGCGACCCGCAGGCCGCGCTCGACGCCCTCGTCGCCGCCGAGGCGGCCGCCCGCCCGGTCGCCCCGGTGCTCGCGGCGATGCTCCTGGGCCAGCAGGCCACGCTCGCCCACCAGGCGAACGGCGCCGACCCGGACGTGGTCACCGCCTACCGCGAGGCATCGGAGGCGCTGCGCGGCCTGGACGCCGTCGAGCAGGCGGCCGGTGAGATCACCCTGGGCCTGGCCACCGCCCACCACGAGCTGGCCGCCGGGAGCGGCGCCGGGGGTCTCCTGCTCGAGGCGACCCGCACCTATCACCTGGCGCTGCGGCTGCTGCGTCGCGACCGCCACCCCGAGCGGTACGCCTTCGCCCACTCCAACCTCGCGCTGGCGTACCTCGCGATGCCGATGACCGAGGCCAAGGACGGGCTGCGGCGCGGGGTCGCCGTGCAGTCCCTGCGGGAGGCGCTGGGCTACTACACCCGCGACGAGCACCCGCGCGAGTGGGCGTCCGTCACCCTCAACCTCGCCAACGCCATGCAGCACCTGCCGTCGACCCACCCGGTCGAGAACCTCGTCGAGGCGGTGGAGCTGTACGACCGGCTGCTCGAGGTCCGCTCCCCCGACGCGGACCCGGTCGGGCGGGCCCGGGTGCTCGCCAACCAGGGCACCGCGCTCGCACACCTCGGGATCCACGACCAGGCGCGGCTCCGGCTGGCCGAGGCCCGGGCACTGTTCGCCGCGTCCGGCGACACCGCGGCGGTCGCCACGGTGGACGCGGCGGTCCGGGACGTCGAGGAGGCGGCCCGTGCATCTGCATGAGCGCGCGCAGTTCGACTTCCTGCTCAACACCGCGGCCGAGCGGTTCGTCGAGCGCCTGGTCCAGCGCACCGGCGGGCTGGAGGAGGGGCTGGCGGCGCTGCGCGCCGACCCGAACGGCGAGGGGGTGTGGCTGGACGAGTTCGTCCGGGCGGTGCTCCGGGACTTCCTGCTGGACAACGTCGACGGCTCCTGCTTCGTGCTGCAGGCCCTGGCCGACCGCACCGTCGGCACCGGCGCGCCCGGCGGTCTCGACGGCGGCGCCGGACCGGACACCGTCCGGGAGGTGCTCGGAGCGCTCGCGGTGGCGGCGTTCTCGGCCGTGCTCGCCGTCAAGGTCGACCAGGGGATCGAGATGGCGCTGTCGGGGCACCTCGAATGAGCGGCGCGCTGGACGACGCCGCGCGTCGCGTCGACGTCGCGCTCGAACGGGCGGACCTGCTCTCGCCGCCCGACCGGCGGGTGGCGCTCGACCTCAAGGCGGCGGTCGAGGAGTTCCACCGGGACGCCCTGGTCCGCGTGGTCCGCCGGCTGCGGGCCGACCCCCGGGGCAAGGAGCTGCTGTTCGAGCTGGTGGACGACCCGGTGGTCTACGCCCTGCTGGTCATGCACGGCATCGTCCGGGCGGACCCGGTGACGCTGGCGCAGCAGGCCCTCGACCGGGTCCGGCCCGCGCTGCGCGCCCAGGGCGGGGACGTGGAGCTGGTCGCGGTCGAGCTGCCGGTCGCCCGGGTGCGGCTGTCGGGGTCGTGCACCGGGTGCTCCGGCTCGGCGGTGACGCTCCAGGACGCGGTCGAGCGTGCCCTGGTCTCGGGCGTCCCCGGCGTGCACACCGTCGAGGTGGTGACGCCCCGGCCGGAGCCGGCGTTCGTCCCCCTGGGCCAGGTGACGGTGCGCGCGCCCGACCCGCCCTGATGGGTCACGGGCCGGTGGCGCCCCGCCCGCTCGCGCGGTTCGGTGCGGACTCCCCGTTCGGCCTCGCCCTGCCACCGGCACAGCCGACCCGGGGCCAGCTCTACGCACCGAGAGGCGTGCTGCTCGCCCGCGACGGCGAGCGGACCGCCCTGGTCGCCGCGGACACCGGCCATCACCGGCTGCTCGTCTGGCCCGACGTGCGCTCGGTGGAGCGCGAAGCGGCGGCGGTCGTCGGCCAGCCGGACGCCACCGCGGAGGGCCCGCAGGCCGGCGGCCGGGGCCCGGAGCGGGGGCTGCACCTGCCGACCGGGCTCGCCGTCGCCCGTGGACCGGACGGCGCCGACCTGCTGCTGGTCGCCGACGGCTGGCACCACCGGGTGCTCGGCTTCACGTGGCCGGTGGTTGCCGACGACCCGGAGCCGGTCTGGGTGCTCGGTCAGGACGGGCTGTCACCGGTCGAGCCGAACGCCGGCGGGGAGGCCGGCCCCGCGACCCTGTACTGGCCGTTCGGGGTCACCTGGCACGACGGGTGGCTGTGGGTGGCCGACACCGGCAACCGCCGGGTGCTCGGATGGGCGGGGTTGCCCGGGTCGCCGACGCGTCCGGCCGACGTCGTGCTCGGCCAGCCGTCATCGCACACCCGGGAGGAGAACCGCGGCGGGCCGCCCGCCCCCGACTCGTTCCGCTGGCCCCACCAGGTCGCCGTCCTCGCCGACGGAACGTTCTGGGTGGCCGACGCCGGCAACCACCGGGTGCTCGGCTGGCCCGGCCCGCCGGACACCGACGGCCCGGCCGACCGGGTGCTCGGCCAGCAGGACCTGGTCTCGACGTGGGAGCAGCCGCACGTGCCGCAGGGGCCGGACCGGCTCCGGTTCCCGTACGGCGCGATCCCGTTCGGGACCGGCCTGGCCGTCGCCGACACCGCGAACAACCGGACGCTCATCTGGGCAGGCGCCGCGCCCGGCCCGGCGAGCGCCGTGCTCGGTCAGGACGACTTCGCGGGCTCGGGCGAGAACCGGTGGCGGGCGGTCACCGACGACAGCCTGTGCTGGCCGTACGGGCTGTCGGCCGCGACCGACGCGGCGGGGACGCTGCTGGCCATCGCCGACTCCGGCAACAACCGCGTGGTCGTGTGGGCGGCGTGAGGGCGGGGCCGTGACGCGGCGGTTGGTCCGGGTCCGAGGGGTCGTCCAGGGGGTCGGCTTCCGGCCGTTCGTGGCGACGCTGGCGGGCGAGTTGCGCCTGGCGGGCACGGTGCGCAACGACCCCGACGGCGTGCTCGCCGACGTCCAGGGGGACGCCGCCGCCGTCGAGGCGTTCTGCCGCCGGGTCCGGGGCGACGCACCCCCGCTCGCCCTGGTCGAGTCGGTGACGTGGCGGGCCTCGGCCGACGAGCCGGACCGGTCGGGATTCGCCATCGTGAGCTCCGGGTCGGGGCCGGGCCGCACCCTGGCCCCTCCCGACGTCGCGACCTGCGCCGACTGCCTGCGCGAGTTCGTGGACCCCGCCGACCGCCGCCACCGGCACCCGTTCATCGCCTGCACGAACTGCGGACCGCGGTTCACCATCATCCGGTCGCTGCCGTACGACCGACCGGCCACCACGATGGACCGCTTCCCGATGTGCCCGGCCTGCCGCACCGAGTACACAGACCCCGCCGACCGCCGGTACCACGCTCAGCCCATCGCCTGCCACGACTGCGGACCGCGGCTGGCGTTCCACGACTCGGGCCGTGGTGCGGCCGGCGAGGAGGCGCTGGCAGCAGCCCGGACCGTGCTCGCCGGGGGCGGGATCGTCGCCATCAAGGGGGTCGGCGGCTACCATCTGGCGTGCGACGCCACCGACGCCGCCGCCGTCCGCCGGCTGCGCGAGCGCAAGCGCCGCGGCGACAAACCGTTCGCCGTCCTCGTCCGCGATGTCGCCACCGCCCGCCGGTTCGTCGCCGTCGCCGACGCCGAGGCACGCCTCCTGGCGTCGCCGCAGGCGCCGATCGTGCTGCTCCGGCGCCTGCCGCCGGGCGCGGCGACCCTGGACGTCGCCGACGCCGTCGCCCCGGGCAACCCCGACGTCGGGGTCATGCTGCCGCCGACCGCCCTGCACCATCTCGTGCTCGGCACGGCCGCGGACCCCCCCGGTCCGCCGGTGCTCGTGCTCACCAGCGGCAACCTGTCCGGCGAGCCGATCGTCACCGACGACGACGACGCCCGCCGCCGCCTCGCCGGCATCGCCGACGCCTGGCTGGCGCACGACCGGCCGATCCACGTGCCGTGCGACGACTCGGTGACCCGGGTCGTCGACGGCGAGGAGGCGCCGCTGCGGCGCTCCCGCGGCTTCGCGCCGCTGCCGGTCACCCTGCCGGTGCCGGTCGACCCGGTACTCGCGACGGGTGGCGACCTCAAGAACACGCTGGCGATAGCCGACGGCACCCGGGCCTGGCTGAGCGCTCATGTGGGCGACATGGACGACCTCGCGACCCAGGACGCCGCCGAGCGTGCCCGGACCCACCTCGAGGCGCTGCTGGGGGTCACTCCCCAGGCCGTCGTGACCGACGCCCACCCGCGGTACCGGTCCGCGGCCTGGGGCCGCCGGGTCGCGGCGGCCGGCGGGCTGCCCGTCGCGACCGTGCAGCACCACCACGCCCACGTCGCCTCGGTCATGGCCGAGCACGGGGTCCCGACCGGCACCCCGGTCGTCGGGGTCGCGTTCGACGGCACCGGCTACGGCGACGACGGCGCGGTGTGGGGCGGGGAGCTGCTGCTGGCGACCTACGAGGGGTACGAGCGGCGCGCTCACCTGTCGTACGTCGGGCTGGCCGGGGGCGACGCCGCAGTGCGCCGGACCTACCGGATGGCACTGGCTCAGCTGAGCGCCGCCGGGGTGCCGTGGGACCCGGACCTGCCACCGGTGGCCGCCTGCCCTCCGGACGAGCGCCGCGTCCTGGCCCGCCAGCTCGAGGTCGGGCTCGCGGTCGTCCCGACGTCGAGTGCCGGCCGGCTGTTCGACGCCGTCGCCTCGATCGCGGGGCTGTGTCACGAGTCGGTGTTCGAGGCCCAGGCCGCGATGGCGCTGGAGGCCGCCGCGGTCGGCGCCGGCGGGGTCGACGCCGAGGTGGACCCGTACCCGCTGCCGCTCGTGGACGGGCAGTGGCGCTGCGAGGTCCTGGTGCGGGAGGCGGTGGCCGACGTCCGGGCCGGCGCCGCCCCGGAGCTCGTGGCCGCGCGGTTCCACCGCGGCCTGGCCCGGGCGGCGGCCGACGGGGCGGCCGGGGTCGCCGCCGCGGCGGGCGTCGACCGCGTCGCCCTCAGCGGCGGCGTGTTCGCCAACGCCCTGCTGTCGACGCTCGTCGCCCGCCGGCTGCGCGAGGCGGGGCTGCGGGTGCTGCGCCAGCGGCGGGTCCCGGCCACCGACGGCGGCCTCGCCCTCGGCCAGATCGCCGTGGCGGCGGCCCGTTCCGCCCGGGTCCGGCCCCACCCGGCAGACCGGGGGACGCCGACGGCCCGGGGGACGTAGGGCCTGGTGATCGCCGCTCTCCGTGCCTACCCTGCGCGGAGGGGTCGACGCCGACCGCGGCGGACCCGTGCGGAGGCGAGCCCATGTGCCTGGCTGTTCCCGGGAAGGTCCTGGAGATCGAGGAGCGCGAGGGGACGCGCATGGCCACCGTCGACTTCGGCGGGGTCCGCAAGGACGTCTGCCTGGAGTACCTGCCGGACGTCGTGGTCGGCGACTACACCATCGTCCACGTCGGATTCGCCATCCAGAAGCTCGACGAGGCGTCCGCGCTGGAGACCCTGTCCCTGTTCGAGAACCTCGGGATCATGGACGAGGAGTTCGGCGACGCCTGGGGCCGGGCCCGGCACGAGGCGGGCCACGAGGCGAGTGAGGCGGCGCCGTGAAGTACCTCGACGAGTTCAGCGACCCGGCCCTCGCCCGGCGGCTGCTCGACGACATCCGCCGCACCGTCACCCGGCCGTGGGCCCTCATGGAGGTCTGCGGCGGCCAGACGCACTCGATCATCCGGCACGGCATCGACCAGCTGCTGCCCGACGGGATCGAGATGATCCACGGGCCGGGGTGCCCGGTGTGCGTGACCCCGCTGGAGACCATCGACCGGGCCCTGGAGATCGCCTCGCGCCCCGGGGTGATCTTCTGCTCGTTCGGCGACATGCTCCGGGTGCCGGGCAGCGGGCGAGACCTGTTCCGGGTCAAGAGCGCGGGCGCCGACGTCCGGGTCGTGTACTCGCCCCTGGACGCCCTCGCCCTGGCGAAGGACAACCCGGACCGCGAGGTCGTGTTCTTCGGCATCGGCTTCGAGACCACCGCCCCGCCCAACGCGATGACCGTGTACCAGGCCCGCAGGCTCGGCATCCGCAACTTCAGCCTGCTGGTCTCGCACGTCCGGGTGCCGCCCGCGATCCAGGCGATCATGGAGTCGCCGTCCTGCCGGGTGCAGGGCTTCCTCGCCGCCGGGCACGTCTGCTCGGTCATGGGCACCGAGGAGTACCCGCCGCTCGCCGGTCGCTACGGGGTGCCGATCGTCGTCACCGGGTTCGAGCCGCTCGACATCCTCGAGGGCATCCGCCGGACGGTCCGCCAGCTCGAGGCGGGCCGTCACGAGGTCGAGAACGCCTACCCCCGGGCCGTGCCGGCCGCCGGCAACCCCGCCGCCCGGGCCATGCTGCGCGACGTCTTCGAGGTGACCGACCGGGCCTGGCGCGGGATCGGCGTCATCCCGGGGTCGGGGTGGCGGCTGTCCGAGCGGTACCGGGAATGGGACGCCGAGCACCGGTTCGCCGTCGGGGACATCCGGACCGTGGAGTCGTCGCACTGCCGGTCCGGCGAGGTGCTCCAGGGGCTCATCAAGCCGCACGAGTGCGCCGCCTTCGGCGTCGAATGCACCCCGCGCACCCCGCTCGGCGCCACCATGGTGTCCAGCGAGGGGGCCTGCGCCGCGTACTACCTGTACCGGCGCCTGCAGACGCCGCCGGTCGCTGCGACGCCCACTCCCTCCCGGGTCCCCGTGGCCTGACCCCTTCGGCCCCTCTCACCCCGGGATCGCGCCGCCGACGATCGCACTCCCGGCAACGGCCGTGTGCTGGATCGTGGTCGGATCGGCTCCGTGCTCGTGCCCACGCCGGACCCCCGGCCGTCGGACACCCCGTGGCCGGCCATGACCTGGCCCGTCCCGCCCGGGACGGAGCTGCGCGGCGGGCACGGCGTCGGTGTCCGGGCGGCGGACCCGGAGACCGACGCCGCCGGGCTCCACGCCGCGCTCGACCACGAGGCCGTCTGGCGCCACGTCGCGGGGCGACCCCGGTCGGTGGCCGAGTGGACGGCCCTGCTCGCCGCCAGGACCACCGATCCGCTGTGGCACACGTGGGTGGTGCGCGCCGGCGAGCGGGTCGTCGGCATGTCGTCCTATCTCGAGGTGTCGCCCGCGGACGCCCGGCTGGAGATCGGCTTCACGGCGTACGCGCCGGACGTCTGGGGCACCGCCGTCAACCCCGAGTGCAAGCTGCTGCTGCTCGGCCACGCGTTCGAGGGGCTCGGGTGCGGACGGGTCCAGCTCAAGACCGACATCCGGAACGTCCGGTCGCAACGGGCGATCCACCGCCTGGGCGCCCGGCACGAGGGGGTGCTCCGGCGCTACCAGCGCCGCGCCGACGGAACCGTCCGGGACACCGTGCTCTTCTCGGTGGTCGCCGAGGAGTGGCCGGCCGTGCGCGCCGGACTGCGGGCGCGGCTCGACCGGTGAGCCGGCCGGGGCCCGGCTCATGATCGTCGGGGTCGGCGAGCCCTAGCCTGCCGTCATGCCCCCGGGACTCGACCTGGACGAGGCGGTCCGTCGCGCGCACACGGCGTACGCGGCGGCCCGCCCCCGCAGCAGGGCCCTGCACGAGCGGGCCCTCGGAGTGCTCGCCGGCGGCAACACCCGGTCGGTCCTCGACTTCCCGCCGTTCCCGTTCCGGGTCGCGCGAGCACACGGCGCCGAGCTGGTCGACGTCGACGGCCACGCCTACGTCGACTTCTGCGGCAACTACACGGCCGGCCTGCTGGGCCACGCCCCGGCCGCGGTGCGCGAGGCCGTGGCCGAGGCGCTCGACGGCGGCTGGGGCGTCGGCGCGATGCACCCCCGGGAGATCGAGCTGGCCGAGCTGATCGGCGCCCGCTTCCCCGCGATGGCCCGGGTCCGCTTCACGAACTCCGGGACCGAGGCCAACCTCATGGCCGTCGCCACGGCGCTGCACCACACCGGCCGGACCGGCGTCGGGGTCTTCGACGGCGGGTACCACGGCGGGGTCCTGTCGTTCGGCCACGGGCCGTCGTCGGTGACGGTGCCGCACCGGTTCGTCGTCGCACCCTTCGACGACCCGGCCGGGCTCGACACCCTGTTCGCCGACCCGGACCTCGGGTGCGTGCTCGTGGAGGCGGTGCAGGGCTCCGGCGGGTGCCGGGTCGCGTCACCGGAGTGGCTGCGGGAGCTCCGACGCCGGTGCACCACCTCCGGCGCGGTGCTCGTCCTCGACGAGGTCATGACGTCGCGGCTCTCGCCCGGCGGCGCCCAGCTGCGGTACGGGGTGACCCCGGACCTGACGACGCTGGGCAAGTACCTGGGCGGGGGGATGCCGTTCGGGGCGTTCGGCGGCCGCGAAGAGATCATGCGGCACTTCGACCGGTCGGCGGGCGGGCGGCTCGCCCACGCCGGGACGTTCAACAACAACGCGGTCTCCATGGCCGCGGCGATCGCCACCCTGCGCCACGCTCTGGACGACGAGGCGCTCGAGGCGGTGAACGCCCGGGGGGACCGGCTGCGCACGGCGCTGTCCGCGGCCTTCGCGGCCGCCGGCGCGCCGATGCACGTCACGGGACTGGGCTCGATGCTCACGGTCCACGCCGCCGACGACCGCCTCGCCGAGCTGTACTTCCACGCGATGCTCGCGGGCGGGCACCACCTGGCCCGCCGCGGGTTCGTCGCCCTGTCCTTCGCGGTCTCGGACGCCCACGTCGACGGGCTGGTGACGGCGACGCGCCGGTGGGCCGACGGGCTCAGTGCGGCAGGTCGAGGGTGACCGGGAAGGGCCGGGTGACGGTGACCGGTGGGCGCCCCAGCACGCCCGTGCGCACCTCCGTGTACCGGCCGGCCACGAGCTCGAGGACGATGAACTCCGCCGTCTCCGGCTCGACGATCCAGTAGCTCGGGACACCGGCCGCCTCGTAGCGCGACCGCTTGAGGAGGAGGTCGTGTCCTCGGGTGGCGTCGGACAGGAGTTCCACCACGAGCAGGGGAACGCCCGCCAGGTGGTTCTCGGTGGCGTCCTGTGTTCGCACGACGAGGAGGTCGGGCTGCACGACGGTGTCGCCCGACAGCCGGACGTCGAGCGGGGCCGCGAAGACCTCGAGTCCAGCCGGGCAGGCCAGGCGGAGGGTGACGTACAGGGAGCCCGACAGGCGCTGGTGGGGCACGATCGGAGACGGGCTCACGACGACGACGCCGCCGATGAGCTCGTACCTCGGCCCCTCATCCCGGTTGTCCCAGGACAGGAATTCGTCGGCCGTCGTCGGACGCATCCCCGTCACGGTCGCCACGGCAGTCATCGTCCCTCCTCTCCCGCACGCTGTCACGATGCCGGGCCACCGCTGATGATCGTTCTCGCTGTCCACAGGCCCGCCTCAGCGGAACAGCGAGCTGTACCCGTGGATCGCCGGAACTCCGCCCTGGTGGACGTACAGCACGGTGGCGTCCCGCGGGATGCGGCCCGACCGCACCAGGTCGACGAGCCCGTCGAACGACTTACCCTCGTACACCGGGTCGACGATCATCCCCTCCAGCCGGCCCGCCAGCCGGATCGCCTCCAGCGTGCGCTCCGACGGCACCCCGTAGACCGGCCCGGCGTAGCCCTCGACCAGCACGATCTCGTCGTCGCGCAGGTCGCGCCGCAGCCCGATCCGCTCGGCGGTGAACCGCGCGATCCGGTCGACCGCGGCCCGGGTCTCGGCGGGCCTCGCCGAGGCGTCGATGCCCAGCACCGTGCGCGGGCGGTCAGCCCGGCGACCGCCGCCGCGGCCGCGGTCTGGCGGGTGTGGTTGGACTGGACCCCGCCGATGGTCACGAGGGTGTCGCAGCCGGTCGCCAGGGCGTCCGCGACGAGGTACTCCAGTGTGCGGACCTTGTTCCCGCCGCCGGCGCCGATGCCGCTGTTGATGTCCTCGCGCTTGGCCCAGATCGCCGGACCGCCGAGATGCTCGGTGAGCCGCGTCAGCGGGTGCACCGGCGAGGGGCCGGTGAGCAGGGGGAACCGCGGGTGGTCGGCGAGGGTCGGCATGCGGCGACTATGGCGCGGGCCGCCCGGGTCCGGGCGGAGCCCCGAGGCCGTGGCGGGTGGCCAGCTCGTCCGCGACCAGCTCGACCGCCTCCGGCGGGGCGGTGGTGAGGACCTCCTGCCAGGGCTCCCGCCGGCCGTCGGGGACCTCGAGGTCCCGCCAGCGCGGGGGGTGCCGGAGGGCGAGCACGCGGCGGGACGCCGCCTGCCGCGAGGTGTGCCGAGCGATCATCGTGTCCCCGTCGGCGGGTCCCTCGACGTCGAGGTAGCGGCCGTCGAGGATGTCGACCACCAGGTGGCGGCGCACCCAGAAGCGCAGGCGCGACCCCGCCTCCCGCTCCTCGACCGCCGCCAGCGGAAGTCCGGTCCGCCGGTGCAGCACCCAGGCCAGCATCCAGCCGTCCGGGCCGCCGAACACCTGCCGGGCCCGCTCCGTGGGCCCGGCGGCGGGCGACCACCACTCGTCCTGCCACCGCGGCGCGGCCGGCTCGGCGGCCGCCGGGACGGCGGGGGCCTCCGTGGCCGACATCTCGGCCATGACGCGGGAGACGAGCGCCCGCAGCCGCTCGTCGTCCCCGAGGAGGTCGGGAGTCAGGTCCGCGCCCTCCGCCAGGGGGACGTCGGGCACGGACTCCCCCTGCTCCCGCAACCGCTGCAGCCGCTGGGCGAGTTCGTAGCGGCGCAACGGGTCATTCCACGTCATCCGTCTCCTTTGTCCGGGACGAAAGGGTAAGTCCTCAGGAACATCCGGGCATCCTGCGAACGGGGGAGGCCGCCGTGGGCCGGACTACGCTGGCCGGGACGGGGCTGCCGTTCCCCGTCACGACGGGACGAGGAGCGGGCGATGACGGGGCTCGACATCACCGGCTGGACCTGCCCCGTGCCGTTGCGGGACAGCCCGGCCATCGTCATGGGCCACGGCGGCGGGGGAGCCATGTCCGCCGAGCTCGTCCACCACCTCTTCCTGCCCGCGTTCACGCCGGCGCCGGGCGGACCGGACGTCCTCGCCGACCTGGGCGACTCGGCGGTGGTGGAGGTCGACGGCGTCCGGCTGGCGCTGTCGACCGACTCGTTCGTCGTGCGGCCGCTCTTCTTCCCGGGCGGGTCCATCGGGGACCTGGCCGTCAACGGCACCGTCAACGACCTCGCCATGTCCGGGGCCGTGCCGCGGTACCTCACTGCCGGCTTCGTGCTCGAGGAGGGCACCCCGACCGAGGTGGTCGGCCGGGTCGCCGCGGCCCTGGGCGAGGCCGCCCGGCGGGCGGGGGTCACCGTGGTCACGGGCGACACCAAGGTCGTCGACTCCGGCCACGGCGACGGGGTGTACGTCACGACGTCCGGGGTCGGGGTCGTGCCCGCCGGCGTCGACGTCCGGCCGCAGCGCGCCCGCCCCGGGGACGCCGTCCTCGTGAGCGGTGACATCGGGGTTCACGGGATCGCGATCATGAGCGTCCGCGAGGGCCTGGAGTTCGGCACCGAGATCCGCAGCGACACCGCGCCGCTGCACGACCTCGTGGCCGCGATGCTCGCTGCCCGCCCCGGCAGGGGACGGCCGGGCGTGCACGTGCTGCGCGACCCGACCCGCGGCGGCCTCGCGGCCACGCTGAACGAGATCGCGGCGGCGGCGGGCGTCGGGATCGAGGTGGACGAGGGCGCCGTCCCGGTGCCTCCGGAGGTCGCGAACGCCTGCGGCTTCCTCGGCCTGGACCCGTGGTACGTCGCCAACGAGGGCGTCCTCGTCGCCTTCGTCGCCGCGGAGGACGCCGAGGAGGTCCTGGCGGTGATGCGCGCCCACGACCGCGGGGCCCGCGCCGCCGTCGTCGGCCGCTGCGTCCCCGAGCACCCGGGAACCGTGGTCGCCCGCACCGCCTTCGGGGCCACCCGGGTGGTCGACCTCCCGCTGGGTGAGCAGCTACCACGAATCTGCTGACCCTGCACCCCAGAGGGCGCCGCTCGCTGCTAGCTTCCGCCTGCCGACATCACCTCACGTGCGGAGACAGCCCATGCGCGCGTTGCGCCCCGTGTCCTCCCGAGCGGTCGTCACCGCCACGGGTGCCGTCCTCGCCGCCCTGATCGCCGCCGGCTGCGGCGTCGTGGGCGGCAGCTCCTCCGATGCCTCCGGCGACGACGCGGGGGGCGGTGACGGTGAGCGCTCCCCGGCCGAGGTCGAGGCGGCCACGATCCAGATCGTGGCCCAGGGGACATTCGTCGACCCCGAGTTCGGGGAGCAGCTCAACCAGGCGGGCGCCGGCTCCGGCTTCCTCATCTCCCCCGACGGCCTGGCGGTGACGAACAACCACGTCGTGACGGGCGCGGCGTTCCTCGAGGTGTTCGTCGGCGGCTCCGACGAGGCGGTCAACGCCCGGGTCCTCGGTGTCTCGGAGTGCTCCGACCTCGCGGTCATCGACCTCGACGGCGAGGACTACCCGACCCTGCAGTGGCGGTCCGGCGAGGCGGACACCGGGCTCGACGTCTACGCCGCCGGCTTCCCCCTCGGCGACCCCGAGTACACCCTCACCCGCGGGATCGTCAGCAAGGCGGCCGCCGAGGGCGAGACGCCCTGGGCGTCGGTGGACGCCGTGCTGGAGCACGACGCCACGATCAACCCCGGCAACTCCGGCGGGCCGCTGATCGACGGGAACGGCCAGGTGGTCGGCGTCAACTACGCCGGCGACGCCGAGACCCGCCAGCAGTTCGCGATCTCGGCCGCCGAGGCCGAGACCGTGGTCGCGCAACTGGCGGAGGAGCAGGACGTCACGAGCATCGGGATCAACGGCACCGCGGTCGTCGCGGACGACGGGTCCTCGGGCATCTGGGTGGCCTCCGTCGAGTCCGGCTCGCCGGCCGACGAGGCGGGGATCACGGGCGGCGACATCATCACCCGCCTGGAGAACATCGTCATCGGCACCGACGGCACCATGCGCGAGTACTGCGACGTGCTGCGCAGCAACGCCCCGGACGACGTGCTGCAGATCGAGGTGCTGCGGTACGAGTCCGGCGAGGTGCTCGAGGGCCAGATCAACGGGGAGCCGCTGGAGGCGACGTTCTCGTTCCGCCAGGAGCTCGGCGAGGAGGTCACCCCGGACGCCGGGGGCGACCCGGCCGCCGGCACGTACGGCGAGTACGTGACGATCGGCGACGACACCGGCGCGGTCTCGGTCTCGGTGCCGGCCGAGTGGTCGGACGTCGACGGCGCCCCGTTCACCGGGGAGGACGGGATCGCCCGGATCGACGTCCGCGCCGCACCCGACCTCCAGGCGTTCGGCGACAGTTGGGACGTGCCCGGAATGATCCTCACCGCGTCGTCCGGCCTGGCCGGGACGGCGCCCGAGGCCCTGCTCGACCAGCTGGGCAGCGGCGGCTCCGAGGTGTGCACCTACGAGGGGCGCCAGCCCTACCAGGACCCGCTGTACACCGGCGCCTACGACCTGTTCACGGGCTGCGGGGGCACGGCCGCCGCCTACGTCATCGTCGCGGCGCAGCCCGAGGACGGCAGCTTCCTCGTGTCGGTGCAGGTGCAGATCGTCGCGGAGCGCGACTTCGACGCCCTCGACCAGATCCTCAACACGTTCGTCGTGACCGGGAGCGTGTGACCGCCGGAGCCGGGTGAACCCTGGGGCCGAGCCCGACGTAGGAGTGACGTGAGCCCCGGGGCCCGCAGGGACCCCGGGGATCACGCGATCACGGGTGACGGACGCCCGGGAACCGGGCGGGCCAGGGCTCAGGCCCGGGCCAGGGCCAGGGCTCAGGCCCGGGCCGCCGCTAGATGAGTGAGTCCGAATGGATCGCTTCGGTGTGCCTGCGCTGGGGCGTGGCGAAGGGCGCCGAGGGTGATCTTGTGGAGAACAACCTGGACGCCCTTCTGACCGCACTGTACGTA
>JBHJOJ010000294.1:0-5000 GCA_050329835.1 Kineosporiaceae bacterium | reverse complement strand
AGGGCGGCGACCCGGGCGACCCCGCCGGGGAGCTCGCCGACGAACTCGCCGACGAACTCGCCGAGGCGGCCCTGATCGCGGCCGCCGACGCCTCGCTCGAGCTGCTGGCCGCCGCTCCGGCCGACCCGCCCCGTCGCGTCGTCGTCGCCGCCGTCGTGCCGGTCCGGGACGGGCCGGCGGAGCCCGGTGACCACCCGGCCGCCGTCTCCTGCACCCGCCCGGTGGGCCGCGCCGACGTCGCGAGCGTGCTCGTGGACGACGCCGCGTCCGGCCCCGCGGTGGCCGCCGCGGTGGCCGCCCTGCGGACGGGTGACGAGGCGGCGTTCGAGGCCGCCCGGGACGAACTGGACGGCCACGTGCTGTCCTGGTACGACGCCGGCGAGCTCGACGGGCTCGCCCGCGAGCGAACCGGCGCCCCGACCCCCACCCGCGACCTCACGGAGGGCCAGCACCCGTGACCACCAGGCCGTTCCCCAGCCTCGGCCCGCCCATCCAGGAGCGCGTCGGCGCGGTCGAGGCCGAGCTGTTCGAGGCCCGGGTCGACCGCTGGTGGCCGGACTTCGCCGCGGCCGCCGCCGAGGTCTACCCCGCCGACGAGCTGGAGGAACTGGACGCCGACGTCGCCGAGATCGTCGCCCGCAGCGTCGCCCGCCGGCCCGCCCGGCTGCGTCGCCGCGACCTCGACCGCCTGGTCCGCCCGGACTGGTTCGCGGCACCGGACCAGCTCGCCTACGCCGCGTACGCCGACCGCTTCGCCGGTGACCTCGTCGCGATCCGCAAGACGGTGCCCTACCTGCACGAGCTCGGGGCCACGGTGCTCCACCTGCTGCCGCTGCAGACTCCCCGCCCCGAGCCGCACGACGGCGGCCACGCGGTGGCCGACCACCGCAGCGTGCGCCCCGACCTCGGGACCGTCGACGAGCTGTCCGCGCTGTCCGCCGACCTGCACGGCCAGGGCATGAGTCTCGGTCTGGACCTCGTGCTCACCCACGTCGCCCGGGAGCACGAGTGGGCGCGGCGGGCCCGGATCGGGCGGCGCCGGTACCGAGGCGCCTTCCACGTGGTCTCGGACGGCGCCCGGGTGGACCGGCTGGCCCGCAGCGTGCCGCCCGCGTGGCCGGGTGCCGCCCCACCCTTCACCTGGGACGACGAGCTCGGGGCTGCGGTCTGGACGACCTTCCACCCGTGGCAGTGGGACCTCGACTGGTCGAACAGCGACGTCTTCTGCGCCTCGCTCGACATCATGTGCTCGCTGGCCAACCTCGGGGTGGACGTGCTGCGCCTCGTCGGGCTGCCGTACGCGTGGAAGCGGGACGGCACCGACTGCCGCGACCTGCCGGAGGTCGCGGCACTGCTGCAGGCGTTGCGGGCGGCCCTGCGGATCGCCGCGCCGGCGCTCGCGGTCGCCGCACCCGCCACCGCCTCGGGCGACGACCCCGGCGCGTACGCCGGCCGGGGGCGGCGCGCCGGGCGGGGCGCCGACCTCGCCGCCCGCGACGACGTCGCGACCCACGTCTGGGCGATGCTGGCGACCGGGAGCACCGGACTCGCCGGGCGGGCCCTGGGCCGGGTGCCCGCCCACCCGGCGGGTACCGCTTGGACGCTCGCCGTCCGCGACCACGACGAGATCTCCTGGCGGGTCTCGGACGCGGACACCGCGGCCGAAGGCGTGCCCGCCGCCGACCACCGGGCCTTCCTCACCGCCTTCTACACCGGGCGGCACCCCGGCTCCTTCGCCCGCGGGGACCGGTTCCGGGTCGACGTGCCGACCGGGCCGCCGGTCCGGCACGGCGAGGAGCGGGTCGTCGGGTCGACCGCCCGGCTGGCAGGGCTCGAGGCCGCGCTCCAGCGTGCCCCCGGGCCGGAGCGCGAGGCGGCGCTCGACGACGCGGTCGCCCGGATCCTCCTCGTGCACGCCGTCGTCCTCGGGTGGGGCGGGCTGCCGGTCCTGTGGAGCGGTGACGAGCTCGCCCTGCGCGGGGACCCGGCGTGGGACGTCGACCCGGCGCGGGCCGGCGACTCCCGGTGGATCCACCGCCCGGTCCTGCCGTGGGGGGTGTCGGCGCTGGGGGAGCGTGCCGACGACCGGTACGACGTCTCGACCGTGACCGGCCAGGTGTTCACCGGGCTGCGCCACCTGGCCCGGGTCCGGGCCGGGCTCCCGCAGCTGCACGCCTCCGTCGAGGCCGAGTTGATCGACGCCGGGGATCCGGCCGTGCTGGCGGTCCTGCGCCGCCACCCGGTGGGGCCGATGCTCGGGCTGTACAACGTCACGGGCCGACTGCTGCGGCTGGACGGGTCGGTCCTCGGTCACCTGCCGGGCGGGCCGGCCGACGCACTCTCCGGCGCCGCGGTGGCGAGGGACGGGGCAGGCCGCTTCGCCCTGCCCCCCTACGCCGCCCGCTGGCTGGTGTGACCGGACCTCGCCCGCTCCCCGCGTGATCGTCGACAAGTCGACGATCACCGGATGCCGGCCGGCCCCGGGTCCGGGCGGTCCAGGCGCTGGGCGTGGCCGACCTGCCGCTCCAGGGTCGCCGCGGCCAGGGCGACGTTGCGCTGCATCCCACCGAAGACGACCCCGTGGAACGGGGTGACCGCGGCCCAGTACAGATGACCCACCAGCCCGCGGGGATGGAACAGCGCCCGCTGCCGGAACAGCGTCCGCCCGACCGGGTCCTGGCCCACCGACAGCTCCAGCCAGGCCAGGCCGGGCAGGCGCATCTCGGCGCGCAGCCGCAGCAACCGCCCGTCCGCGATGTCCTCGACCCGCCACCAGTCGACGGCGTCGCCGACGTGCAGCCGCCGTGGGTCGCGACGGCCGCGTGCGAGGCCGGGCCCGCCCCACGCGCGGTCCATCCAGCCCCGGATCCACCACGCGAGCGGCCAGGAGTACCAGCCGTTCTCGCCCCCGATGCCCTCGACGACCCGCCACAGCGTGGCCGGGGACGCCCGCACCGGGGTCGAGCGGTCGTCGACGTACAGCGACCCGCCCGCCCAGTCCGGGTCGGCGGCCAGCGGGTCGCTGGGGGCCCCCGGCTCCGAGGCGCCCGACCAGCGGGTGAGGACCTTCGCCTCGCGGACGCGCGCCAGCGCGAGCTCCACCGCCCGGTCGAAGCCGGTGAGACCTCCCGGCGGGTCCGGGACCAGCCGGCGGATCGCGTCGTCGCGGACGACGACCTCGTTGACGAGGCTGCGGACCAGCGGCTTGGCGAGCCGGTTGGGGATCGGGGTGACCACGCCGATCCAGTGCGAGCTGAGCCGGGGGCTCATGACGCCGACCGGGACGATGAACCGCCGCTCCAGCCCAGCCACCCGGGCGTGGCCCTGCATCATCTCCCGGTAGGTCAGGACGTCGGGGCCGCCGATGTCGAAGCCGCCCTCGACGCCGGCCGGCAGGGAGGCCGCGGCCACGAGGTAGTGCAGGACGTCCCGGACGGCGATCGGCTGGATCCGGGTCCCCACCCAGCGCGGGGTGACCATGACGGGCAGCCGCTCCGTGAGGTACCGCAGCATCTCGAACGACGCCGACCCGGAGCCGATGATGACCGCCGCCCGCAGCACGACGGTCGGGACCCCGGACTCCAGGAAGATCTCCTCGACCTCCTTGCGGGACTCCAGGTGGGGGCTCAGGTCGTCGCCCGCCGGGTGGAGCCCGCCGAGGTAGACGATGCGGGAGACCCCGGCCTCGCGGGCGGCGGCGGCGAAGGCGCGGGCGGCCCGCCGGTCGGTTCGCTCGAACCGGGGCCCGGTCCCCAGGGAGTGGATGAGGTAGTACGCCACCTCGACACCCGCCATCGCCTCGGCCAGGTCGCCGGGGACCAGGGCGTCGCCGCGGGTCACCTCGACCTCGCCCGCCCAGGCGTGCGCCCGCAGCCGCGAGGGGTCCCGGACCAGCACGCGCACCCGGTGCCCGGCCGCCAGCAGCTCCGGGACCAGCCGCCCACCGATGTACCCGGTGGCGCCGGTGACGAGGACGAGGCGGGAGCGCGTCGGCACCGGTCGAGTGTGACCCCTACCCCGGTGGCCCCCGTGATCGGGTACCCACGGGGGAGGCGCGGGGCGGCGTCCCGGAGGCGGTGGGTGCTCCTCGCGGCGGCCGCCGCCCTGCTCCGGTCGGGCTCCCTCGTGGTGATCCTGGTCGGTGGGTCCCGGTGGGCGTGGCGCTGCGCCGTGGCCGGGGTCGGGACGTGGCTGGCCGGCGGGTGCGTCCTGGTGACCGCCGACGCCCACGCCCTGCCGCACCTCGTCCGGGCCGGGCGCAACGGCGCGCTCGTCCCGCCGGGGGACCTGGCCGCGCTGGCGACCGCCGTGGCGCCCCTGCTCACCGACGCCGGGCTGCGGCGGGCGGCCGGGGCCGAGAGCCGCGCCGTCGCCGCCGGGCACGACCTCGAGCGAACCCTGGCGACCTTCGAGGCCCTCTACGCACCGGTGCGTCCGGACGCCACGGCCGCCGGAGAACCTGCGGCGGCCGACGACTGCGGGGGTACGCATCTCTCGGAGCTGCGGGCCGCCGTGCCGTGAGTCGATGGTCCACGGAGCATCGGCGGGTGTCCGGGGTCGTGCACACGCTGGGGGGAGGTCGTCGTGGGAGAGCATGATCCACGTCATGCCCGTCGGCTTCGTCGTCGAGGACGGACAGCCGAGCAGGAGTTGATCGCGACTTGCTCCGCGGTGTGGTCGTCATCCAGTCCGATGACGACCGAAACGCGGTGCAACTCGTGATCAACGGATCCGATGACGACTCGGAATGCGGCGCACGTCCACGATCACGAGTCTCGATGAGCAGAACGTCCACGAGTCCGGCACGCGCGTCCGTCGGCGGCACCCGTGACGAAGCGGCGGGCAGCTCACGCAGCGACCGCTGGCAGGATGCGCGCCGGCCTCCTCGGCTCAGCCGAGGGGGTTGTCGCGCCGCAGGCGCTCCTCGCGGGCGACGGGCACCGCCTCCGTGGCCGCCTCGGCCTCGCCGCGGGGCGGGCCGGGTGCCGGCGGGGGCGCCG
>JBHJOJ010000293.1:0-6540 GCA_050329835.1 Kineosporiaceae bacterium | reverse complement strand
AGGTGGTCGCGGAGCATGTCCGCCTCGAGGTGGCAGTTGCCGCCGGTGGTGATCTGGCGGACGGGGGCGCCCGAGCGGGCCAGCCGCTTGGCGTCGTTCTCCGTGGCGAGGTCCCCGGTCAGCGCGGCCACCGCCACGCCGCGGCCGACGGCCCGCCCGAGCACCACCTCGAGCAGGGCGGTCTTGCCGGACCCCGGGGACGACATGAGGTTGGCGGCCACGGTGCCCGCGGTGGCCAGGTCGGACCGCAGGGCGGCCGCCAGGTCGTCGTTCTTGGCGAGCACGGCCTGGCGCAGGTCGACGGTCGTGGTCATGCAGCAGCCTCCGTAGCGGGGAATCCGTCGTCGATGTCGGCGTTCACGACCTCGATCTCGCGGCCCCTCACGAGATCGACCTCCCGGCGGCCGCACTCCGGGCACATCAGCGGCAGCGGGTCGGTGAGGTCCGACGTCAGCCCGCAGTCGCGGCACGTGACCGCTGCCGGCACCTCGTCGATCTCCAGCCGGGAGTCGGCGAGCGGCCCGTCGAGCACCGCGACGTCCCACGCGAACCGCAGGGCGTCCGGCACCACTCCGCTGAGGACGCCGATCCGCATCCGGACCACGAGCACCCGGTGCTCTCCGGTCGCCTCGGTGACCGTCCGGACCACCGAGCGGGTGATCGACAGCTCGTGCACGTCGACCGCCGCCGCTCAGACCACGCGTCCGAGCGCGCGGGCGACCTCGACGAGCAGCCCGAGGCCGCGGGCGACGTCCGGGTCGCGCAGCGCGCGCAGGGCCCCGAGCATCCCGACCGACGTCCGTTCCTCGCGCGCCCGGTCCGCGCCCTCGACGAGGGCGCCCGCCAGCGTTCCGAGCACCTCCAGCACCTGCGGGCGCAGCATCCCGGAGCCGACGAGCGCCTCGAACGCGGCGAACAGCTCGGGTGCCCGGGCGGCCACCGATCCGGCCTGGGCCGCCACGCCTTCGAGGTCCCCGAGGGCCGGAAGGACGTCGCGGACGCCGGCGGACAGGCTCTCGGCGATGACGTCCCCCCGGCGCAGGAAGCCGTCGAGGGCCTCCACGGTGAAGGCCAGGGTGGCGGCGTTGTCGAGCAGCAGGTGCAGGGACGCGGCCACCTCCGGGTCCGCCAGGCGGTCGACGAGCGTCCCCGCCGTGGCGGGGGGCGCGCCGGGAGGCGCAGCCTCGCCGCTGTCCGTCGCCGCCGTCATCCAGGCCTCCTCGTCGTGGCCCGAGTCCTCGTGATCTGTGACGTAGATAACCAGGAGGTCAGGCGTGTGTCGACACCTTGCGGCAACCTCGCACGTCGGAGTGGTCCCGGCGCTGGGACTTCCGTCCCGGATCGGCGGGGGCGCGGAGGTGAGGGATCATCAGGGGGTGGTGGCGGCGCTGGACCGGCCCGTCGTGATCCTCAGCGCGGCGATCTCGCTGGACGGGCACCTCGACGACGACTCGCCGCAGCGCCTCGTGCTGTCGGGGCCGGAGGACCTCGACGCGGTCGACGCGCTCCGGGCGTCGTGCGACGCGGTCGTCGTCGGCGCCGGCACGGTGCGCGCCGACGACCCGCGACTGGTGGTCCGGTCTGCGGCCCGGCGGGCGGAGCGGGTCGCCGGCGGCCGGCCGCCGACGCCGCTGCGGGTCGTTCTCACCCGCAGCGGGGAGCTGCCACCGGGCTCGGCGCTGTTCCGGGACGGCGTGGTGGACGCTGCCGCACTCGCCCCGCCGCTGGTGCTGGTACCCGCCCCCCGGGTGGCCGCGGTCCGGGCGGCGCTGTCCGGCGTGGCGGAGGTCGTGGCGGCGGGACCCGCGGGCGATCCTGGGGACGTGGTGGCCGAACTCGCCCGGCGCGGGGCGCGCCGGGTCCTGGTGGAGGGAGGGACGAGCGTCAACACCGCGTTCCTGGCCGCCGGGGCCGTGGACGAACTGCGGATCGCCGTCGCCCCGTTCCTCGTCGGCCGTCCGGGCGCACCGCGGCTCGTGGGCAGCGGACCGTTCCCGCTGGGTCCGGGCTCCCGGGCCCGCCTGCGCGAGGTCCGCCCCGTCGGCGACATGGCGGTCCTCACGTACGACCTGGAGCGCGCGTGAGTGCCCCCAGGGACCGCGACCTCCTGCTGGCCGCCGTCGCGGAGGCCCGGCGCAGCCCGCCGTCGGAGTCGGCGTACTCGGTCGGCGCGCTGGTCGTCGACGCGGCCGGCCGCGAGCTGGCCCGAGGCCACTCGCGCGAGACGGACCCCCACGACCACGCCGAGGAGGTCGCGCTCGCCCGGCTGGCCCGGCGCGCGGTCACGGAACCGGCGAGCGGCCCGCTCACCCTGTACTCGTCCCTGGAGCCGTGCACGTACCGTCGCTCCCGACCCGTGGCGTGCGCAGACCTGGTCCTCGCCACTGGGATCTCCCGGGTCGTCATCGCGGCCCGGGAGCCCGATCTCTTCGCCGATTGCGACGGTGTCGAGACCTTGGCCCTCGCCGGGATCGAGGTCGTCGAGCTGGCGGAGTTCGCCGGCCTGGTGCGGGCGGCGAACGCCCACCTGCCGGCGTGGTGCCAGACCTCCCGCCGCTGACGTCACCCCTTCGGCCGATCACGAGCGCACCCCCGGCGCGCCGACGACTACCCCGTGAAGAGTGGTGGGCCCTACCGACTGGTGACGCGCAGCGACTTCGACGGCCTGGTGTGCGCCGTCCTGCTGCGGAAGCTCGGGATGATCGACGAGATCCGGTTCGTCCACCCCAAGGACGTCCAGGACCGTGCCGTCGAGATCACCGACCGGGACATCCTCACGAACCTGCCCTACCACCCGGCCGCCCATCTGGTGTTCGACCACCACCACAGCGAGACGCTGCGCAACGGATCCGTGCCCAACCACGTCATCGACCCCGCGGCGCCGTCCGCCGCCCGGGTGGTCTACCGGCACTTCGGGGAGGCCGAGACCTTCCCCGACGTGTCGACGGACCTCATGGCCGCGGTCGACCGCGCCGACTCCGCCGACTACGGGCTCGCCGACATCCTCGACCCCCAGGGTTGGACCCTGCTCAACTTCGTGATGGACAGCCGGACCGGACTGGGCCGTTTCCGCGACTTCCGGATCCCCAACTACCAGCTGATGATGGACCTCATCGACGAGGTGGGCGAGGGCCGCGGGGTCGAGGAGGTCCTCGCCCATCCCGACGTCGTCGAGCGCGTCGCCCTGTTCCGCGAGCAGAACAGCAGGTTCACCTCCCAGCTGTGGCGGGTGTCCGACGTGCACGGGGACGTCGTGGTACTCGACCTGCGGAACGAGGAGATCATCCACGCCGGCCACCGGTTCCTCGTCTACGCCCTGTTCCCGCAGTGCCGGGTGAGCATTCACGTCATGTGGGGCAAGGAGCGGCAGAACACGGTGCTCGCGGTGGGCAAGTCCATCCTCGACCGCTCGCACCCCGCCGACATCGGCGGGCTCATGCTCGCCCAGGGCGGTGGCGGGCACCTGGCCGCGGGCACCTGCCAGGTACCCCACGAGGAGGCGGACCGGGTGCTGGCGGACGTGGTGGCCGCACTCAACCCGGTGGCCGTGGGCTGAGCCTGGATCAGGGCCGAGGTCGCGGAGCCGGTGGCTCGGGTGGCCTTGGGTAGGCTCGATCGAGCATCGTGCCGGCGGTCGGCGGTGGCCTGGTAGGCAGGGGCCGCCTCGCGGCTCGGCCAGCGCTCGGAAGGGGTCTCGTGTCGACGAGCCGTGACTACGCGCATCACTCCGTGCCGCCGCATGAGGTGGTGCTCCTGCTCGAGACACATCCCCAGGAGGGGCTGTCGTCGGCAGAGGCCTCCCGACGACTCGACCGCTACGGGCCGAACGTGCTGCCCCGCGCCCAGGGCAGCGGGGTGCTCGGGCGAGTCGGCCGTCAGTTCCACAATCCGCTCATCTACGTGCTGCTGGTGGCCGGGGGGGTCACCGTCGCACTCGGCGAGCTGGTCGATGCCACGGTGATCTTCGGTGTCGTGCTCGTCAACGCTGTCGTCGGCTTCGTGCAGGAGTCCAAGGCCGAGGCCGCCCTCGACGCGCTGCGCCTGATGGTGCGCACCAAGGTGCGGGTACGCCGGGACGGTCAGGTGGCCGTCATGGACTCCGAGGACCTGGTGCCCGGCGACGTCGTGATCCTCGACACCGGCGACAAGGTTCCGGCCGATCTGCGTCTGATCGAGGCGTCCGAGCTCCAGGCCGACGAGTCGGCACTGACGGGCGAGTCGGTGCCGGTCGCGAAGGACGAGGTGGCCGTGCCGGCCGACACCCCGGTCGCCGACCGGCGCAGCGTTCTCTACTCCGGCACGCTGATCACCCACGGGACCGGCAGGGGCGTCGTCGTCGCCACGGGTGGCGAGACCGAGCTCGGCGAGATCCACCGGTTGGTGGGCGCGGCGGACCCCCTGGCCACCCCCCTGACGCGTCGGCTCACCGAGTTCAGCCGGCTGCTCACGGCCGTCATCCTCGGGCTGGCCGCGCTGACGTTCGCCGTGGGTCTGGCTCGCGGCCAAGCCGTCGCCGACATGTTCACCGCATCGGTCGCCCTGGCCGTCGGCGCGATTCCCGAGGGCCTGCCCGCCGCCGTCACGATCATCCTGGCGATCGGCGTGTCGCGCATGGCGCGACGACGGGCCGTCGTGCGCCGCCTCCCCGTGGTCGAGACGCTCGGGAGCACCACCGTCATCTGTACGGACAAGACCGGGACCCTCACCGAGAACCAGATGACGGTGGGCGTCGTGCTCACCCCGAGCAGTCGTCACCGCATCACCGGAACCGGGTACGAACCGGCAGGCTGCCTGCTCGACGAGCAGGACGAACCGGCAGACGTCGGGGACCGGAGCCTGCTCTGGTGCCTTCGCGCCGGGATGCTCTGCAACGACGCCGACCTGCGGCACGGCGAGGACGATCGATGGAGCGCGGTCGGTGACCCCACCGAGGCGGCGCTGCTCGTGGCCGGCCTCAAGGCCGGACTGGACCCCGCCGAGCAGGCCGCGCTGCTCCCCCGCACGGACACGATGCCGTTCAGCTCCGAACGCCAGTGGATGGCCACCGTCCACACGGACCCGGAGGCCGGCCCGCGCGTTCTCGCGAAGGGGTCCGCCGAGCGCATCCTCGACCTGTGCTCGGCGGCGATGGCGACGGACGGGACCGCCGCCCCGCTGGACCGGGAGCATGTCCAGCGGCAGGCGGACGCTCTGGCAGCCGCCGGCCTGCGGGTGCTGGCCACCGCGACGGCCGTCCTTGCTCCTGGCGCCGACGCCGGTGTGGTGGAGGAGCGGCGGGTGCTGACCTACACCGGGCTGCAGGCGATGCAGGACCCGCCGAGACCAGCGGCGATCGGCGCCGTGACCGCCTGCCGGTCCGCCGGTGTCACAGTCGTGATGATCACCGGCGACCACGCCGGGACGGCGTCCGCGATCGCCTCGGCTGTCGGGATCCTCGACGACCAGGAGCGCCCGGGAGCCGTGCTGACCGGCACCGAGCTCGACCAGCTGCCCGACGACGCCGTACCCGCCGCCGTCGATCGGGCGCGGGTCTTCGCGCGGGTCACCCCCGAGCAGAAGCTCCGCCTGGTGACCGCGATGCAGGAGCGGGATCACGTGGTCGCCATGACCGGGGACGGTGTCAACGACGCTCCCGCGCTGCGCCGCGCCGACATCGGCGTGGCGATGGGCCGCTCCGGCACCGACGTCGCCAAGGAGTCGGCGGACATGGTGCTCACCGACGACGACTTCACGACCATCGAGGCCGCCGTGGAAGAGGGCCGCGGCGTCTTCGACAACCTCACCAAGTTCATCGTCTGGACGCTCCCCACCAACATGGGCGAGGGAGCGGTCATTCTGGTCGCGATCACTCTCGGGTTCTCGCTGCCGATCCTGCCCGTGCAGATCCTGTGGATCAACATGACGACCGCGGTGCTGCTCGGGCTCATGCTCGCCTTCGAGCCCAAGGAGCCCGGCATCATGAACCGGCCGCCACGGGACCCCCGGCAGCCCCTGCTGAACCGCACGCTGGTCGTCCGCATCCTGCTCGTGTCGTCGTTGCTGGTCGCCGCCTCACTCTGGCTGTACGAGTGGGAGTTGGCCGCCGGCGCCTCGCAGGCAGCAGCGCGCACCGCCGCGCTCAACGTGTTCGTCACGGTCGAGGCGTTCTACCTGATCAGCTGCCGGTCGCTCACTCGTTCCGTGTGGCGCCTCGGCTGGTTCACCAACCCCTGGGTCATGTTCGGCCTGGCCGTGCAGGCCGTCGCCCAAGCCGCGATCACGTACCTCCCGGCCATGAACGGGCTGTTTCAGACCGCGCCCATCGGACTCGAGACGTGGGCCCGCATCCTCGGCGTCGCCGTACTCGCCTCGCTCGTCGTGGCGGCGCACAAGAGGGCCGTCAGGGGTCGGGTGTAGGCCGCCGAGCCGCGTCCGGGCCGGGGGCCCCCCGGCGGCTCAGCCCGAGGTCAGGAACCCCGCCAGCACCAGCGCCACGGCCAGTACCGTCACCGGGAACGCCCCCCGGCCGCGCAGCGTCACGGCGGTGCTCGTGGCGGTGGC
>JBHJOJ010000292.1:0-9322 GCA_050329835.1 Kineosporiaceae bacterium | reverse complement strand
CTACCCCGTCATCGACGTCGACATCTCCTCCGCCAGCCACCCGTTCTGGACGGGCCGCGGCCGGGTCGTCGACACCGAGGGCCGGGTGGCCGCGTTCCGCCGCCGCTACCAGAAGGACCAGGCCGACACCGCCGACGGGAAGGACGCCCGATGAAGGTCCGCGCCTCGCTCAAGTCACTGAAGAACAAGCCGGGCTCCCAGGTGGTCCGCCGCCGCGGCAAGGTCTACATCATCAACAAGCGGGACCCCCGGTGGAAGGCGCGCCAGGGCTGAGGCGGGCGGCCGTCCCCACCCCGGGGGCGGGGACCGTGACGGCGGCCAGGACGAGACTCCTCGCCACGGCGTAGCGGCCGCGCAGCACCGTGAGGCGACGGTCCCCCAGCCTGATCGCCGGGCCCAGCAACCGGGCCGTGAACCGGCGGGCCTGCGGGTCGACGATCACGGCCACCTGGTCGAAGCCCAGCCAGCTGCGGGTCAGCGGGTACCACGCCTTGTAGACCGCCTCCTTGCAACTGAACAGCAGCCGGTCCCACGGTGTCGCCGGGTCGACGTGGCGCAGGGCGGCCAGCGCCGCCTGCTCGGCGGGCAGCACCACCATGTCGACGACGTCCGGCGGCAAGGGGTGGGCGGGCTCGGCGTCGATACCGATCGACGCCGTCTCGCGCGCCCGAGCCACCGCCGCGGCGCGGTAGCCGTCGCAGTGGGTCATGCTGCCGGTGGTCCCGGCGGGCCACCGGGGGGCTCCCGCGGGTCCGGGCAGCAGGGGCACGGGCGGGTGTCCGAGGGCGGCGAGGGCCCACCGGGCGCACCCACGCACGGTCGCGAACTCGCGCCGGCGCCGCTCGACCGCTCCGGCGATCACCTCGGCCTCGGACGGATGCAGCACGGAGTCGGGCAGGTCGCCCCGCAGCTCGCAACAGGCCACCGTCCGGGGCAGCAGCTGAGCCATGGCGCCGCCCCCGCGCAGATCCACCCCGGGCGTCGGCTCAGGTGACGGCGAAGGAGTCGACGAGCGGGTCATCGCGCAGCAGCGCCGCCACCGCGCCGGGGTCCAGGACGTCCGCGGCAAGGTGGGCACCGGGAACGACGTCGCCCCGCAGCACCGCGACCGCCGTCCAGGCCATGACGGCACCGGACAGGGCGTAGGAGTCCTGCGCGGTGAGCAGGACGCGGGTCGGCCCGGCCGGCGCCCCCGGTTCCGGGCGGGCGGCGAAGAGCATGACGTAGAAGGCGCCGCTCTCGGCGACGTCGCCCCGGGACGCCTCGACGACCGCGGGCGCGTGCCGCGCGATGTCCGCGACCGGCGCGTCCGGCGACAGCTCGGCCCAGGCCCGGGCCAGGGCCTGCGGCACCCGGTCGGAGCGGAAGACGTTGTACGCCCGGACCTCGCGCGCCGGCAGCGCCCGGGCCTCGGCCGTCAGGAACGGCCAGGCCGCCATCGGGACCGGGAAGCCCGGGAGGTGGACCGCGCGCAGCGGGGAGGTCGCGTTGGCCACGACGGCACCGTCCCGGGCGACGGCCATCGCGGTGCCGAAGCGGTCCCCGCGGGTCAGCAGGGCGTCGACGGCCGACAGCGGCGTGAAGGCGGCCGCCCCCCCGACGTAGGACTCGAGACGGCGCAGCGGCCGTCCCGTCAGGAGCCGGGGCAGGATTCCCGACAGTCCCGGCATCACCCCGGCGGAGAAGACCGCCACCCGCCCCTCCGGCGCCGCCCCGGCCACCAGGGCGTCACGCGCCGGGGACTCACCACCGACGTCGACGTAGTCGGCACCGGCCGCCCACGCCGCCCGGGCCACGGTGTCGAGCACCCGGTACGACGGGCCGGCGCAGTTCACGACGACCCGGCAGCCGTCGCAGAACGCCGCGAGCGCCGCCGGGTGGTCGAGGTCGACGGTCCTCGCCTCGACCTCGACGACGGCCCGGACGGTGTCGGCGACGGCTGCGGCCCGCGCACCGTCGCGACCGCCCAGCCGCAGCGGCGCGGACCCCGCCCGGGCGAGGCGCCGCACGGCCTCCCGGCCGACCTCGCCGGTGGCCCCGAGCACGGCTACCGGAGGCGACGGCGTCGTCACCGGACCGGTGCCGGGGCGACCGCCGCCGCCCGGGCGGCCGCCGCCACCCCGGCGACCGTGGGGTCGGCGAGGAAGTCCCGGACGGACGGTCCGGCGCCGGTCTCGCGGGCCAACCGAGCGACCGCACGGACCACGAGCAGTGAGTCGCCGCCGAGGTCGAAGAAGTCCGACCCCCGGTCCAGCACGGGCACCTCGAGCAGGTCCTCGAACAGGTCGGCGACGGCGATCTCGAGGTCGTCCGCCGGCGGGCCGCTGTGCTCGGTGGCCGCCACCTCCGGCAGCCGCCCCAGTCGCAGCCCGCCGCTGTCGGCCGCCAGCTCGGAGGCCTCCGGCAGGTCGGGAACCGAGTCCCAGCCGGGACCGTCGGCCAGGGCCGTGACGAGCTCGGTGAACCGGGCGAAGGCGGCTGTCACCTCCGCCTCCTGGAACAGCTCGTCCACCAGCGAGAAGACGGCGACCAGCGCGTCGCCCAGCTCGAAGCACCGGACCTCGAGGGCGACCTGGGGGGTGCGCAGCTGGTGGGTGTAGTCGGTGGGGACGACGTGCCCGAGCGGGCCGGCGTCGGTCGGTGTCCGCCCACCCATCGCCGCGTCGACCCCGAGGACGGACTGGAAGACCACCGGACCCACGGGCCGGCGGGTCCGCCGCCGGCGACCGAGCTCGCGTCCCACCTCGACGCCGGAGACCAGGTTGTGGGCCGCATGGTCGCCCGCCCGGGTCTGGACCCGGGCAGCGAGCTCGGCGACGGTCGCCCCGGGGGCCAGGTCGACGGGCAGCAGCATGGTCGAGGCGAACGCCCCCACGACCCGGTGGACGTCGGGATGCAGGGGCAGGCGGTTCAGCTGCAACGAGTTGAGCAGCAGCCGGTGGTGCCCGGCCCACTGGGCGAGGACCACGGAGAAGGCGGTGAGCATCGCCGTGGAAGGGGTGACGCCGTGGGCCGCGCAGGCGTCGCGCAGGGCGGCCCAGCGCTCGGCGTCCCACCGGTGCTCCCGGTTCCCCATGATCGTCGGTGCGACGTCGTTCGGATCGGCGACCAGCGGCAGGGCCGGCGGCGCCGGCATCGCGTCGAGCCGGGACCACCACCAGTCGCGGTCGGTGAGCCACGCGTCACTGCGCCGGACCCCGTCGAGGGCGGTCACGTAGTCCCCGAAGTCGATCTCCAGGGGCGCCAGCGCCGTGTTCCAGTCCGCGGCGAACCCCAGCAGGTCGCGGTTGAGGACCCCGGCCGACCACCCGTCGAACAGCAGCAGGCTCATCCCGAGGTGAAGCCGCCCGGCGCCACCGGGCAGCAGCGTCAGCCGCACGTCGAGGCCGGGGCCGCGGGTGGGGTCGGGACCGGTCGTGCTCATCTCGTCCCGGATCGCGGCCAGCCGGGCGGCGACCTCGTCGGGCGAGGCGTCCCTCAGGTCGGCCACCTGCACCGGGGGCACCGCGCCCGCGGCGTCGGGGGGCACGACGTGCTGCCGGCCCTCGCCCGTGATGCGTGCCCGCAGCGTCGGCTGGTGGGCGGCCAGGCGCTCGACGGCGTCCGTCAGGGCCTCGGCCGCCTCGTCGCCGTCGACGTCGACCAGCCCGTAGTCGAGGTAGTAGTGGGCCGAGTCGTACGACAGCTCCCACCCGTCCTGCTGGCCGACGAAGTACCCCTGCTGGAGCGGGAGCAGCGCGAACTCCGCATGGGGGTCCGAGCGGGGGGCGACGACGGCGGGCGCGTCGGAGGCCGCCGGCGCATCGGAGGCGCGCCGGCGGACCAGCCCCGCGAGTTCCCGAAGAGTGGTCTCGACCCGGACGTCGGCCAGCTCCAGTCGGACCGACAGCCGCCGGCGGACCAGTGCCGACAGGCGCACCGACAGCACCGAGTCGCCCCCGAGCAGCAGGAAGCTCCGGTCGTCCGGGATCTCCGCGGCGTCCAGATGGAGCAGCCCGGCCCAGATCGCCGCGAGCTCGGCCTCCAGGGCGCCCGGCGCGGTGAGGACGTCCGGCGGGACGTGCGGGCCGGGGTCGGTCGCAGCGGTGGCAGGGGTCGAGGTGGTCACGGGACTCCCTCCGGGGACGTGGGGGCGGCGACGACGAGGTGCTGGGAGAAGGCGGCCAGCGGGTGGCCGGGCGGCGGGAGGCTGCACTCGATCCGCAGGCCCGCCCCGGCCAGCGCCGCCGCCCACTCCTCGAGACGGAGGTAGGTCCGCCGGGTGCCGGCACGGAGGTCACTGCGGACCGGCGGGCCGCCGGGGCCGGTCAGGGCGAACGGCATGGTCGTGAGCGACTGGGGATGCTCGATGACGGGTTCGACGAGGATCAGCCGGCCGTGGGGGCGCAGCAGGGCCGCCACCGCGGCCAGGAAGGCGTCGACGTCCCGGGCGTTGTGGGCCATCGTCGCCGCGACGACGAGGTCGACCCCGCCGGGCTCGGCCGCAGCGACCGACGCCAGGTCATCGATGTCGAGCCGGGCCGTCTCGAAGGGGGCCGTCCCGAAGGGGGCCGTCCCGCGGGGAAGGGTCTCGACGTGGGCGGGGGCGGCGGGGGCGAACCGGCGCCGCGCGAGGTCGAGGAAGAACGGCGAGACGTCGGTGAAGCGGTACCGCGCCAGGCCGTGGGCCGCGACCGCCGGCAGCAGCTCGGCCGTCGTGGCCCCCACCCCCCCGCCGAGCTCGAGAACCTCCAGCGGCCGGCCGGCGCGCGCGTTGAGGTAGGCGCTGACGGTGTTCGTCCGGTAGGCGACCTCGGCCGTCGCGAGATCGCCGTCGGGATACAGCAGCGCCTGCACCCCGACCGCTCCGGCCAGCAGCTCGGGGAGCAGCCGCAGCGAGCGGAGCAGGAGCTCGGCCAGCTCCGGCCCGTAGCCGAGGGTCCGCCGGGCGGGGTCGAGACTCCGGCGCGCCGCCGCCAGCTCGGCCCGTCCCGGCCGGGTCGTCATCCCATGGGCTGCCAGCTGCGCCGCCCAGTGCTCGGGGATCCACCGGAACCGGGGCAGGACCGCGGGCGCCGCCTGGGGCGCACGTCCCGGCCCGCCGTGGCGGTGGAGGTGGTCGGCGAGGCCCAGGAGGACGAGCCGGTCGAGCGCGGCGACGGCGGGCTCGTAGGAGGTGGGCATCTTGGACACCGTAGGCACGCGCGACAATCATTCTCAATACGGGTCGGACGTGACACATGTCGCCCGGGCCCGCCTGGACTCCCCGACCGCCGCCCAGGTAGGAACGAGAACCGTTCTCATAGCCGGCTCGGACTCGCCCCGACACGAGGAGGCAGCATGACGGTGGACGTCGACGAGGTCCTGGCGTGCGTCGCGGACGTCCTGGAGCTCGACGCCGTCGCCCTCGACCCCGACGCCCCGCTCACCGCCCTCGGGCTGGAGTCCTTCACCGCTGTCCGGCTGCGGCGGCGCCTGCGGGAGGACACCGGCCTCCGCCTGCCGCTCACCGCCTTCCTCGGCGGTGCCACCGCGCGCAGCGTCGCCGCCGGCGTCGAGGACGCCCCGGCCGAGGACTCCTTCCCGCTGACCCCCATCCAGGCTGCCTACCTCGTGGGGCGGGACCCGGCCTTTCCGCTCGGCGGCGTGGCGACGTTCTACTACCACGAGTTCGACCGCCGCCCGGAGGGCGACCCCGAGGCGGATCTGAGACGACTCGAGGCGGCCTGGAACCGCCTCGTCACCCGGCACCCCATGCTCCGAATGGTCGTCGGAGCCGACGCTCGCCAACGGGTGCTGCCGACGGTTCCCGAGTATCTCGTCGACCGTCTCGATCTGCGCGGGACGCCGCCGGCCGCCGCCGAGGAGGCTCTGGCCCGGCTGCGCCACGAGTGCTCCCGCCAGGTGCGCCCGGTCGGCCAGTGGCCGCTGTTCGACATCCGGGTCGCGTTCCTGCCCGAGGGGCGCACCCGGGTATGCGTCGGAGTCGACGTCCTCGCGCTCGACCTGATGAGCTGGATGCAGCTCATGCGCGAGTGGGGCGTCCTGGTCGCCGACCCCGCGGCGGACCTGCCCGAGCCGCCGGTGCGGTTCGACGAACTCGTGCGCCGGCGCCTCTCCGACCCCGCCGAGCGCGAGCGTCGCGAGGCCGACACCCGGTACTGGGCCGACCGGGCGCCGCTGCCCGCCGGCCCCGCCCTGCCGTGGACCGGGGCACCCGCCGACCTGGGGGTGCCCCGGGTCACCCGGCACGCCTCGCACCTGCCCGCCGGCGAGTGGGACGCCCTGCGGACGCGCGCCGCGGCACATGGGCTCAGCCCCACCGGGATGCTGCTCGCGGCCTTCGCGCTCACCCTGCGCCGGTGGGGGGCGCCGGCACCCTTCAGCCTCAACACCACCCTGTTCGACCGGGCCGACGTCGCCGATGGCGACGACACCCCGGGGTTGGAGACCGTCGTCGGGGACTTCACCTCGACCGTGCTCGTCGAGGTCGCCGACCGTGCACCGGAGCCGTTCGCCGCGCTGGCCGCCGCCGTCAACCACCGGTTCTGGACCGACCTGGACCACCGATCGGTGTCCGCCGTCGAGGCGCTGCCCCGCACCCTCGACCCGGCCACCGGGCTGCCCGTGCCCTCCCACCCCGTGGTCTTCACCAGCGGGGTCGGCCTCGCCGGGACGGGTGACCCGCCGACGGCGTGGCTGGGCGAGGAGGTCTTCGGCGTCTCCCAGACCCCCCAGGTGCTGCTCGACCACATCGTGACCGACGCCGACGGTGGGCTCCGGGTCTTCTGGGACGTCTGCGACGGCTCGCTGCCGCCCGGGCACGTCGAGGGCATGGTGGCCGCCCACGCCCGGCTCCTGCACCGCCTCTCCGCCGACCCCGCCGCCTGGACCGACCCCGGGCTCGGCTGGGACCCGACCTTCGCGGCCCAGGACCCGCTCCCCGCGGGCGCCTTCGACGCGGCCGGGCCGCTCCTCGACGATCCCCTGCGGCAGGCGGCGGCGCGGCGGCCCGACGCCGTCGCGCTCGCCGACGGTGCCCGGGCCGTTCCGGCCGGCCTGCTGGTCGAGCGTGCGGACCGGACGGGAGCGCACCTCACCGCCCACGGTGTCCGTCCCGGGGATCTCGTCGCGGTCGCGGCGGACAAGGGCATCGCCCAGGTGACGGCGGCCCTCGGGGTCATGGCCTGCGGGGCCGGCTACGTGCCGGTCGAGCCGTCGTGGCCTGCCCCGCGCGTGGCGGCGGTCGTCGAGCAGGCCGGGGTCCGGCACGCGCTCGCGGGGCCGGGGGCGACGGGCCTGTCCTGGCCGGAAGGGGTCGACGTCCTGCCGCTGGACGAGGACGGCGTGACGGCCGGGGCACCGGACCGGGCCGAGGGACGCACCGGGTGCCCCGCCGCCGACGAGCTGGCCTACGCGATCTTCACCTCGGGGTCGACCGGCCGGCCCAAGGGCGTCGCCGTCGAGCACGCCGCCGCCCGGACCACCCTCGACGATCTCGCCCTGCGCTTCCCGCTGGGACCGGACGACCGGGTGCTCGGCCTGTCGGCCTTCAGCTTCGACCTGTCCGTCTGGGACGTGTTCTCGGTCATGGGAGCGGGCGGCGCCGTCGTGCTGCCCGACCCGGACCGCCAGCGCGACCCCGGTCACTGGCTGGAGCTCATGGCCGAGCAGCGGGTGACCCTGTGGAACACCGCCCCGGCGCTGCTGGAGATGCTGGTCGAGTACGCCGAGGTGGAGCCGGAGGCCGCCCGCCGGGCCCTCGCGCCGCTGCGCCTGATCCTGCTGTCGGCGGACTGGATCCCGGTGACGCTGCCCGACCGGATCCGCGCCCTGGCGCCGCAGGCCCAGGTCGTGAGCCTGGGCGGAGCGACGGAGGCGTCGATCTGGTCCATCTGCTTCCCGATCGGCGAGGTCGACCCGGCGTGGCCGTCGATCCCCTACGGCCGCGCGTTGCGGGACCAGTCGTTCCATGTCCTCGACGGCGCCGGTCGCCCGTGCCCGGTCGGCGCGGCGGGTGAGCTGTTCATCGAAGGGCGCGGCCTGGCCCGGGAGTACGTCGGCGACCCCCGGCAGACGGCCGAGCGGTTCGCCGTGCATCCGGTGCTCGGCAGGCGGCTGTACCGGACCGGGGACCTCGGCCGGTGGCGCCCCGACGGCACCGTCCAGTTCCTCGGCCGGGTCGACCGCCAGGTCAAGATCCGGGGACACCGGATCGAGCTGGGCGAGATCGAGTCGGTCCTCGACCGGGTGCCAGGGGTGCGCCACGCGGTGGCGCAGGCAGTCCCCGGTCCCGACGACCGTCCCCGGCTGATCTGCCACGTGGTCGCCGAGGACCCCGACCGGCCGCCGAGCGACGATCGCCTGCGTGAGGCGGTCGGCGCGAGCCTGCCCCCGTACATGGCACCGAACCGGTTCCTCGTCACGGCCACCCTGCCGATCACCGACAACGGCAAGATCGACTACGCGGCCCTGCCGAACCCGTACCGTCGCGCCGGCGACCCCGGGGCCGCCCCGGCGGCCCCACCCGCGGGAGCCCCGGCGGCTGCGGCCGCGGCGGCCGTCACGTCCGCCGCGTCCCCGGAGATCCCGGCACCGGTCGGCCCCGCGGACCCCCTCGCCGAGGTGGCGGCGACCGCGTCCGGGCTGACGCTCACCCTCGTGGCCTCGGCCGGGGACCTGGGCGCCGTGGAGGCCCTCGAGCAGGCCGCCGCCTGGGCCCGGCGGACCCGCTCGGCGCTGGCCGCCCGCGGGATGTCCGTCCAGGAGCGGACCCCGGAGCGCGGTCTCGTGGAGCTCGTCCTCGTCCCCGGCGGGGCCAGGCCGGACGACGTCCGGGAGGCCCCCGCGACCCGGGTCGACGGTCCCCCCGTGGCGGCGCCCCGCCCGGCGCCCGATCCGGCCCCCCGGGACCCGGCCGCGACCGGCACGCCACCAGCCCGGACCACGGCTCGCCCACCCGCTGCCCCGGTGGCGGACCCGGTGGCGGACCCGCAGGTCGAACGGGCGGTCGCGCGAGTGATCGGTGGGCTGCTCGGCGGGCAGCCGGTGGCAGTGACGACCCCGTTCTTCCAGCTCGGGGCATCGTCGCTGACGCTCGTGCTGGCGCACCGGGCACTGCACGCCGAGCTGGACCCCGACCTCCTGGTCGTCGACCTGTTCGGCCATCCCACGGTGCGCGCGCTGAGTGGACTCATCACGGCTCACCGCACCGCCGCCGCAGGTCCCGCCGCCGTCGCCGCGTCCCCGGCCGAGCCGGTCCCCGAGTCGGCCACCGCGTCGGCCACCGCGTCGGCCACCGAGTCGGCCACCGACACCGGCCCGGCCCCCGACCCGGCCCCCG
>JBHJOJ010000291.1:0-11655 GCA_050329835.1 Kineosporiaceae bacterium | reverse complement strand
TCGACGAACTCGTCGGCGTACCGGGCGAACCCGTACAGCGCCCACACGTACGGCCGCTTCCCCCGCGGCAGCAGCAGCGTCGCCAGGTAGTACGTCCGCCCGTGCGAGGCGTGCAGCCGGCGGCACCGCTCGTAGGCCGTGCGCAGCCCCGGGTCGGCGATGCCGGCGGCGTCGAGGTCCTTCTCGCTCACCGGGTCCCTCCGGCGGCCCGCCAGGCCCGGGAGCGGTAGGACCGGTCCGGGCCCAGCACGCGCTCGGCCGCCAGCCGGCCCGACACGAGGACCATCGGCACCCCCACCCCCGGCTGGGTCCCCGACCCCGTGAACACGACGTTCTCGCCCCACAGGTTGCCCGGCCGGAAGGGCCCGGTCTGGCTGAACAGGTGGGCGGCGGCGAACGGCGTCCCGGCGGCCATGCCCCGGCGCTGCCAGTCCAGCGGCGTCGTCACGTCCTCGACCTCGATGGCCTCGCCGAAGCCCTCGTAGCCGCGCTGCTCCAGGGTCGCCACCACGTGCTCGCGGTAGCGCGGACCGGCCGTGTCCCAGTCGATCGCGGCGCCCCCCCGCGGGCCGAGGTGGGGGGTCGGGAACAGCACGTAGTAGATCTCCCGGCCGGGCGGCGCCAGCGTGGGGTCGGACGCCGTGGGCCGCGACACCAGGATGCTGGGGTCGCTCATCAGGCGCCCCGACGTCAGCTCGTCGAAGACCTCCCGCCAGGCGTGGCCGAAGTGGATGTTGTGGTGCGCGGTGTGGTCGTAGCGCCGCCGCGAGCCCGCCAGCAGCAGGTAGCAGCTGGGGGAGTACCGCAGCCGGGACTCCCGCGGGTGGGGCCGGCCGAGCAGGTCCCGGTACGCCACGGGCAGGTCGGGGTTGAGGACGACCGCGTCGGCGGCGATCCGCTCCCCGTCCGCCGTGATCACCGCCCGGGCCCGGCGGCCGTCGTGCTCCACCCGCTCCACGGTCGTGCCGTACCGGAACTCGACCCCCTGCTTGGCGGCGGCCCCGGCCATGGCCACCGGCACCGCGTGCATCCCGCCGCGGGCGGTGAACACCCCGGCGACCGAGTCCATGTAGGCGATGACCGCGTACAGCGCGAGCGCCTCGAAGGGGCTGGCCCCGGCGTACAGCGCCTGGAAGGAGTACACCCGCTGCAGGCGCGGGTCCTTGAGGTACCTGCCGACGGCAGGGGCGAGCCGGCCGAAGCCGCCGATCGCGGCCAGCCGGGCGAGGTTGGGCCGCATGAGGTCGAGCGGGGTGTCGATGTTGTGGTCGATGAAGTCCCGGATCTCGTAGCGGTACAGCTTCGCGACGAAGTCGACGTACCGGCGGAAGCCGGCGGCTTCGGCGGGCGAGATCACCGACTCGATCTCGGCCGCCATCCGGTCCACGTCGGCGTGCACGTCCAGCGAGCTGCCGTCGGCGTAGAACGCCCGGTAGAGCGGCTCCACCGGGGACAGCTCGAGCCAGTCGGCCATGTCCTCGCCCACCGCGTCGAAGCAGTCCGCGATGAGATCGGGCATCGTCAGCACCGTGGGGCCGTTGTCCAGGTGGTAGGCGCCCTCGCTGCTGGGCAGGACCACCCGCCCGGCCCGGCCCCCGGGCACGGGCTCGCGCTCGACCACTGTCACCCGGCGCCCCGCGCCCGCCAGCCGCATGGCGGCGGACAGCCCCGCCAGCCCGGCGCCGACCACCACCACGTGGTCGGTGGGGCCCTCGACCGTGCGGGTCCGTCCCGGTAGCCAGCCGGCCAGCCGCCGCCGCGTCGTCACCAGCGTCATGTCACGCCTCCCTCTCGGTCGCGGCCGTCACCAGCCGGTCCAGTGCGTCGTGGACCTCCCCGGGCAGCCCTGCCTCGGCGAGGATCTTCCGGGCAGCGTCGGCGTCGTCGGCGATGAGCGCCTCCACGCGCTCCGCCGCGCCGGTCTCGGTGAGGATCCCCTGCAGCGTCGCCACGCCGCGGGCGTCGAGGCCGGGGTCGCCGAGCAGCCGGTCGACCGCGGTGGCCTGGGCCGGGGTCGCCCGCTCGAGGGCGTAGGCGACGAGCAGGGTGCGCTTGCCCTCCCGCAGGTCGTCGCCGGCCGGCTTGCCGGTCGCGGCCGGGTCGCCGAAGACCCCCAGCAGGTCGTCGCGCAGCTGGAACGCCTCGCCGAGGGACAGGCCGAGGGCCGAGTACCGGCGCAGCAGCGCGGGCTCGGCACCCGCCAGCGTCCCGCCCAGCAGGAGCGGGTGCTCGACGCTGTACTTGGCGGACTTGAAGCGGATGACCCGGCGGGCGCGCGCGGCGGCGCCGCCCGGGTGGCCCGCGACCGCGGGCTCGGAGGAGCGGTGGCGCACCTGCTCCAGCATGTCGAGGTACTGCCCGCCCATGAGCTGGGTGCGCATGAGGTCGAAGACCGCCCGGCCGCGTTCCAGTGCGGCAGCCGGCAGGCCCGATCCCGCGAACAGCTCGTCCGACCACGACAGGCACAGGTCGCCGGCCAGGATGGCGCCGGCGGTGCCGAAGCGCTGCGCGTCGCCCTCCCAGCCGCGCCCGGCGTGCAGGGAGGCGAACTCCCGGTGCGCCGCCGGGCGGCCCCGGCGGGTGTCGGAATCGTCCATGAGGTCGTCGTGGATGAGCGCGGCGGCCTGGAACAGCTCGAGCGCCGCGGCCCCCGCGACCACGGCGTCGCCGTCCGGCCCGCCCGCGCCGCGCCAGCCCCAGTAGCAGAACGCCGGCCGCAGCCGCTTGCCCCCGGCCAGCAGGCCCCGGATGCACTCGACGAGGGGGGCGGTCTCGGCGGCCACCTCGGCCAGGCGCCGCTCCTGCTCCGCGAGGACGCCGTCGAGGACCCGGCCCACGCGGGCCCGGACGTCGGGGTCGGGGGCGGTTCTGCCGGGCGGGCTGCCGGCCTGGGCGACGCTCATCGGCCAGAGACTAGGGACGCACGGCGCGCGGGGGGAGGGCGGGTCCGCGACCGGCCGCCACGGGGCGGGCACGGACTGCCTATCCTCGCCCCGTGCCGGTCGCCAGCGTCCTCCCCCCGACCGCCCCGACGGTGGCCGAGGCCGTGGCGGCCGCCCGCGCCGGGTCCCGGCCGTCGGTCTCCTTCGAGTTCTTCCCGCCGAAGGACGCGGCCGGCGAGGAGCTGCTGTGGTCGGCGGTGCGCCGGGTCGAGCAGGTCGAGCCGGACTTCGTGTCGGTGACCTACGGGGCGGGCGGCGGCACCCAGGACCGCACGGTGGCGGTGACCCAGCGGATGTCGCGGGAGACCACGCTGACCGTCATGGCGCACCTGACCTGCGTCGGCCGTAGCCGCGCCCAGCTGCGCCACGTCGTCGGCGCCTACGCCGACGCGGGCGTGCGATCGGTCCTCGCCCTGCGCGGCGACCCGGCCGGCGGGCCCGGCACCGAGTGGGTGCCCTGCCGGGACGGGCTGGACCGGGCGGTCGACCTCGTCGAGCTGGTGCACGGGCTGGGCCGGTTCAGCGTGGGCGTGGCCGCCTTCCCCGAGAAGCACCCGGAGTCGCCGTCGCTGGAGCACGACGCCCGGGTGCTGGCCCTCAAGGCCGAGGCGGGCGCGGCGTTCGCGGTGACCCAGTTCTTCTTCGAGGCCGAACCCTTCCTGCGGCTGCGGGACGCGCTCGCGGCGACCGGGGTCGCCCTGCCCCTGGTGGCCGGGATCATGCCGGTGACCAATGCGCGCCAGATCCGCCGCTTCGCCGAGCTGTCCGGTACCGCGTTCCCCGACTGGCTGGCCGAGCGCGTGGAGGCGGCGGGGGACGACCCGGCGGCGGTGCGGGAGGTGGGGATCGGGACGGCACTCGACCTCTCCCGGCGACTGGTCGCCGAGGGCGTTGACGGCCTGCACTTCTACACCCTCAACCGGTCGACGGCGACGCTGGAGGTACTGCGGCGGCTGGAGCTGGCCCGGGCCCGCCGGGCGGCGCCCGCGGTCCCCCCGGCTGCGGGCCTCACCCGGTCACCGGGTGGTCCCGCGTCACCAGGTCGCTGACGATCCGGGCCCCCAGCCCGACCAGGGGGATCCCGCCGCCGGGGTGCGACGAGCCCCCGACGAGGTACAGGCGCTCGACGTTGCTGGTGTTTCCCGGGCGCAGGAACGCCGACCGGGCGCCGTTGCTGGACGTGCCGTAGATCGAGCCGCCGGGGCTGCGGGTGGCCCGGGCGAGGTCGGCGGGCGTGCGCACCTCGCGCCACAGCACCCGGTCCCGGACGTCGACGCCGCGCGCCGCCATGACGTCGAGGACGCGGTCGGCGTAGCGGTCGGCCAGGGCGGGCCGATCCCAGTCGATGCCCTGGGCCGGGTCGCCCGGGCGGTGCCGCGGCGCGTTGACGAGGACGAACCATGCCTCGTGGGCGTCGTCGGGGCGGGTCGCGGGGTCGTCCGGGGCGCTGATGTACACGGTGGGGTCCCACGGCGGCCGGCACACCCCACGGTGCCGGCCGACGCCGAAGATCGAGTCGAACTCGTCGTCGTAGTCCGCGGGGAACAGCACCGTGTGGTGGCGCAGCCCGGGGGTCCGCCCGCGAAGCGCCAGCAGCAGGACGACCCCTGACAGCGAGGGCACCCCACGGCGCAGCCGGCGCCGGCCGAGCTCGCCGGGGGGTCCCGCGAGCAGGTCGTGGTAGACGTGCGCGGCGTCGGCGTTGGCCACGACGACGTCGCTGCGCAGCTTCGTCCCGTCCGCGAGCCGCACCCCGGTGGTGCCCCAGCCGCGGGGGCCGGGGACGTCCTTGACCATGATCGTCCGAACGTCGGCGTGCAGGCGGATCTCGACGCCGAGGGACTTCGCCCGGTCCACGAGCAGCTCGGCCAGGCGGTGGAGCCCTCCCGGGAGGTACCAGGCACCGTACGTCTGCTCCAGGTACGGCACGGTCGCCAGCACCGCGGGTGCCTGGCGCGGGTCGGAGCCGCTGTAGGTCGCGTAACGGTCGAGCATCATCCGCAGCCGGGGGTCGTCGAGGGTGGCCCGGCCCAGCCCGCGCAGGGTCTGCCAGGGGGCCACGGTCGCCAGGTGGTCGACGCGGCGGGCCTGCTTGACGAGAGTGGCCGCGCCGTCGAGCGGAGACTCGAGGAAGGGCTCCCGGGTGACCTGCCACATCGCCTCGGCCCGGTCCAGCATTGCAGTCCACTGGCGCCCGGCGCGGGCGCCGACGGCGGCGTCGAGGGCGGCGGAGACACCGGCGCGGCTGGCGTTGGGGACGTCGACCTCGGTGCCGTCCGGGAACCGGTACCGGGTCGCGGGGTCCACCGACACGATGTCGACGAGGTCCTCCAGCGGGGCGCCGGTCTCGGCGAAGATCCCGCGCCACACGTCGGGCCACGTGAGCAGGTGCGGCCCGGTGTCGAACGCGAAACCGTCCCGGGTGAACCGGGCGAGCTTGCCCCCGATGGAGCCGGACTGCTCGCAGACGACGACCTGGTACCCCTGGGCGGCCAGCAGGACGGCGGTCCCCAGCCCTCCGAGGCCGGCGCCCACGACGACGACGTCCGTCACAGGGACCGACCCTTCCACGTCAGGGTGCCCCGGCGCCTCCCGTGCCACGACCACGCGGTGAGCCCGGCCGCCAGCGCCACCGACGCGGGGTGGGCGAGGGCGTCCGGCCAGGCCCGCGCTCCCGTGGCGCGGGCCGCCACCAGTCGCCCCGCGACGCCTGCCGCGTACCCCAGTGCCCCGACCCGCGAGCCGAGCAGGGCGGCGACCGGCGGGACGACGTAGGCCAGGCCGAGCACCGCCATGACGGCGGCGGCCGCTCCCGGCGAGCCGAACGCCTCCCACAGGGACTTGGCGTAGCCGTCGCGCACCTCGCCCCACGAGGTGTACATCCGGCACCGCGCCACCTGCGAGCCGTCGGCCGGCACGCCGCGCCCCCCGGCCCGCTTGACCGCACGCAGCAGCGAGATGTCCTCCAGCACCCGCTCCCGGACGGCCGCGTGGCCGCCGGCCTTGCGGTAGGTCACGGCGTCGACGGCGAGCAGCTGACCGTTCGCGGCGGACAGGCTCGGTCGCGGTGACCGGGCCGCCCAGCCGAGCGGCAGCGTGGTGAGCCACGACCACGCGAGCAGGGGCTGGGTGAGGCGTTCGGCGGGCGTCACGGCCATCTGGCGGGGATACGGGGACAGCAGGTCCAGGCCCCGCTCGCGGAGCAGGGCGACGGTCGAGGCGACGGCGTGCGGGCCCAGGGATACGTCGGCGTCCACGAAGACGAGGACGTCTCCGGTGGCGAGCTCGGCCAGCCGCGCGCAGGCGTGCGGTTTGCCGAGCCAGCCCGACGGGGGCTCCTCGCCCCGGTGGAGCCGGATCCGCCGGTCGACGGCTTCCGCGGCGGCCACGACCTCGGCGGTGGCGTCGCCGCTGCGGTCGTCGAGGACCAGGATCTCCAGGTCGGGGACCCCCTGCTGGGCGGACAGGTCCGCGAGCAGCCCCGGGAGGGTGCGCTCCTCGTCGCGGGCGGGCACGAGGACGCTGACCCGCTCGGTCACCGGCCGGGCGGGCAGGGCGTCGGCGGGGCGCAGCAGGTGGCGGGTGTTGAGCGCGGTGTGCACCGTCAGGCCGGCGGCGAGCGCGCTGCCCGCCGCCACGACGACCCCCCACGGGGACGGCCGCACGCTCACGGGGACGGCGGCCGTCGGTGCTCCCGCCGCACCCGCAGCAGGTAGGGCGCGACGACGAGTCCCATGCCGACACCCCCCCACAGGGCGACGGCAGGCCGGTCGAAGAAGACGAGGTTGGCGACGACCGAGCCCAGCCAGGTCCAGCCGAGCAGCAGGGCCGGCACGGCCTGGCCGACCGGGCGGCGCGGTTCCGGCACCGTGATCTCGAGCACTGCGATCATGACGAGGGCGACGAGGACCCAGCCCGCGTAGTTGGTCAGCGGGATGCCCGGGACCCCGGGCAGGCCGGGTGCGGGGTCGAGGAAGCGCCAGTGGCCGGCCGCGGTCATCTGCGGGTCGAGGAACAGGTCCCAGCTCGCGAGCACGGCCGCCCCGAGCACCACTACCTCGGCGCGCCGGCGCCACCCCGGCCGGCGGCGGGCGAGCAGCCGCCCCGCCACGAGCGCCGGCCACGCCATCATCGCCCACGCCGCCCCGATGATCACGGGGACGGTGCCGAGTTCCCACCCGAGGGTGCCGGTGTAGACGTAGCGGCCGAAGGGGAACCCGGTGGCGGTGCCCACCATCTCGGCGAGCAGGCCGACGCCGCCCGCGACGACCAGCAGGGCGGACGCGCCGCGAGCCCCGGTCCAGCGGGCCGCGTGGGCCGTGCTCGCCGCGGCGAACAGCAGGACGCTGAGGATGGTGAGCCACGTGAGCGCGCGCCCTGCCACGAGCGGGTGGACGACCTGGGCGAGAACGGCCAGGGCCGCGAGCACCAGCGCCGGCCCGCCGGGGAGCCGGCGGCGGACGGGCGCGGCGGGCCGGTCCGGCGGGGGACCGGCGAGGACCTCGGTCGCGGCCACCGCGGGTCAGTCCTCCGTCGAGACGACCGCGAGGCGGCCGCCGGTGAGGTCGACCAGGCCCCGGGCGGTCGTCGGGAAGACGGCGTACGGGTGCCCGGCGGCCGCCCACACCTGGTCGTAGTCCGCGAGGGCGGCGTCGACGAGCGTCGGCAGCGGCCGGGGGTGGCCGACCGGGGCGACCCCGCCGATGGCGAAGCCCGAGGCGGCACGGACCAGCTCGGCGTCCGCGCGCCGCACGCGCTCGGCGCCGAGCAGCTGCGCCACCAGTCCGGTGTCGACCCGGTGGCGCCCGGACGTCAGGACGAGGACCGCGCCCGTCTCTCCGGCCGGCTCGACGGCGAAGACCAGGGAGTTCGCGATCTGGCCGACCTCGATGCCGAGCTGGGCGGCGGCCTCGGCGGCGGTCCGGGCGCTGCCGGGCAGGACCCGGATCGCCGGCTCGACACCGCGCTCGGCCAGCGCGAGCGCGACCCGGCGGACGGCGGGATGCGCGGCGACGTCCCCGGCAGGCGTGGTGGGAGGTGCGTCGGCGGGTGTGGCGGGTGGAGCCGCCGTCACTGGTCCCGCAGAGGTCTCGGTGCCCACGAGGCCCCACGGTATCGGGCCGGGTCGCCCGCACCGCAGGAGCCGTAGCCTCGGTCGCAGCGCGAAACGAGTGCACTACGAACTGTTTGTACTACGAACTGTTTGCACGACGAACTGTCTGCCTGGCGACCTTCTCGTCGTGAGGTGTCGCCACGGCTCCGGCGCGCTCGGCGTCACGATCCGGCGGCCCGGCGACGTGCCTGATGCGCACCATGAGGGCCGCGGACGGCACGACCCGGCCCGACGCGTAGGTCGACAACCGGGACCGCGACGTCCCGATCCGCCGGGCGAACTCCGTGCTGGTGAAGCCCGAGCGGGCGACCACCTCCCGGACCTCCCGCGCGACCTCGGCCCGCTCGTCCCTCTCCGGCCGGGCCCGGGCGCGGGCGACGACCTCCTCCATCGCCTCGGCCACGCCGTAGGGCCGGGAGTGGGACGACACCTCCTCGACCTGGCGGGCGCCCAGGACGGCCCGCCACCGCCGGGACAGGCTGGTGACGACGTCCCGGGTCCCGATCTCGACGGCCCGGACGGCGCCGAGGTCTTCGTCCGGGACATCTCGGGCCGCAGCGAGGCGATCGAGATCAAGGGCACCGTCGTGTCCGCGTTCAGCGGGTGGGTGGTGCTGGGGGCCGAGCGGGCGGACGTGGCCGAGCGGATGTGCCGGCTGCTGGCCTTCGCCACGTACGCCGGGGTGGGGTCCTACACCGCGCGGGGGCTCGGGGCGGTGCACGTGCGACCGGTGTGCGGGCGGCAGGGCGCGGCGGCGCCGGCCTGACCCGGGCAGGTGCTGACCGGAGCCGGGCGCCTGGCCAGGGCGGGCCCGGCCGGGCTCAGCAAGCCACGACCCGGACGTTGGTGCGTGTGGTGTCGACCAGGTGCCGGATGTCCCGGGGGTCGCTGGTGAGGATGCTGTCGCCGGGTTCGGCGACCAGGACGACCGTGGCGGCCACGGGGTCGGCGGTGCCCGACCGGGCGAGCAGGCCGCCGGTGCGCCGGCCGAGCTCCTCGTCCACGGCGACGACCTCGACGGCCTTGAGCAACTGGGCGAGGAGGGCCTGGCGCGGGTCGTCCCGCCAGACCTGGGCGAGGACGACCGCCGTGGTCCGCAGGCGGAGCCCGTGCCGGCGGGCCACCTCCAGGCGTGCCGCCACGGTGCGGTCGCGGCGCTCGTAGGCCACGAGCGCGCCGGCGTCGAGGACGAGCCGTGTCACGCCGCGGTCGTGGGTGTGCCGGCGAGCCCCAGGTCGCGACGGGCGCGGTCCAGCTCCTCGGGCGTGAAGGCACCCTGCTCCCGCTGGTAGGCGTCCAGGGCGTCGCGCAGGGCCTCGGCGCGGAGCTGTGCGCGCGCGGCCTCGGTCAGCCACGCGGACGCGCTCAGTCCCGAGCGGCGCGCGGCCGACCGGATCTCGTCCCCGACGTCGGCCGGGAACGAGGTGCTCACCTTGTCGACCTTCACGCGGGCAGGATGACCCCTACTGCGGTAGTCCCTACCGCGGTGTGGACACCGCGTGACTCGACTCCGCCGAGGGCAGCGCGGCGCGGCGACGCTGCCGACGACCGTGCAACGTCCTCCCGGTGGGCCACTGTGGGTCACCGGTCGCGTCGCGACCTGTGCTGACGATTAGCTGACGGACGAGGACTGGTCGTCCACACCGGGCACGGGCGGTGTCCAGGACGGTGACGGCCCGTCCATACTGGACTCGTGACGACCAAGGAGCGGCTCCACGCACTCGTCGACCAGCTCGGCGACGAGGAGGCCGATCGCGCCCTGGCCGCCATCGAGGCCGCGCTCACGCGAGACGTCGGCGTACCCGCTCAGTCGGGGCGCCGTCGCCGCCCTCGCTCCCTCGGGTTCGGGTCGAGCGGGCGCCATGACGTGTCGGAGAACGTCGATGCGATTCTGGCCGAGGGCTTCGGTCGCAGCCGCCCGGCTTCGTGATCCTGGTCGACACCAGCGTCCTGTACGCCGGGATCGACCGGGGCGACACACACCACGACCTGTGCCGGTCATGGCTCGACGCGCCGCTGGACGCCCTGGTCCTGCCGCCGACGGTGCTGGCCGAGGTCTGCTACCTCGTCGACCGCGCCATCGGACCCGAGGCTGAGGCCGCTTTCCTCGACGACGTCGGGACCACCGACGAGGCGCCCTACCAGCTCGTCGACCTCGCCGGAGCGGACCTCGCCAGGATGAGTCAGCTCGTGCGCCAGTACGCCGACCGACGCCTCGGCGGAACCGATGCCTCGATCGTGGCCGTCTGCGAACGGCTCGGGATCACCACCGTGGCAACCCTGAACCACCGCGACTTCACCAACGTCCGTCCCCGCCACACCGCAGCCTTCTCCATCGTGCCCTGATCGATCCCGCGCCCGGGCATCGCCACCGCCGGCTCGCCGACGGTCCCCCGTGGCGGGAGAACGATCTCCCCACGTCGCCCTCGGCCAGGGACAGCGGGTCGACCACGCGTCAACGTTGTCAGATCTGATCCGGTCGAGATCAGGCCGGGCGCAGCTCGGCCGCGCCGAAGGAGACGGCGAACCGGCGGCACCACACCGACACGCTCGTGAGGTCGTCGATGTCGGCCTCCGGCGGGATCGGGTAGTTGGCGTCGCCCTGGTTGCCCTTCAGCTCGCCGAGGTCCAGCCAGGTCCCGTCGTCGAACACGGACCAGCCGTCCCTGCCCTCGATCACCGGGGCGTCGGTCAGCCAGACCCGCAGGTCGGGGCCGTCTGAGGTGTCGAGCCCCTCGATCCGCAGCACCCGGCTGCCGTCGGCCAGGCGCAGCACGCGGGCGGTGCCGGTGGTGGCGTGCTCGTGGGTCACGAACTCACCCCGCGCCAGCTCGACGATCTCCGGCTCCGGCTCCGGCTCCGGCTCCGGCTCCGGCTCCGGCTCCGGCTCCGGCGCGGGAGCGGGAGCGGCGGCCGTCCGCTCGGGCGGCTCCGAGGGTGTCGCGGCCGCGACCGGCGGGGTCGGGGCCGTGGCAGGCGTCGCCACGGGCGGGGCGGTCGGCAGCGGTTCGGCCACGGTGCGAGTGGTGAACGCCCGCCACGGCTGGAAGAGGGCGAGGCCGACGCCGAGCGCGGCGACGGCGAGGGCTGCGGCGACCGCGAGCAGCAGGCGCCGCCGGCGGGCGGCCGGCCGGGCACCGAGGGGCGGGGTGTCGGGAGTGGTCACGGAAGCGACAACGCCCGGCGCGGTCGAGCTGCCTCCGGTCCGGGTGGGCCGTCACCGTCTCGTCACCTGCCGGTCGTGGCGACGACCGACGGCCTCGGCGACCGGGGAGGGCCGCCCGTCTCGTGGAACCGGTGGACGGGGGGCGCGCCACCGCCTACTCTTCGAACATCAGTTCGTCGAACATGTGTTCGATCTAGGGAGTGGGTGGCGATGCGGTTCTACGACGAGCCGGTGGAGGTGCGGCACCAGCCTGCCGGTCCGGTGGCGTTCCTGTGGCGGGACCGGCTCTACGTGGTCCGTCGCGTGCTCGACCGTTGGCGCGAGCGGGACGCGTGGTGGCGGCACCTGGACCGTCTCGACGACCTCGCCGAGCGGCAGGTGTGGCGGGTCGAGGCCGGGCGCGGCCGGCTCGCCGGGGTCGGGGTGTTCGACCT
>JBHJOJ010000290.1:0-19292 GCA_050329835.1 Kineosporiaceae bacterium | reverse complement strand
AGGCGGGGCCCCCCGGCGGGCGGCGCCGACCCGAGCACCTCGGCGGACGCACCCCCGCCCGGCCCGCCGCCGAGGACGGCCATGTCGGGCACCGGCACCTCGACCCGGATGTCCCAGCGCTTCTGCGACGGCGGGTCGACGACCCGGGCCGGGCGGCCGCCGGTGAGGAAGCGGGCCACCTCGTCCGTCGGGCGGACCGTGGCGGACAGGCCGATGCGCTGGGCCGGGCGCCCGAGGAGCGCGTCGAGGCGCTCCAGCGACACGGCGAGGTGGGCCCCGCGCTTGGTGCCGGCGACCGCGTGCACCTCGTCGACGATCACCGTGGTGACGCCGGTCAGCGACTCCCGTGCCCGCGAGGTCAGCAGGAGGAACAGCGACTCCGGTGTCGTGATGAGGATGTCCGGCGGGCGGGACGCCAGGGCCCGGCGCTCGTCGGCCGGGGTGTCGCCGGACCGGACGCCGACCGTGACGTCCGGCACCGGCTCGCCGAGGCGCTGGGCGGCCAGCCGGATCCCGGTGAGCGGGGACCGCAGGTTGCGCTCGACATCGACCGCGAGGGCCTTGAGCGGGGAGACGTAGACCACCCGGCACCGGGTCCGCGGCTCCGGCGGCGGCCCGCCCGCGACCGCCCGCTCCGCCTGCTCGACGGCGATCCGGTCCAGCGCCCAGAGGAAGGCGGCCAGCGTCTTGCCCGAGCCGGTGGGGGCGACCACGAGGGCGTGCTCGCCGTCGCTCGCTGCCCGCCAGGCTCCCTCCTGGGCGGGGGTCGGGCCCGGGAACGCCGCCGCGAACCAGGCCCGGGTCGGCCCCGAGAAGCGGTCGAGCACGGCGTCGGCGACGGTCGCGCTCCGGCTCGGCATGGTGACCATGATGCGCCGACCCCCGGACACCGGCCCGGCGGGTGGCTGCCGGACGGCCCGGCCCCGTCGGCCCGGCCCCGGGTGGACGCCCCCGGCGGCACCCGGTACATGTGTCAGGTGCGGGTGAGCGAGTTCTGGACCCTCGTCGACGGCGAGTTCGGCCGGGTCCACGCCCGCAGCCTGGCGGCCGACCTCGCGTTGCGGGCCCTCGACGACCGGACCGCCGAACGGGCGCTGGCCGACGGCGAGGACCCGGCCCGGGTGTGGCGGGCGGTGTGCGAGGCGATGGACGTCCCGCCGGAACGGCGCGCCGGCCCGGTTCCCCCGGCCCGCCGGCGGCGCCCGTGAGCGCCGTCCCCACCGACGGCGCCTCGGACAAGCCGTTCCGGCGTCATCCCGCGGCGGTGGTCGACGACACGACGAACGCCGTCGCCGGGCGGGTGCTGCGCGGCCTCGGGTGGATGCCCGGCGTGATCCCGTACGTCGGGTACGGCGCCGCACCCGGCGTGCCCGGGTGCCACGGCGACGGCGGCTGGGTGCGGGTCCTCGCCCGGGTGCTGCTCACCCGGCCCAGCCGGTACGGCCGCCCGGTACCGCCACGTCGGGGGTGGCGGCAGTTCCTCACCGCCGCCGTCTCCGGCGCGGTGGTGGTCGTCACCGTCGCCGGCCGGGAGCACCAGGTGATCGCCGACCGCAGCGGCGTCGTCGACGTCGTCCTGCCCTCGCCGCTGCCACCGGGGGAGCACACGGTCGAGATCGCCGCCGGGCGCGGGGAGCCGTTCCAGGCCGCCGTCGTCGTCCACGGCCCCGACACCCGGCACGGCCTGGTCAGCGACATCGACGACACGGTGATGGTGACCTGGCTGCCCCGGCCGCTGCTGGCGGCGTGGAACGCCTTCGTGGTCCACGAGTCCGCACGGCGCGTCGTCCCCGGGATGTCGGAGCTCTACCGCAGGCTCGCCGGGTGCCACCCGCCGCTGGCGGTCTGGTACCTCTCGACCGGGGCGTGGAACGCGGCCCCCGCGCTGTCGCGGTTCCTGCGTCGCCACCGGTACCCGTGGGGCCCCCTGCTGCTGACCGACTGGGGACCGACGAACACCGGCTGGTTCCGGTCCGGGCGGGAGCACAAGTCCCGCGAACTGCTGCGCCTGGCGGCGGAGTTCCCCGGCGTGTGCTGGATCCTGGTGGGCGACGACGGCCAGCACGACCCCGAGATCTACGGCGACTTCGTCCGGGCCCGCCCCGGACGGGTGAGCGTGGTCGCCCTGCGCCGGCTGACGCCCACCGAGCAGGTGCTGTCCCGGGGCCGCCTCGGCGGGGCCGACGGGACGCACCTGGGCGGGGTGGTGGTCGCCGAGGGCGCGGACGGCGACGTGCTCGGGCGGCGGCTGGTGGACGCCGGCATCGTGCCCGCGTGAGCGACCCGGCCGTGGTCCGGGCCCGGGGACTGGTCAAGCGCTTCGGCGACCCGGTGGCCGTGGCCGGGATCGACCCCGGGGGTCGCGGCGGGGGAGTCGTTCGGGATCCTCGGACCCAACGGCGCCGGCAAGTCCTCGACGATGCGGATGATCGGCTGCGGGTCGCCGCCCACCGCGGGCACGCTCGAGGTGCTCGGCCTGGATCCCCGCGGCGAGGGGCCGCGGATCCGGGCCCGGCTCGGGGTGGTCCCGCAACGGGACACCCTCGACGAGGAGCTCAGCGTCCGGCAGAACCCGTCGGCGTGGCGGATGCCCGTCGGCGTGGCGGATGCCGTCGAACGTGTGTTCGCTCTAGCGTGGGCACATGACCACGTCGCCGTCCCCAGGCCTTTGTCGGGCCGCCCGTCCCCAGCCCGCCCGCTCCCGCGGCGCGGTGTGTCCGACCCCCGGCCTAGCGTGACCCGCATGGCGACCCGACGTCCCACCCGAGGTGACATGTCCATGCCCACTCCCGCCACCGGCTCGGACCGGGACAAGGCGCTCGACACCGCGCTCGCACAGATCGACCGCCAGTTCGGCAAGGGGTCCGTCATGCGGTTGGGCGACGGCGCCCGGGCCCCCATCGACGTCATCCCCACCGGCTCGATCTCGCTGGACGTCGCGCTCGGCATCGGCGGTCTGCCGCGGGGCCGGGTCGTCGAGGTCTACGGCCCGGAGTCCTCCGGCAAGACCACGGTCGCGCTGCACGCGGTCGCCAGCGCCCAGCGGGCCGGCGGCATCGCGGCGTTCGTCGACGCCGAGCACGCCCTGGACCCGGAGTACGCGAAGAACCTCGGGGTCGACACCGACGCCCTGCTGGTCAGCCAGCCCGACACCGGCGAGCAGGCGCTGGAGATCACCGACATGCTGGTCCGGTCCGGCGCGCTCGACGTCATCGTCATCGACTCCGTCGCCGCCCTGGTGCCCCGGGCCGAGATCGAGGGCGAGATGGGCGACAGCCACGTCGGCCTCCAGGCCCGGCTCATGTCGCAGGCCCTGCGCAAGATCACCGGTGCCCTCAACCAGTCGAAGACCACGGCGATCTTCATCAACCAGCTGCGCGAGAAGGTCGGCGTCGTCTACGGCTCGCCCGAGGTGACCACCGGCGGCCGGGCGCTCAAGTTCTACGCCTCGGTCCGCCTGGACGTCCGCCGGATCGAGACGCTGAAGGACGGCACCGACGCGGTCGGCAACCGGACCCGGGTCAAGGTCGTCAAGAACAAGCTGGCCGCGCCGTTCAAGCAGGCCGAGTTCGACATGATCTACGGTGAGGGCATCTCGCGCGAGGGCGGGCTCATCGACATGGGCGTCGAGCACGCCTTCGTCCGCAAGGCGGGGGCCTGGTACACCTACGAGGGCGACCAGCTCGGCCAGGGCAAGGAGAACGCCCGGGCGTTCCTGCGAGACAACCCGGACCTCGCCGACGAGCTCGAGAAGAAGATCAAGGAGCGGCTCGGCATCGGGCCCCGCGTCGACGCCCCCGCCGACGCCGACAAGGTCGACTTCTGACCGTGGGCGGGGACCCGGCGGCGGCCCGGGAGATCGCGGTGCGGCGGCTGTCCGCCGCCCCGCGCACCCGGGCCCAGCTGGCGCGCGCCATGGCCGACCGGGAGGTCGACGGGGCGACGGCGGCCGCGGTGCTCGACGACCTCGAGGCCGCGGGCGCCGTCGACGACCGGGCGTACGCCCGCGCCTGGGTGGACGGGCGGCACCGGGGCCGCGGGTTGTCGCGCTCTCGGCTGCGCCGGGAGCTCGCCGACCGTGGCATCGACTCCGACGTCGCCGACGAGGCGCTGGCCGGGATCGACGACGACGCCGAGCGGGCGACCGCCGTCGATCTGGCCGGCCGGTGGGTGGCCCGGCACGGTATGGCCGGCGACCGCGACCGGGCCCGGTTGTTCGGCCACCTGGCACGGCGGGGCTATCCGCCGGGCGTGGTGTCGGCCGTCGTCCGGGAGATGTCCTCCACACAGGGCGACACGGGCGGGGCCCCGGTCACGGACGACCTGTGACCGCTCCTGGCGCCGGAGCGGACGGGCCCCGGGGTCGGTCCGGCGGCATGGTGACCCGGCGCAGCCTCACGGCATGCCCGCCGCAGGGACGGCGCCCTCGGCCACCGGGCGTGCCGGCCGGGTGCCTCGGCCGGTGGACGCGCTGAGCCGACGCTCCACGACCACGGCCAGCCGACCGAGCAAGGAGTTGACCACGATGAAGATCAATGCGATCAGCAGGTAGGTCTGCAGCGGGTTGCGGAGGAACTCCGCGATCTGACCGCCGGTGCGCAACAGTTCCTGCGGACCGGTGAGGACGATCGCCGCGAGCGAGGTGTCCTTGACGATGACGACCAGCTGGCTGATGAGCGCCGGCAGCATGATCCGGAAGCCCTGGGGGAGCTGGATCAGCAGGAGGGTCTGCCGCCGGGACAAGCCGATGGCCAGGCCCGCCTCCCGCTGGCCGCGGGGCAGCGCGGCGATGCCGGCGCGGAGGATCTCGCCGATGACGACGACGTTGTAGGCCGTGAGCCCGATCACGAGGTACCACAGCAGCGGGAGGTCGATCCCGGCCTGGGGGAGCACGCGCCACGCGAAGAAGATCAACAGGACGACCGGGGCGCCGCGCAGCACCTCGACGAGGATCACGAGCGGGAGCCGGGCGGTTCGCCCGAGGAGCAGGCGGACCACCGTGACCAGGGTCCCGAGGACCAGGCTGAAGGTGATGGCGAGCGCGGCCGCCAGCAGCGTCGTCCCGAGGCCCTCGAGCAGCCGCCGCCAGACCGCGGGGAAGGAGTCGTCCGCCGGCCAGAACAGCGGCGCCCACCGCTCGACCGCGAACTGCCCGGTCTCGCGCAGCCGGAGCACCACGAGCAGCAGGAGCACGGCGAAGACCAGCAGCGAGACCGCGGACAGGACGCGGGCCCGACGCCGGGCCCTGGGGCCGGGGGCGTCGTAGAGGACCGTGGGCGGGGGAGCCATCGCCGTCACCTCGCGATCGCGGTTCGACGTTCGAGGTAGCCCACGAGGGCCCCTGTCGGCAGGGTGATCGCGAGGTACCCGATGAGGACCCCGGTGAGGACCGGCGCGGCGGCGAACCCCTGGGCGCTGGTCAGCCGCTGGCCCACGCTCAGCAGGTCCCCGCCGACCCCGAAGACCCCGAGGACCGCAGAGTTCTTCATCATGGCGATGACGACGCTGCCGAGCGGGGGCACCACCGACCGCAGCGCCTGCGGCAGCACGACGGCGGTGAGCCCCTGGCCGAAGGTGAGGCCGATCGCGCGGGCCGCCTCGGCCTGGCCGGCGGGGACCGCGTTGATCCCGGACCGGACGGCCTCGCACACGAAGGCCGCGGTGTAGAGGACGAGCCCCATCACCGCCAGAGTGAAGAACGACCCGACGATCTGCAGTTCCGGCAGGACGAAGACGGTGACGAACAACACGATCGTCAGCGGGCTGTTGCGGATGACCGACACGTAGCCGGCGCCGAAGCGCTGCAGCGGCGGCACCGGGGACACCCGCAGGACGGCGAGCAGGGTGCCGAGGACGAGGGAGCCCGTGAGGGCCCAGACGATGATCTCCAGGGACCTCAGGAACCCCGACAGGAACAGGTCGGGGTTGTCCCAGACGACGCTCACGCGAGCTCCCTCGTCACTCGGTCACCCGGCGGTCAGGAGGTGGCCGTCTCGGCGGTCTCGGCCTCGGCCGTCTCCTCGCCGCCCGCGGCCGCGCCGCAGTCGTTGAGCTCCGGGAGCTCCGGCGTCTCGGCGCCCTCGATCCCGCCGGCGGTCGCGTCCCACGCCTCCTGGTAGCGGCCGTCCTCCGCCGCGGCGGTCAGCGTCTCGTTGATGAACTCGCAGAACTCGACGTCCTCGTTGCCGATCCCGATGCCGTACGGCTCCTCGGTGAACGTGCCCGGCAGCAGCTGGAACGCGCCGTCCGACTCCGACACCAGGCCGAGCAGGATGACGTTGTCGGTGGTCACGACGTCGACCTGGTTGTTGCGCAGGGCGTCGGCGCACCGGCTGTAGACGTCGAACAGGGTCAGCTGGTCCTCGGAGGCGAGGTACTCGCGGATGTTCTCCGACGGCGTCGAGCCCTCGACGGAGCACACCCGCAGTGACGGGTCGGACAGGTCCTCCGGCCCGGCCACCCGGTCGTCGTCGGCGCGGGTCATGAGCGCCTGGCCGGCCACGTAGTACGGCCCGACCTGGTCCACCCGCTCCTGGCGCTCGTCGTTGATGGTGTACGTGGCGACCACCATGTCGACCTCGCCGCTGAGGATGACCTCCTCGCGGACGGCGGACGGGGTCTCCGTCCACTCGATGCCGTCCTCCTCGATGCCCAGCTCGGAGGCGATGATCTTGGCGATCTCGACGTCGAAGCCCTCGGGCACGCCCTCCAGGTTGGCCAGCCCGAACCCGGGCTGGTCGAACTTGGTGCCGACGGTGATGGTCCCGGCCTCGGCCAGCTCGGCCATGGTGGAGCCCTCGGGGAACTCCTCGGCCCCGGCGGACTCCGCGCCGGCGTCGGTGGCGCCGCCGGCGTCGTCGGCCTCCTCGCCGCCACAGGCTCCGGCGACGAGGACCGCCGTGGCCAGCAGGGAGCCGGCGGCGAGCAGTCGGTGGGTACGCATCGAACTGTCCTCCAGGGGTGTCAGTGGCTGAGGATCTTGGACAGGAAGTCCCGGGCCCGCTCGGACCGCGGGTTGCCGAAGAACTCGTCCGGGGGCGCCTCCTCGACGATCTCCCCGTCCGACATGAAGACGACGCGGTTCGCCGCCCGGCGGGCGAACCCCATCTCGTGCGTGACGACGATCATCGTCATGCCCTGCTCGGCGAGCGCCTGCATGACGTCGAGGACCTCGTTGATCATCTCCGGGTCGAGCGCCGACGTCGGCTCGTCGAACAGCATGACCTTGGGGTCCATCGCCAGTGCCCGGGCGATGGCGACCCGCTGCTGCTGCCCGCCGGACAGCTGCGCCGGGTACTTGTGCGCCTGGTTCGCCACGCCGACCCGGTCCAGCAGGGCCATGGCGCGCTCCCGGGCCGCGGCCCGCTTGACCTTGCGCACCCGGACCGGCCCCAGGGTCACGTTCTCCAGGACGGTGCGGTGGGCGAACAGATTGAACGCCTGGAACACCATGCCGACGTCGGCCCGGACCCGGGCCAGGTCGCGGCCCTCCTCCGGGAGTGGCCGGCCGTCGACGACGATGGACCCGGAGTCGTGGGTCTCCAACCGGTTGATCGCCCGGCACAGCGTGGACTTCCCCGACCCCGACGGCCCGATGACGACCACGACCTCGCCCTTGTGCACGGCCAGGTCGATGTCCTTGAGGACGTGGAGTTCCCCGAAGTGCTTGTTGACCTTGTCCAGCACGACCAGCGCCTCGTCCATCGGGCTCCTTCCGGGCCGGCTATGCGGCGCCACTCGTCAACCGCGCGCCGCGCCGCGGACGCTATGGGCGATCCGTCCCCTCGGCCACCCGACTTGAGGGTGTCCTGAGGTCACTGATCGGTAACGATCGGCGACGGCCCGCCGGGCAGTGGGCTGGGACGACCGCTGCGGGACGGCGTCGACCCCCCGGGCCGGGCCTCGGGGGATACTGCTGGGATGTCGTGTCGAGTTGCGCGGGCCTAGGCGCAGGGGCGGGCGGAGCCGGCGGTGCGGGTGCTCGTCGTCGAGGACGACGACCGGGTCGGGGCTGCCCTGACGACCGTCCTCACCCACCACGGCTTCGACCCCGTCCGGGCCAGGACCGGCGCGCAGGCCCTCGACCTGGCCCCGGACTGCGACATCGTCCTGCTCGACCTCGGCCTGCCCGACGTCGACGGGCTCGAGGTGTGCGCCCGGGTCCGGCGCGGCTGCGACGTCCCCATCGTGGCGGTCACGGCGCGCGCCGACATCGCCTCCCGGCTGCACGCCCTCGACCTGGGCGCCGACGACTACCTCAGCAAGCCCTACGACCTGCGCGAGCTGGTGGCCCGCATCCACGCGGTCGCCCGGCGCACCGGCTCGGGGCGGCGGGACCCGGCCGCGGACGTCCCGGTGACCGTCGGCGACGTCGTCGTCGACCTCGCGGGCCGCACCGTGTCGGTGGCCGGCCGCCCGGTGGCCCTGACCCGCAAGGAGTTCGACGTGCTGGCCCTGCTCGCCGGGCGACCGGGGCTGGTCTACCGCCGCGAGCAGATCCTCAGCGCCGTCTGGGGAGCCGGCTGGCAGGGGGCCGGGCACTCCCTGGAGGTGCACGTCGCCTCGCTGCGGGCCAAGCTCGCGCGGCCCGGGACCGTCGAGACGGTGCGCGGCGTCGGCTACCGGCTGGTGGTCTGACGTGCGCACCCGGCTGGTGGCGATCCTCGTGTCGCTCATGACGGCGGGCCTGCTCGCCTTCGGGATCCCGCTGGCCTGGACGCTGGCGTCCTCGGTGCAGCGGGAGGTGTACGTCGACCGCCTGGCCGACGCCGCCCGGCTGGCGTCGCTGGTCCGCCAGGGCAGCTCCGGCGGGGACCTGCAGGCGGTGACCGCCGACCTCGAGCGCTACGAGGAGGTGCACGGCATCCGCGGCGCGGTCCTCGACCGGCTGGGCCGGCCGCTGGCGACCTCGACCGTTCCACCGGACCTCGCCGCCCCGGCCACCGCCGAGGCGGTGAGTGTCGCCCTCAACGGCCGCCGCGCCGAGCCGCCCCCGACCCTGCCCCCGTGGAGCGACCTCCCGCTGGTCGTCACCGAGCCGGTCGTGCAGGGCGGCGACGTCACCGGCGTGGTGGTGACGGCGTCCCCGACGGAGCGGATGCACGAGGCGGTGCTCCGGTCGTGGGCGGCGCTCGCCGTGGTGATGGCGGCGGCGCTGGCCGCGAGCGTCGTGCTGTCCGTCCGGCTGGCGGGATGGGTGCTGCACCCCGTGCGGGTGCTCGACGACGCCGCCCACGCCGTCGGCGTCGGGCGGCTCGGCACCCGCGTTCCCGACCGGGGCGGACCGCCGGAGCTGCGGCGGCTGGCGAGGGCGTTCAACGTGATGGCGGACGGGGTCGAGGCCCTGGTCCGCCAGCAGCGGGCCTTCGTCGCCGACGCCTCCCACCAGCTCCGCAACCCGATGAGCGCGCTGCTCCTGCGGCTGGAGGAGGCCCGCCTCACGCTGGCCCCGGACGACGCGGCCCGCCTCGACGCGACCCGGGAGGAAGCGGTCCGACTCGGCGCCGTCCTGGACGAGCTGCTCGAGCTGGCGCGGGCCGAGAACGCCGACGCCGCCGTGGTGCCAGTCGACGCCGCTGCGGTGCTCGCCGACCGGGCCCGCGCCTGGTCGGCCGTCGCCCGGCGGCGCCGGGTCCGGCTGGAGGTGGACGCGGCGGCCGGGCTGGGCGTGCTCGCCTCGCCGCAGGGGCTGGGCAGCGCCGTGGACGCCCTCGTGGACAACGCCGTGAAGTTCAGCCCCGACGGGGGCGTCGTGGTCCTGCGCGGCCGGGCCGCGGCAGGCCCCGGCGGCGAGGTCGTGCTGTCGGTGCTGGACCAGGGGGTCGGTCTGGAGCCCGAGGAGCTGCCCCGGGCGGCGGACCGCTTCTGGCGCAGCCCCCGCCACACCAACGTCGACGGGTCCGGCCTGGGGCTGGCGATCGCGACGGCGCTCGTCGAGCGTTGGGGCGGATCGCTCGGCATGCGCCGTGCCGGCACCGGCGGGCTCGAGGCGTCGCTGCGGCTGCAGCCGGTCCCGGCGCCGGCGGGCCGGTCACGTCTGGGCGGTCCGGTAGTACGCCAGCGCCCCCGGGTGCAGGTCGACCGGCGAGGTGAAGATCGCCGAGCGCCGGTCGAGGGCGCCGGCCAGCGGGACGACGGCGGAGATCTCGCTCCGGCGCTCGAAGAGCAGCCGGGTCAGCGCCTCGGCGAGGGCGGCGTCGGCGTCGGCGCGCACGACGAGGACGTTGGGGACCGCGAGGGTGTCGACCGGGGCGGGCAGCCCGTACTCCTCGGCGGGGACGGTGGCGGGCCGGTAGACGGTGAGCCCGGTCTCGCGCAGCACGCGGACCGGCTCGACGACGGGCAGGAGCGTGATCGGCAGCTCGCCGGCCAGGTCGGCGACGCCGCCGGTGGGCAGCCCGCCTGACCAGAAGAACGCGTCGACCTCGCCGCCGGCCAGGGCGTCGAGGGAGTCGTCGATCCCCAGCTGCCGCACCCGCAGCTCCGACAGGGGAAGCTCCGCGGCCTGGAGCACCCGGCGGGCGATGAGCGACGTGCCCGACCCCACCGCCCCCACCGACACCCGACGCCCGCGCAGCTCGGCCAGGCTCCCCGGGCCGCCGTCGCGCCGGGCCACGACGTGGAGGTAGTCGTCGTACACCCGGGCCAGCGCCGTGACGGGCAGCGGCTCCCGGAACAGCCCGGTGCCGCGGACGGCGTCGGCGGCGGCGTCGAGCGCGGAGAAGGCCAGCACCCGCCCGCCGGCGGCCGCGCCGCGCAGGTTGTCGACGCTGCCGCCGGTCGAGACCGCGGTGAGCGGGGCGGTCGGCAGCGCGTCCCGGGCGGCCCGGGCGATCTCGCGGCCGAAGGCGTAGTAGACGCCCCGGGTGCCGCCGGTCAGCAGCTGCACCTTGCCCGGCGGATAGCCGGGAGCCTCGGCTGCCAGCCCGCAGCCGCCGGCCGCCGGCGCCACCACCGCCCCGGCGGCCAGGGCGCGCAGCACCGACCGGCGCGACCACGGCCTCGCCGGCGTCGCCATCGGGACACGGTAGGGCGCCGTACCCTGGCACCGCCATGACCGCCACCGCCACCACCTCTGTCGCTGCCGCCGCTGTCGCGGCCGGGCCGGCGCGCACGTACCGGGTGCGCACGTTCGGGTGCCAGATGAACGTGCACGACTCCGAGCGGCTGGCCGGGGTGCTCGACGCCGCCGGCTACTCGCCCGCGGCGGAGGGCGCCGACGCCGACGTCGTGGTCCTCAACACGTGCGCGGTGCGCGAGAACGCGGACAACAAGCTGTACGGCAACCTCGGCCACCTGGCGCCGGTCAAGGCCCGCCGCGACGGCATGCAGATCGCCGTCACGGGTTGCCTGGCGCAGAAGGACCAGGGGGAGATCGTCCGCCGGGCGCCGTGGGTGGACGTGGTCATCGGCACCCACAACCTGGGATCGCTTCCGGCGCTGCTGGACCGGGCGAGGGTGGAGCGCGAGGCCCAGGTCGAGATCCTCGACGCCCTCGAGACGTTCCCCTCGACGTTGCCGGCCCGGCGCGAGTCGACGTACTCGGCGTGGGTGTCGATCAGCGTGGGCTGCAACAACACCTGCACGTTCTGCATCGTGCCGGCGCTGCGCGGGCGCGAGCGCGACCGGCGGCCGGGCGACGTCCTCGCCGAGGTGCGCGCCCTGGTGGCCCAGGGCGTGGTCGAGGTCACGCTGCTGGGACAGAACGTCAACACCTACGGGGTGGAGTTCGGGGAGCGGGACGCCTTCGCACGGCTGCTCCGGGCGGTGGGCGCGGTCGACGGGATCGAGCGGGTCCGGTTCACCAGCCCGCACCCGGCGGCGTTCACCGACGACGTGATCACCGCGATGGCCGAGACGCCCACCGTCATGCCGCAGCTCCACATGCCCCTGCAGTCCGGGTCCGACCGCGTGCTGCGGGCGATGCGCCGCAGCTACCGGTCCGAGCGCTTCCTCGCCATCCTCGACCGGGCCCGCCGCGCGATCCCCGGCCTGGCGGTCTCGACCGACGTCATCGTGGGGTTCCCGGGCGAGACCGAGGACGACTTCGCCGCCACCCTCGATGTCGTCCGGGCCGCGCGCTTCGCCAACGCCTTCACATTCCAGTACTCCCCGCGCCCCGGCACCCCCGCCGCGGGCCTGGCGGACCAGGTGCCGAAGGCGGTCGTGCAGGAGCGCTACGAGCGGCTCGTCGCCCTGCAGGACGAGATCTCGTGGGACGAGAACCGGGCCCAGGTGGGCCGGGTGGTCGAGGTCCTCGTGGCCACGGGGGAGGGGCGCAAGGACGACGCCACCGGGCGGCTGTCGGGCCGGGCCCGCGACCTCCGGCTGGTGCACCTGGCGCCGGGCGCCGGGCCGCGACCGAGGCCCGGAGACCTCGTGACCGTCGAGGTCACCCGGGCCGCCCCGCACCACCTCGAGGCCGACGCCGGCGTGCTCGAGCTGCGGCCCACCGCCGCCGGGGACCGCTGGGCGGCCGAGCGGGCGACCCCTGGCACGACCGCGCCCTCGGCGCCCTCCGAGCCCGCCGGTCGCGCTGTCGGCCTCGGCATGCCCGCCGTGCGCCCGGTGGCCTGATCCCGGTAGGCCCGGGTCTCGCAGGAGAGTGCTCCGCAGTCCATGATCGAACTCATGCGGCGTCAGGCTCCCGGGAGCGTCGACCTGCCGTCGCATGAGTTCGATCACCGAATCCCGGACCCGGTCCCGTGCGGCGGGTGGCGGTGCCCGGTGGTGCCGGGACGGCGGCGTGGGCTACCGCGCCGCCGTCACGAACCCTTCCGGTCCGGCCCGTCCGTGAGGCGGTCGACGACCGTGTCGCCGATCGTGTCCACCTGGTCGCCGAAGCGGCCGCCGGTCGCCTTGTCCACCAGGCCGCCGATCTTGTCGACCGCGCCCTCCACCTGCTCGGGGTTGTCCTTGGCGAGGTCCTGCGCCTTGTCGGCGAGGTCCTTCGCCCGGTTCACGAGATCATCCATCCCAGCCATGGCCGAAGCCTCGGTGCAGTCCGGCACCCGGGTCAAGGTCTGCGGTGGTCAGCGGTGACGGATGCCGTGGTCGCGGTGGTCGGGCCGACGGCGACCGGCAAGTCCGACCTGGCGGTCCGTCTCGCCCTGCGGTTGGGCGGCGAGGTCGTCAACGCCGACTCCATGCAGCTCTACCGCGGCATGGACATCGGGACCGCGAAGCTGACGCCGGCCGAGCGGCGCGGGGTGCCCCACCACGTCCTCGACGTCTGGCCGGTGACGGCCGAGGCCAGCGTCGCGGACTTCCAGGCCCGGGCCCGGGAGGCGATCGAGCAGGTGCGGGCCCGCGGGCGGCGGCCGATCCTCGCCGGGGGATCCGGGCTGTACGTCCGCGCGGTCCTCGACGACCTGCGCTTCCCCGGCACCGACCCGGCCGTGCGCCGCCGCCTCGAGGCCGAGGCCGCCGACCGCGGCGCCGCGGCCCTGCACCAGCGCCTGGCCCGGGTCGACCCGGCGGCGGCGGCGCTCCTCGATCCGCGCAACGCGCGGCGGGTGGTCCGCGCGCTCGAGGTCGCCGAGATCACCGGCGGGCCGTTCCGGGCCGCCCTGCCGGGACCGGGGCCGTACGCCGTCGCTGCCGTCCAGATCGGCCTGGACCGCGACCCCGCCCGGCTCGACGGCGCCGTCGCGGACCGGGTGGACCGGATGCTGGCCTCCGGGCTGGTCGGGGAGGTGGAGCGACTGGCCGCCGCCGGTCTCCGCGAGGGGCGCACGGCCTCCCGGGCGCTGGGCTACGCGCAGGTCCTGGCCGCGCTCGACGCCGCGGCGGCGGGCACCGGGGAACGTGCCGCCCTGCTGCGCGAGGCCCGCGACCAGACCGTCCGCCGCACCCGGCGGTTCGTCCGCCGTCAGCGGACCTGGTTCCGCCGGGACCCGCGGGTCTCGTGGTTCGACGCCGACGACCCCGCGCTCGACGAGCGGGTCCTCACGGCCGTCGCGGACGTGCCAGGGTGAGGGCCGTGGACACCCGGCGTCTGGTCAAGGGGCACGGCACGGAGAACGACTTCCTCGTCGCCGTCGACCCCGACGGCTCCGCCGGGCCGCTGGACCCGGCCGTCGTGGCCGCCCTCTGCCGCCGGCGCGGCGGGCTGGGTGCGGACGGGGTGATCCGGGCGGTGCGGGTCGCCGACGCCCCCGAGGCGGCGGCGTGGGCCGCGGACGCCCCCGACGCCGAATGGTTCATGGACTACCGCAACGCCGACGGCAGCCCCGCCGAGATGTGCGGCAACGGCGTCCGCGTCATGGCCGAGGTGCTCGCCCGCGAGGGTCTCGTCGACCCGGCCGGCGTCACGGTGCTGACCCGGTCCGGGGGGCGGCGCCTGGTCCGCGAGACCGCGGACCCGGTCGCCGGCTGGTGGTCGGTCGGCATGGGCCGGGTGGGCATCGGCGTGCCGGACGGCGCGGCGACCGACGCCGCGCCCGGGGACAGCGACGTCGACACGCTGGTGGCGGCCCCCGGGCTGACGGCCGTCCCGCGACCCGGGATGCGCGTCACCGTGGGCAACCCGCACGTCGTCGTGGCCGTGACCGGCCGCGACGAGCTGGAGGCCGTCGACCTGGGCCGGTCCCCGGTGCTGGACCCGCCCCCCGCCGACGGCGCGAACGTCGAGTTCGTGCTCGTCACCGGCCGCGACGAGGGCACCGGCGCCGGGCTGGTCACCATGCGCGTCCACGAGCGCGGCAGCGGCGAGACCCGCTCGTGCGGCACCGGGGCGGTCGCGGCGGCGGCCGCGGCGGCCGAGTGGGCGCGCCCCGGCGCCCCGGTCGAGTGGGTGGTCGACGTGCGCGGCGGCCGGCTGCGGGTGCGGCTGGAGGACGACGGCACGGCGACGCTCACCGGTCCGGTCCGGCTGCTCGGGACGGTCGCGGTGGACCAGGACTGGTGGCGGGACCTCGCGCCGGAGCCCGCCGGGGACCACGGCCCGGGCCTCAGCCCGGCGGTGCCGGCGGGCGCCTGACCCGCAGCACCCGGTACCCCTTGGCGCTGCCGGTGCGCTCCACGACCGCGGAGCCCGCCAGGGCGTGGGCCAGCCAGCGGTGCAGCGAGTCGGCCCCCAGGTTGCGCTGGACCACCAGCCACGCCGAGGCGCCCGGCTCCAGCCTCGGCAGCCAGCGCAGCAGCAGGTCGTGCAACGCCTCCTTGCCGACCCGGATCGGGGGGTTCGACCAGATCGCCGCGAACCGCAGGTCGTCCGGGACCTCGTCGGGATCAGCCACGCGCACCCCTGCGAGGTCGTGGTCGGCGGCGTTGGCGGCGGTGAGCTCCCGGGCGCGGGGATTGACGTCGACCGCCCACACCGTCGCGTCCGGCGACAGCAGGGCCATCGCCAGCGTCAGCGGCCCCCAGCCGCACCCGAGGTCCAGCAGGTCGCCGTGTCCGGGCGGCCGGGCGGCGTGCCGCAGCAGCACGCCGGTGCCCGGGTCCAGGCGCCCAGGGCTGAACACGCCGCCGGCGGTCGTCACCTGCAGCGTCCGGCCGGCCACCCGGTACTCCACGCTCCGGTGGCCGCCCGGCGGGCCGGGGGTCGCGTCGAAGTAGTGCGACCCCGGCGCAGGTGTCACGGGCCCGGCCCGGCGCCGGGCGCCGGCGCCCGGCGCCGCCGGACCTCGCCGACGACCAGCACGGCGAGCGTCAGCAGCGTGAGCGGCACGACGAACGCGAGCATCACGCGGCCGAAGGGCGCGACGGCGTCGTGGCCGGTGGAGTCGAGCACCAGGTAGGCGACGTAGGCGGCGTAGTACCCGACGAAGACGGCGCCCTCCCAGCGGGCGACGGCCGCGCCGGTGAAGACGACGGGCAGCAGGGCCACGGCCACCGCCGTCATGACCGGCAGGTCGAAGCGGACCGCCCCGGGCTCCACGGGGATGCCTCCGGGACTGATGACGGCCGCCAGGCCGAGCACCGCGCCGAGGTTGAAGATGCTGCTCCCCACGACGTTGCCGATGGCGATGTCCCGCTGCCCGCGCACGGCCGCGATCACCGAGGTCGCCAGCTCCGGCAGCGACGTGCCGGCGGCGACCACGGTGAGCCCGATCACCAGCTCGCTCAGCCCGGCGGCGGCGGCCAGCCCGGTGGCGGCGGCGACCAGCCACCGGGCGCCCACGACGAGCAGCGCGATCCCCGCGGCCATGAGGAGCAGGTCGAGCAGCGGACGCGGCCGGGGCCCGCCGTCGGCGCCCGCTCCGGCGCCGCCCGCACGGCGGGACACCACGACGGACATCGCGACGTATCCGGCGACGAGCAGGAACAGCAGCGCCCCGTCGAGGCGGCCGATGCCGCCGTCGAGCGCCAGCACCAGGGTGAGCCCCGACAGCCCGATCATGACGGGCACGTCGAGGCGGACCAGCTGCGCCTTGGCCACCAGCGGCAGCACCAGCGCCGACACCCCGAGGATGAGCAGGACGTTGACGATGTTGCTGCCGACGACGTTGCCGACCGCGATCGCCGCTTCGCCGGTGAGCGCGGCGTCGAGGGTGACAGCCAGCTCCGGGGTCGACGTCGCCGAGGACACCACCGTGAGGCCGATGACCAGCGGGGACAGCCCGGCGGCGCGGGCCAGCCCGCTGGCCGCCCGGACGAGGACCTCGCCCCCGGCCACCAGGGCGACCAGGCCGCCGACGAGCTGCAGGACCGTGATCGCGTCGATGCGCCGCAGACTAGTGCGTCCCGGCTGGGGCACCATCCCCCCGGCCGTGCGATCCTGGGTCGACGATGACAGCAGCCGCGCCCGGGGCGCCAGACCGCCCCACCGCCGCCGACGGCCCGCCGCCCGCCACGGGCGAGCTCGACCTCGCGGACCGGCAGGCGCTGCGGCGCGTGGCGGGCCTGTCGACGGAGCTCGCCGACGTCCGCGAGGTCGAGTACCGCGCCCTGCGGCTGGAGAAGGTCGTGCTCGTCGGCCTGTGGTCGCGTCCCGGCGACGACGGCGCCCGGGACGCCGAGACGTCGCTGGCCGAGCTGGCCGCGCTGGCCGAGACCGCCGGCTCCCGGGTGCTGGACGCCGTGCTGCAGCGGCGCCCGCACCCCGACCCCGCGACCTATCTCGGGTCCGGCAAGGCCCACGAGCTGCGTGACGTCGTGCTGGCCACCGGCGCCGACACCGTCATCGCCGACGACGAGCTCAGCCCCTCCCAGCGGCGCGGCCTCGAGGACGTCGTCAAGGTCAAGGTGGTCGACCGGACCGCGCTGATCCTCGACATCTTCGCCCAGCACGCCCGCTCCCGGGAGGGCAAGGCCCAGGTCGAGCTGGCTCAGCTGCAGTACCTGCTGCCGCGGCTGCGCGGGTGGGGCGAGTCGATGTCCCGCCAGGCCGGCGGACGGGTGGCGGCCGGCGCCGGGATCGGGTCCCGCGGCCCCGGCGAGACCAAGATCGAGCTGGACCGGCGGCGGATCCACCAGCGGATGTCGCGGCTGCGGCGGGAGATCCGCGGCATGGGCACCGCGCGCGAGACCAAGCGCCGCAACCGCCGCCGCCACGCGGTCCCGGCCGTCGCCATCGCCGGCTACACGAACGCCGGCAAGTCCTCCCTGCTCAACCGGCTGACCGGGGCCGGGGTGCTGGTCGAGGACGCGCTCTTCGCGACCCTGGACCCGACGGTGCGCCGGGCGCGCACCGACGACGGCCGGGAGTACACGCTCACCGACACCGTCGGGTTCGTCGGGCGCCTGCCGCACCAGCTCGTCGAGGCGTTCCGCTCCACGCTGGAGGAGGTGGCCGAGGCCGACCTCGTGCTGCACGTCGTCGACGGTTCCCACCCCGACCCGCTCGGGCAGGTGGCGGCGGTCCGGGAGGTGCTCGCCGACATCGGGGCCGACACCGTGTCGGAGCTGGTCGTCCTCAACAAGTCCGACGCCGCCGACCCCGAGGCGGTGCGCGCCGTGCTCCGCCAGGAGCCGACCGCGGTCGTCGTCTCCGCCCGCACCGGGGCCGGTGTCGGGAAGCTGCGGGCCGCGGTCGCCGACCGGCTGCCCCGCCCCCGCGTCGAGGTCGAGGTCGTCGTGCCGTTCACCCGCGGGGACCTGGTGTCCCGGGTGCACACGGAGGGCGAGGTCGTCGAGCTGTCGCACGTGGCGGCCGGCACCCGGGTGCACGCCTTCGTCGGACGGGATCTCGCCGAGGCGCTGCGCCGGGCCCAGGCGGCGGCGCGGACCGTCGTCAAGGCGTAGCGCCTCCCGCCGCACCGCGGCCGGTGCCGCCGGCGGTGGACGGTCGCCGGCGGTGGGCCGTGGACGGCGTGCCGGGGCGGCCGGGGTTCTGCGGGAGGATGCCGGGATGACGTCGACGCCCACCCGCGAGGTCGCCGGCGACGGGAGCGGGCGCCCCGACGACGGCGCCGGCCCGGGCCCGGACCCGTTGCGGCGGCGGGTGCGCGCCGTCCTCGACCGGGCGGTCGAGGAGAGCGGGGGTCGTCACCGGGAAGGGCAGCAGGCCATGGCGGCCGCCGTGGCCGAGGCCCTGACGGGCGGCCGTCACCTGCTGGTCCAGGCGGGCACCGGCACCGGCAAGTCCTGGGGGTACCTGGTCCCGGCGCTGGTGTCGGCGCTGGACGGCGGGGGACCGGTGGTCGTGGCGACGAGCACGCTGGCGCTGCAGGCGCAGCTGGTGACCCGGGACCTGCCCCGGCTGGCCGACGCGGTCGCCGCCGAGGTCGGCCGCCGGCCCCGGTGGGCGCTCGTCAAGGGACGCCACCACTACGTCTGCCGCCACCGGCTGTCCGGCGGCGGCTCCGCCGGGGAGGCCGAGCCGCCGGGGCTGTGGACGGACGGGCCCGGCGCCCGGTCGACCCTGGAGCAGCAGGTGGCACGGGTCCGGGAGTGGGCGGAGACCACGACCACCGGGGACCGGGACGACCTCGACCCGGGGGTGTCCGAACGCGCCTGGCGGGCGGTGTCCGTGACGGCGCGGGAGTGCCTCGGCGCGTCCCGGTGCCCGGTCGCCGCCGAGTGCTTCAGCGAGGCCGCGCGGCGGCGGGCCCGCGAGGCCCATGTGGTCGTCACCAACCACGCCCTGCTGGCCATCGACGCCGTCGAGGGGCGCGCCGGCCTGCCCGAGCACGAGGTCGTCGTGGTCGACGAGGGGCACGACCTCGTGGACCGGGTCACCGGCGCGCTCACCGTGGACCTGGCGCCCGCCGGGGTGACCGTCGCCGCCGGCGCCGCCCGCTCGCTCGGCGCCGACCCCGGCGACCTCGAGGCGGCCGGCCGGTCCCTGGCCCGCGCGCTGGACGACGGGCCGGCCGCGCGGGCGTGCGACGCCCAGCTCGCGGCCC
>JBHJOJ010000289.1:0-7134 GCA_050329835.1 Kineosporiaceae bacterium | reverse complement strand
CCCCGCCGCCCGCGTGCTCGCACCGGTGGACCGCCGCGCCCCGACCCTGGCCGTCGCGGACGACGGGTTCCAGGTGGTCGCCTGGGAGAGCCGCACCGGCGGTCCGGTCGAGGCCGCGCTGCGGCGGCCGGGCGGCGGATGGGCGCCGGCCCGGCCGCTGGGCGGACCGAACGCCCTCGCCCCGGTGGCCGCGGCCGGCGAGGGACTGGCCGTCGTCGCCTGGGAGGGCTTCCCGGACGGGGACCAGGTGGTGTCCGCCGCCGTGGCGCGGGACGGCCGGTGGGGCGGACCGTTCGAGCTGTCGCCGCCCGGGCGACGCGGCGCCCAGCCCGCCGTCGCCGCAGACGGCGACGCTGTCGTCGTCGGCTGGACCGAGCGGGACCCGGCGGCGGTCGTCGTCGTCGAGATCACGGCAGGCGGACCGGGCGAGGCGACGCGACTGGCACGCGACGGCGGGGCGGTCTCCCGGCTGCGACTCGCCGCCGCCGGGGACGGGCGGGTGGTGGCGACCTGGCTGCGGGACGGCCCGGACGGGCGGGAGGTCGAGGCCGCGATCCGCGACGCCACCGGCGGCTGGACCGCGCCGGTCCGGCTGTCGGTCCCCGGCGCGGACGCCTCCGACCCGGTCCTGGCCGGCGGGGCCGGCACCGCGGTGGTCGCCTGGCGCACCGCGGACGGCCGCCGGGGGCTGCGCCTGGTGGCCCGGGTCCGGGACGGCACCGGATGGACGGACGAGCGGCAGCTGACCTCCGGCGTCGAGCTGCCCCGCGGCGAGGCCCGGTCGGACGTGGGGTCCGTGGCACCGGCGGCCGCGGTGGGTGCGGGCGGGACGGCCGCCGTGGTCTGGCCCCAGCGCCGCGGGTCGGCCGAGGAGGTGCGGGCCGCCACGTGGACCCGGGACGGCGGGTGGTCGCCGAGCCGCGCGGTCTCGGCTCCCCCGGGGGAGCAGGCGGGCAGCCCCGCGGTGACCGTCGGCCCCGCCGGCCGGGTGGCCCTGGCCTGGGAGAGCCTCGTGGGGGACCGGCAGACCGTCCGGGTCACGACCGGCGACGACATCGACGACATCGGCGACATCGGCGACATCGGCGACGTCGGCGACGTCGGCGACAGGACCGGCTGCGCCCTCACCGGCGCCGGCCGGGAGGCCTCGGCGCCGCGGCTCGCGGCCGGCCCCGAGGGATCCGTGACGGCCGTCTGGGTGGGCGCCAACCGGGGGTCCGTCGAGACCGCCGACGTGAGCGGCGGGCCCGGGCGGTGAGGCGGCTCGTCGGGACCCCCCTCGCACGGGCGGTCCTCGTCGTCGCGGTCGTGGCCGGCGCCTGGGCGCTGCACCTCGCGCGCCACCCCCTGCCCTCGCTGGGGGACATCGCGGTCTACGCCCGCACCTACCGGCTGATCGAGCAGGGGGCGCTGCCGTACCGGGACTTCGCCCTGGAGTACCCGCCGCTGGGGGCCGCGCTGTTCTGGGTCGCCGGGGCCCTGCCGGGGGCCTACCCGGAGACGTTCGGCCTGCTCGTGCTCGCCTGCCTGGCGATCGCCGTGGCGGGGGCGCTCGACACGGCCCGCACCCTGCGGCTCGGGCCGGTGCACCGCGCGGCCCTGGTCGCCCTGGCCGCCCTCACGCCGTTCCTCCTCGGCACCGACCTGGTCGTCGCCCGGTACGACCCGGCGCTGGCCGCCGTGCTCGCCTGGGTCGCCGCGACAGCGGCCCGTGGCCGGTGGCCGGCGTGCTGGGTGCTGGTCGCCGTCGGGATCCTGCTCAAGCTCACGCCCCTGCTGCTGGTGCCGGCCCTGCTCGTGATGCAGGCCGGCGGGCGGCGGCGCCCCTCGCTGCCCGCGACCGTCCGGGCGACGGTGCGCGCCGGGTGGCGCGGCTGGGGGGTGGCCTCGGCGGTCCTCGCGGCCGGCCTGGCGCCCGCGCTGGCGGCCTCGACCGCCGGCACGCTGCGGATGCTGCAGTACCACTTGGAGCGACCGCTGCAGATCGAGGCCGTGCCCGGGACGGCAGTCCTCGTGGACCACGCGCTGCGGGGGACCGGCGTGGTCCAGGTGCGCAGCTACGGCAGCGACAACCTGGACGGGGCCGTCGCCGGGGCCCTCCAGCAGGCCGGCTCGGTGCTCGCCGTGGCCGGGGTACTCGCCGTGGCGGCCCTGCTCGCGCGGCGGCTGTGGCGCGACCCGGAGACGGTCCCGGAGACGGTCGCCGAGGCGGGCGTCCTCGCCCTGGCCGCGACCCTCGCGGTGGCGATCGTCACGGGCAAGGTGCTCTCGCCGCAGTACCTGCTGTGGTTGGTGCCGCTGGTGCCGCTGATCCGGGGATGGCGGGGGCCGGCCGGGGCGGTCGCCCTCGGGGTCGCCATGGTGCTGAGCCGGGAGGTGTTCCCCGCCCGCTACGTCGCGCTCGTCGAGGACCTCGCCACCACGCCGATCGCCCTGCTGGCGACCCGCAACCTCCTGCTGGTGGCGACGGCCGCACTGCTGGTGCACGCACTGGCGGGCGGCCTCGGCCGACCCCCGAGGCCTGCCCCGGAGCGCGCCCCGGTCAGTCCTCCCCCTCGTGATCGTCGATTTGTCGACAATCACGACTCCGAGATCGTCGACTAATCGACGATCATGGGACGACTGTCGGCGTGTCTCGTCCAGATCGTCGACTTATCGACGATCACGCCGTCGTGATCGTCGATAAGTCGACGATCACGGGTGGGATGGGGAGCGGCGCTTGGGGTGTGGTGATGGTCACGCGCGGGTCCTGCCGCTCGACCCCCCGGGCCGCTTGTGCGGGCGTTCACATACTCTGATCCCGATGACCGCGCGGGCCGACGCCGAACCCGGGAGCGCCCTGGCCGCCCTCCCGCGGCTCGTGGTCCGCACCGTGCCGCTGCCGGAGCCGCCCGACCTGCTCGCGATGCCTCCCCACCCCGGGGCCCTGGCCTGGGTGCGCCGGGGCGAGGGCCTGGTCGGGTGGGGCGAGGCGCTGCGGGTCGACACCACCGGTGCGGACCGGTTCGCCCAGGCCGGGGCCGAATGGCGACGGGTCGTGGCGGCTGCCGAGGTCGAGGACGACGTCCGCAGCCGCGGCAGCGGCCTCGTCGCGTTCGGCTCGTTCGCCTTCGCCGACGACTCCCCCTCCGGGGGGTCGCTCGTCGTGCCGGCGACCGTCGTCGGCCGCCACGGCGACCGGGCGTGGCTCACGACGATCGACGCCGCGGCGCCCGCGCCGCAGCTCGCACCGGCCCCCGGGGCGGTCCCCCGCCGCGAGCCCGGCGGCGTCACCCTCACCGAGGGCGCGCTCTCGAGCGACGCGTGGCGCCGGGCCGTGGCCGCCACGGTCCGGCGCATCTCGGCCGGCGAGGCCGACAAGGTCGTGCTGGCCCGGGACCTGCTGGCCCGCTCGCCGGAGCCCCTGGACGATCGGGTGCTGCTCTCCCGGCTCGCCCGGCGCTACCCGACGACGTGGACGTTCGCCGTCGACGGCCTGGTGGGGGCGACCCCGGAGCTGCTGGCGAGGACCGAGCGCGGGCGCGTCGCCTCCCGTGTGCTGGCCGGGACGATCCGCCGCTCCGGCGACGACGCCGCCGACCTCGCGCTGGCGGCATCCCTCGCCCGGTCGGGCAAGGACCTGGCCGAGCACCTGTACGCGGTGCGCAGCGTGGCCGAGGCGCTGCGCCCGCTGTGCTCGGTCATGGACGTCCCCGACCGCCCCTACGTGCTCCACCTGGCCAATGTCATGCACCTGGCCACCGACGTCACCGGCGTCCTTCGGGGGACGGCGACCTCGCTGGGGATCGCGGCCGCCCTGCACCCCTCGGCGGCGGTCTGCGGCACCCCGACCAAGGTCGCCGCCCAGGTGATCGCCGAGACCGAGGGCATGGACCGGGGCCGCTACGCCGGACCGGTGGGCTGGCTGGACGCCACCGGGGACGGCGAGTGGGGCATCGCCCTGCGCTGCGGGCAGCTCGCGCCCGGCCGGCGCGAGGTCCGGCTGCTCGCGGGATGCGGGATCGTCGAGGGGTCGGACCCCGACGCCGAGCTGGCGGAGTCCACCGCCAAGCTCGTGCCCATGCGCGAGGCGCTGGGCAGCTGACGTGGTCGGCCGCCTCGGCGCACAGGTTCATCCGCACGGACGCCGGTGACGAACAGAGGATGTGTCCCCGATGAGCATCAGCACCCCCGCAGCCCCGAGCACCGCGCACCTCGGCGCCCAGCTGGACCGGATGGAGGCCGAGGGCGTCATCGACCTCGCGACGGTCGACTTCGACGTCCGTCGCCCCGATCTCGTCCGCGAGCGGCTCGCCCCCACGCTCGACTACTTCGCCCGGGTCGAGCGGGAGGTCGAGCGCAACCTGCTGGAGATCGCGGCCTTCCTGCCGGGGGCCAGCGAGGAGACGCAGCGCTTCGTCCGGATCTGGGCCGAGCAGGAGCTGCCCCACGGCGAGGTCTTCGAGACCCTCAAGGCACACCTCGGGCTGCCGCCGAGCGAGCCCGACCTCACGACGGTGAGCCTGCCGCTGCGGGTCACCGGGCGGCTGTCCGCGATCCCCGGGGTGTCGGACGTGCTGCTCATGCTGTACCACTCGATGGGCGCGATGCACGAGCGCCTGACCGCGGTCGGGTACGACAAGCTGCGGGACCGGCTGCTCGAGATCGGCGAGCGCGGGTTCGCCCACACGGCCGTCGCCCCGATCCGCAAGCAGGAGTCCGGGCACTACGCCTTCTACCGGAACTCGGCGCTGGCGCTGCGGGACCGGATGGCGGCCTGGCAGCTGGCCCTGGCGCGGGTCATCCGGGCCCGGACGTACGAGCCGATCGGGGTCCGCACCCGGCTCACCGCGGGGGCCGACCGCGCCACGTTCGGGCGCACGGCGGTCGCCCTGGTCGGGGGCGGCCGGGATCTCAGCGACATCGCGGTGCCGGTGCAGCGGGTCGCCCAGGACCTCCTGGTCCGCGGGGAGCAGGGGCTGCGCCTGCCCCCGTTCGTCGCCAAGGCCCTGCGGCGGACGGTGGACGCCGCCTACGCCTGACCGGCCGCGATCAGGGCACGAAGGCCCTGGACGAGCGGGGCCCGGTTCGTATGATCGGTTCCGGCAGCGGTCCTGCGGAGGTCGCCATGGCGGACGAGTCGAGACGGGTGAAGGTCGTCGATCGCGGAGCGGGCCCCTGGGGGTTCTTCTTCGTGGTCGCCTACGTCGGGGCCGCCGTGTACTTCGTCCGGGAGTCGGGCGGCGGTTTCTGGGACGTCGTCCTCGCGCTGCTCCAGGCGCTGGTCTGGCCGGCGTACGTCGTCTTCCACGCCCTCAGACTGATCACCGCGTAGGTGCCGCCCGGCCGGGCGGCACACTGGTGCGGTGACCGAGCGGACACCGCCCCTGCAGTACCCCGACATCGGCGGGACCCGGGGCGGCCGGGTGCCCGACGGGTTCGACCGCCTGTCGCGGTCGACCGTCGCCGGCCGCGGGCGGGCCGCCTTCGACCGGCTCGCCGAGGCGCTCCTGCGGTGGGACGTGCACCGGGGCGCCGGGCTCACCGTGGAGGCCGACGGGCCGGTCGCGGAGGGCCGCGAGGTCCGGCTGTTCCTCCCGGGGCCGCTGCGCCCGCTTCCCCTGACGATCGCGTGCCGGGTGGTCTACCTGGTCGACGAGCCCGGTCGCCGCGGCTTCGCCTACGGCACCCTCCCCGGCCACGTCGAGGAGGGTGAGGCGCGCTTCCTCGTCGAGACCGACCCCGGCCGCGACGACGCGCCGGTGACGTTCAGCGTGGACGCGTTCAGCCGGCCCGGTCGGCCCTGGGTCGCCTCGGTGGCGCCGCTGGCGCGGTTCGGGCAGGAGGCGGCCACCCAGGCCTACCTGCGCGCCGCCCGGCGGATCGGCCACCCGGAATAGTTGAACCTTCCATGAGTCTTGGAGTGGGCATGACGGCCACCCTCACCCCCGGGCGCGCCGCGCCCTCGCCGCACCCGCTGCTCGCCGGGCGCCGGAGCACCCGGGCGTTCGACCGGTCCCACCGCCTCGACGACGAGACCGTCGCGTGCCTGCTCGAGGCCGCCCGCTGGGCTCCCAGCTGGGGGAACAGCCAGCCGTGGCGCTTCCTCGTCACCCGGCGGGGCGAGCCCGCCTTCGACCGTCTCGTCACGACCCTGGCCGACGGGAACCGGATCTGGGCCACCAGCGCGAGCGCGCTGGTCCTCGCCGCCGCCGCCGGCCCGGACGGGGAGCAGGGTGGGCACGCCTGGTACGACACCGGCCAGGCGGTCACGCACCTGGTGCTGCAGGCCCACGCCCTCGGCCTGGCGGCGCGGCAGATGGGCGGGTTCGACGCCGAGGCCGCGCGGCGGGAGTTCGCGCTGGCCCCCGGCGTGGTGCCGGTCGTCGTCGTCGCCATCGGCCGGCACGACCCGGACGCCGACCTGCCGCCCCGGGTCGTCGAGCGGGAACGGGCGCCGCGTACCCGCCGGCCGGTGGCCGAGCTCCTGCTCTGAGCAGTCGCGCGCTTCCTCACGGCACTGGCTGCGGGCTGACCTCGTCGACCGCCGGGGCCCGGCCCCGGGCGAGGACGGCGGCGGCCATCACCACGGCGGCCGCGGCCGTCACCGTGGCGATGGTGGCCCAGCCCCCGAGGTCGAGGACGACGCCCGAGCCGGCGCCCGCCACGGTGGCGCTGGCCCCGACCACGAGGTCGGCGTTGCCCTGGGCCTTCGCCCGCAGCTCGAGGGGCACGGAGTCGGTGAGCAGCGTGCTGCCCGCCACCAGCGCCAGCGACCAGCCGAGGCCGAGCAGGAACAGCGCGACGGTGAGGGCCGCCCTCGCGTCGGGGTCGGCGAGCCCGCTCAGGAGCCCCGCCGCGGCCAGCGCACCGGCCCCCGACACGATCGTGGCGACCCGGCCGACCCGGTCGGTCAGCCACCCGGCGAGCGGCGAGAACGCGTACATCCCGGCGATGTGGGCGCCGATGACGAAGCCGATGACGCCGAGCCCGTGCCCGTGGTCGGCCATGTGGACCGGCGTCATGCTCATCATGAGGACCATGACGAACTGGGCCACCACGATCGCCGCGAGGCCCAGCACCGCCCGCCCGCGGGTCACGGCCGCCCAGGACCCCGCGGCACCGCGCGTGACGGGCGCCGCGGCCGGTGCCGCC
>JBHJOJ010000288.1:0-24715 GCA_050329835.1 Kineosporiaceae bacterium | reverse complement strand
GACTGCCGCTCGCGGTCGAGGACGCCGCGGACGCCCGCGGCGGGGCGGGGGCGGACGGGTCACCCCGCTACGGGCCGGTGCCCGACGGCGAGGGGCCCGTCGCCGGCACGCCCGGGCCGCCGGACCCGGAGCGGGTGTCGTGGGCGGTCCTGCCGCTGGTCGTCAACCGACGGCTGCGCGGGCTCGCCTGGTACGCCTGGGAGCCGGGTCGGGGTCCCGTGCCCGAGGACCGGACGCTGCACGTGGGGTTCGCGGAGCAGTGCGCCGCGGCGCTGCGCCGGGTCACGGCGACCGACGCCGAGCACGACGCCGCCGTCAAGCTCCAGCAGGCGCTGCTGCCGCGCAGCTTCCCCGCCGTCGAGGGGGTCGCCGCCGCGGCCCGCTACGTCCCCAGCAGCGAGGCGCTGTCCGTGGGGGGCGACTGGTACGACGTGGTGGCCCGGCCCGACGGCCGCGGCGTCGTCGTCGTCGGCGACGTCGTGGGCCACGACGTCACGGCGGCGGCGGCCATGGGCCAGCTGCGCAGCGCGCTGGCCGCCCTCGCGGTCGAGGCCGGCGACCCGGATGCGGCGATCGAGCAGATCCACGGCTTTCCCGGCGGGCCGGCCATCGGTTTCGCGACGGTGCTGTACGCCGACTTCGACCCGGGGTCGGGCCTGCTCCGGTACGCCTGCGCCGGCCACCCACCTCCCCTGCTCGTCAAGCCGTGGGGCGAGGCGGAGTTCCTCACGGCCGGGCGCTCGGGGCCGCTGTTCGCGGTCGGGCCGCGCCCGCAGCACCAGCCCGGGACCGTCGTCGTGCCGCCCGGGAGCCTCCTCGTCGGCTACACGGACGGGCTGGTGGAGCGCCCCGACCGCCGGTTCCACGACGGTCTGGTGGCGCTGGCGCGCGCCTGCCTGGCGAACCGGCGCCGTCCACTGCCGGAGTTCACCGACCACGTGCTCGCCGACCTCACGGCGGGGCGGCCGCTGGCCGACGACGTGGCCCTGCTCTGCGCCGTCCTGACTCCGCGGCCCGTCAGCGGGCGACCTGCAGCGAGGCCATCAGCTGCGGCGACGGGGAGTCCGGCACCTCGGCCCACACGTGCTTGAGCTCGGGGTCCCGGTACCACCCCACGAGGCGGGACAGCTGCGTCACCAGGCGGATGCCGTGCCCGCCGGAGCGGCTGCGGGCGCGCTCGACGACGACGGGGCCCTCGTCCCGGTGGGCGTCGGAGACGGTGAGCAGCCACCCGTCGGCCGAGCGGGACAGCGTCACCGTCACCGGCGTCCGGCCGTGGCGCAGGGCGTTGGTGGCGAGCTCGCTGAAGACCAGCCCGACCCGTTCCGCGGACGAGGCGAGCACCGGCACGGCGCCGACCGAGTTCCGCCGCACGTGCTCGCTCGCCCGCTCGCACAGGGCCGTGCGCACGATCGAGAGGTCCGCCGGCTCCGTGACCTCCCACACCGTGAGGGGACCGCGGGCGGCCGCCGGGGGCCCGGCTTCGGTCAGGGGTTCGGGCACGATCGCGGGGTCATGTGGCGACAGGGGCGTCGATCCACTCGAAGAGATCGTCGGCCTCCAGCAACGTGAGCAACTCGCTCACCCGCGGTGAGGGGCCGACGAGGGATACCTCCGTGCCGGCAGCGCGGGCGTTGCCGGCGAGCCGGATGAGGAAGCTGATCCCCACCGAGTCGATGCTGTCCACGGCGCGGATGTCGGCCTGCACGGGCAGGGCGGCGTCGATGGCGTCCCGGCCGGCGTGCTCGAGGTCGTCGGCGACGGACAGGTCGATGTCCCCGCGGAGCAGGATGACGGTGGCGCCGTTCTCGAAGAAGACCGACACGTCGCCCGGCTCCGACCCCGAGTGCGGAGCGCCGTCCGGCTCCACCATGCCCACTCCCCTCGACATCGTCCGCCCGCGACCCCTGCGGCGCCGGGCGCGAGTCCTCCGCATCCTACGAGCGCGATCCCGTGGGCGCAGCCCCGGCGGGCGCGCCGTGCGAGACTGTCGGCTCCGGCGAGGACCGCGGCAGCGGCCGCCGCCGGACCTCTGGAGGGCTGTCCGAGTGGCCGATGGAGGCGGTCTTGAAAACCGCTGGCGCGGTACCCATCCCGTGCCCGGGGGTTCGAATCCCTCGCCCTCCGCAACGGGGAGGATGGCGGCTGACCTGCGGGAGCGAGGCGGCGAGCGTCGGAGGGGCGAGCCGATCACATCCGGCGGCTTCCCGCGTAAGACAGCCGTCGGCGGGTGGCCGCGGAACATGCGCGGAACGATCAAGCCGTCGGCTGCGGTGAGGGACCGGGGCTGAGAGGGACGGAGGATGCTGAGGCTGGATGAGGCAGTCCACCTCTGCCGTCCTCAGTGTCACCAGTGGGCCAGCACCCGGGCCGGTCCACCGGAACCCTCGCGCAGCGGCAGCAGGCCCACCATCACGCTGGCCCCGTGCGGCGGCAGGTCCCCGAGGTTCGCGAGGTTCTCCAGGCCGTACCGGTCCGCGCCCAGCAGGGTGAGGTGGGTGTCGAAGGTGCTGGACTCCCCGGGGTCGATGCTGAGGGTGTCGACGCCCAGGCAGCGGACCCGGCGGCGGCGGAGCAGCCATTCGCACGCCTCGACGGAGAACCCGGGGAAGTGGAGCACGCCGTCGGCGTCCGCCCCCCGGTAGGCCGCGGGGTCGCCCACCTTGGCGGCCCAGCCGGAGTGCATGAGGACCGCGGCGCCGGCCGGGATGCGGCCGTGCCGGCGCTCGAACGAGCGGAGGTCGTCGACGCCGACGGTGGTGTCCGGGTCGGACGCCGCCCGGGCGGCGATGTCGACGACGACGGCGGGGAGCATGAGCTCCTCGACCGTGAGGTCCGGCCCCAGCCGCCCGCCCGCGATGAAGTGCCCGGGCGCGTCGACATGGGTCCCGATGTGCTCGATCAGCCGCCACTCCTGGATGTAGTAGCCGTCCTCCTCGACGGTGACGGTGGTCCGGCGCGAGGCCTCCTCGCCCGGCGTGAAGGCGGGGAAGTCCTCGGACAGCACGTGGCTCAGGTCGGCCGAGCGGCGGTGGTGGTGCGGCGGCCGATGCCCGCCGTGTGCCGTCGCGGCGGTGGCGACCGGCGTCGCCACGGCGGTGACGGCGGCCGCCGCCGCAGCACCCACCCCGGTCAGTGCGACCCGCCGGGACACCGCGGGCCCGTCTCGCCCGAGTGCCCGTCGCGCATGCTCCGTGCACATGACTGCCGTCCCGTCCCCGGGCTCGGACCATGGCGAGACCACTCGTCTGGGCGCACCGCCGGCCGGGATGCCCGGAATGTCGCTGTCCGCAGGAGTGTAGGGACGCCGCGTCCGGTCGTCACGGGTCCGGCCGCAGCGATCGTCACGCGTGTACCTGGGCCAGCACCGGCTGACGGACGTGCTCGTCGCCTGGTGCACGGGACTGGTCTGGCTCGCCCTCGTCCTCACCGCGCACCAGGCCCTGTTGGGCCACCGCGGGCGGCCGTCGGGTCCGCCCTAGCCGTCCAGCGCCGGGTGACGGGGATCCGGCCGCGACTCGCTGACGCGGTCCCGGCCGGTTGCCTTGGACCGGTACAGCGCCTCGTCCGCCCGGCGCATCACGGTGGCCACGTCCTCGCCGCCCTCGTGCCGGGCGACGCCGACGCTCACCGTGGGCAGCACGATGACGCCCTGCACCTCCAGCGGCTGGGCCACCGCGGCCCGCAGCCGTTCCGCGGCCGGGCGGGGGTCGTGGCACTGCGGCAGGACGGCGGCGAACTCGTCCCCGCCGAGGCGGGCGAGGGTGTCGCCGGGGCGCAGCGACTCCCGCATCCGCGCCCCGAGCGCGGTGAGCACCGCGTCCCCGACGCCGTGTCCGTGGGTGTCGTTCACCTGCTTGAAGTGGTCGACGTCGACGAGCAGCACCGAGGTGTCGGCCGGGCCGTGCCGCATCGCCTCGGCGAACGCGGCGACGAACCCGGCCCGGTTCGCCAGTCCCGTCAGGGCATCGCGCAGCGAGCGCCGGTGCGCCTCCTCGGCGGCCGCCGCGAGCGCGCGGGCCCGGGCCCGGGAGGCTCGGACCCCCAGCACGAGAGCGCCGGTGGCGACGGCCATGACCGCCGGCAGCAGGACCGTCAGCGTGGCGACACGGCTGCGCTGGCGGTCCACCGCCTCGTCCAGGGCCTCCTGGTTGACCCCGAGGGCCGCGGACACCAGCTCCTGGACTGCGTCCAGAGCCGGCCCGGCCACCCGGTCGTCGGGCTCGGCGCCCGGCGGCAGCCCCAGCGTCCGCTCGGTCTCGGTGACGTACCGGTCGTTCTGGAGCAGCAGGTACGACAGCATCGCCCCCTCGCCGGGGTCGGCGACCCCGCGCCGGCGGTCGACGCTCGCGGTGACGTCCGCCACGGCGGCGTCCAGGCGCAGCCGGGCAGCGGGCGAGGGCGATCGCCGGTAGCCGGCCTCGGCGACCGCCTGGGCCGCGACGGTCTCCTGCAGGTCCTGGTACGCGACCACCCGGGCGGACGCCCGCGAGATCTCGCCCGTCGTCGCCGACAGGCTGATCACCGCCCACGCGGCGAACCCGCCCAGGACCACCAGCGCCCCGGCCGTGAGCAGGGCCAGCACGTCGAGCCGGTACCGCCTCACCGCAACCGCCACCACCCCTCCCGATCGGTCGCCGCGCCCCTCCCGACAGCTCAGCGCGCCCGCGGGCGACGGTCAAGTGCGACCGACGTGGCACGATCCTGTTCCGGTGGCCGCTCGCCCGCATCCCCGGAGCCGCCGTCGCGCCCTCGCCGCCGGCGGTGCCGTCCTGGCGGCGCTGGTGACGGTCACGGCCTGCGCAGCCGTCCTGCGGCCGGCCGGCGAGGACCGCGGCGGACCGCTGGTCGTGTGGGCCCACGCCGGCACGGACGAGGAGCGGGCCGCGCTGCGCGACGTCCTCGCCGACTGGGACGAGGCGAACCCGGACACCCCGGTCGAGCTCGTCGAGCTGCCCGAGGGGGACTACGGCCAGGCCGTCCAGACCGCGATCGTCGCCGGCGACCTGCCGGACGTCCTCGAGGTCGACGGTCCGCTGGTCGCCTCGTACGCCTACCAGGGCGCGCTGCTGCCGCTCGACGGCCGCCTCGCCCCCGAGGCCGAGGGCGCCCTGCTCGCGTCGCTGCGCGCGCAGGGCACGGTGGGGAACCGCCTCCACGCGGTGGGCATGTTCGAGTCCGGCCTCGGGCTGTTCGCCGACCGCTCCCGGCTCGCCGAGGTCGGTGCCCGCATCCCGCGGGGTCCCGACGACGCCTGGACGGCCGCGGAGTTCCAGGACGTCCTCGCGGATCTGGCCGCCGCCGACCCGGACGGGCTCGTGCTGGACCTCAAGCGCAACTACGGCGTCGGGGAATGGCTGACCTACGGCTTCGCGCCCCTCGTCTGGTCCGCGGGCGGGGACCTGCTGGACGCGCGGACGGGGCGGGCGGCGGGCGCGCTGGACTCCGACGCGGCGGTCGCGGCGCTCACCGAGCTCGGGTCGTGGCAGCCCTATGTCGACCCGAACGCCGACGACCGGGCCTTCCCCGAGCGCCGGGTGGCGCTGTCGTGGGTGGGTCACTGGGCGTACCCGTCCTACGCCACGGCGCTGGGCGACGACCTCGTCCTGCTGCCGCTGCCCGACCTGGGCGAGGGCTCCCGCAGCACCAGCGGGTCGTGGGCGTGGGCGGTGAGCGCGCAGACCCCCAGGGCCGGGACGGCGGTGCGATTCCTCGAGCACCTGGTGTCGACCCGGTCGGTGCGCACGATGACCGAGGCCAACGGCGCCGTGCCGGGCACCCTCCCGGCGCTGGAGGCGGACCCGCGCTTCGGCCCGGACGGCGCCCTGGCGCCCTACGCGGCGGCCCTGACCCGCCTCTGCCAGGAGCCCCCGGACGACGGCTGCGTCGCGACTGCCCGCCCCCGCACCCCCGGGTATCCGACGCTCACCCACGCCTTCGCGGGCGCGGTGGACGCCGTCCTGCGCGGACGGGACCCGGCGGTCGCCCTCGCCGCCGCGGCCGCCGCGGTGGACGCGGACATCGACGCCAACGACGGCTACCGCGCGCCGCCCTGACCGCCGCGCCGCCCTGACCGCCGCGCCCCGGCCCCTCCGAACCGCCCTGTTGACACGGCCGTTCGGGCCCTTACGATCTATCCCGCGGCGGACGACGACGTCCCGCCGCCCCGCTCGACGGCGAGCGGAGCACCCCCTGGGAGGGCCCCATGGCCGATCGCAGCACCTCCACCCCGGGCGACGCCCCCACCGACCGGACACCCCCGGGCGTTCTCGGCGACGAGCAGCACCGGCTGGCCCGCAACAGCATCGGAGTCGCCGGCATCGTCTTCTTCGTCGTCGCCGCGGCCGCCCCCCTGGTCGGCATGACCGGCGCCGTGCCGGTGGCGATCGGCCTGGGCAACGGCGCGGGCGCGCCCGGCGCCTACCTCGCCGTCGGGCTCGTCCTGCTGGTCTTCAGCGTCGGGTACGCGGCGATGAGCCACCACGTCACGAACACCGGGGCGTTCTTCGCCTACGTCGGTCGGGGCCTGGGCCTCACCACGGGCGTGGGGTCGGCCTTCGTCAGCCTGCTCGCCTACGTGACGATCCAGCTGGCGGTCTTCGGCTTCTTCGGCGGCGTCGTGGGGGCCCAGGCCGCCGCCCAGCTCGGGATCGACCTGCCCTGGTACGTCTGGGTGGCGATCGCCTGGGCCCTCGTCCTCGGGCTGTCCCTGCTCAAGGTCGACGTCGGCGCCAAGCTCCTGGGGGTCCTGCTCACCCTCGAGCTGGTGTCCCTGGTCCTCGTGGGGATCGCGGTCGTGGTGCGCGGCGGCGGCCCGGACGGCCTCGACCTCGCGGCGTCGTTCAGCCCGGAGGCCGTGTTCGCCGGCGGCTTCGCCGGGTCCGCCGGCATCGCGCTGGCCTTCGCTTTCGCCTCGTTCATCGGGTTCGAGGCGACCGCCATCTACGGCGAGGAGTCCCGCGACCCCAAGCGGACCGTGCCGCTGGCGACCTACATCTCGATCGGGCTCATCACCGTGCTCTTCGCGCTCGTCTCGTTCGCCATGGTCAGCGCCCTGGGCGCCGACCGGTCCGTCGACGAGGTGTTCGCCCGGGCCGGCGACGCCCTCCAGGACCCGGCGGCGGTGCTGTTCTCGGTCGCGGAGGAGTACGTCGGGGCGTGGCTCGCCGACGTCATGGCGTGGCTGGTCGTCACGAGCCTGTTCGCGGGCCTGCTGGCCTTCCAGAACTCGGCCGCCCGCTACGTGTTCTCGATGGCCCGGGCGGGGGTGCTGCCGGGCCCGCTGAGCCGGGTCAACGGCCGCGGCGCCCCGGGGGCGGCGTCCGTCGCGGTCTCGGTCGTCACCGCCGTGGTGGTGCTGTGGTTCCTGGTCCGCGGGCTGGACCCGGTGGCCAACCTGTTCTTCTGGATGAGCGCGCTGGCGGTGCTGTCGATCGTGCTCGTCGAGGTGCTGGTCTCGGTCGCCGTCATCGCCTTCTTCCGGCGCCACCCCGCGCGGGACGCCGGCGTGTGGTCGACGGTGGTCGCGCCCGGCCTCGCGATCGTCGGGATGGCGGCCGGCGCCTACCTGCTGGCGGCCAAGTTCGCCCTGCTGGCGGGCACGGCGGCCGAGGGCAGCGACCCGGTGACGGAGGAGTTCGCGCTCAACGCCACCGGGTGGTCGCTGGTGCTGCTGCCGTTCGTCGTGTTCGCCGCGGGACTGGTCGTCGGGCGGCTGCGCCGGCGCGCCGAGCACGAGGAGGCCCTGGCGGACCTCGTGTCGTGACGCCCGGCGTGTCACCGTGAGGACCGTGGGCCGCGTTCCGCTCGTCACGGTCGCCGACACCGTCCTGCCCGGCCTGCCGGGAGGCACCCCGGAGCTGCGGGCGGTCCTGGCCGTCCCGCGCGGCGAGGGCCCGTGGCCCGGCGTCGTCATGGTCCACGAGGCCTTCGGGATCGACGGCGTGATGCGCCGGCAGGTGGAGCGGATGGCCTCGGCGGGCTACCTGGTGGCCATGCCGGACCTCTTCACGGCGGGCCGGGCGCGGTGCCTGGTGGCGACCGTGGCGGCCCTGTCGACGGGGCGCGGGCGGGCCTGGGACGATCTCGAGGCCGCCCGCCGGTCCCTGGTCGCGCGGGAGGACTGCACCGGCTTCGTCGGGGTCCTCGGCTTCTGTCTGGGCGGAGGGTTCGCCCTGGTCGCGGCCTCGCGGGGGTTCGACGCCTCGTCGGTCAACTACGGGCAGCTGCCACGGGACCTGGACGCGGCGGTCCGCGAGGCGTGCCCGGTGGTGGCCAGCTACGGCGCCCGGGACCGGCCCCGCGGCAGCGCCGGCCGGCTGCGGGCCGCGCTCGCCCGCCACGGCATCGCCCACGACGTCCACGAGTACCCGGACGCCGGGCACTCGTTCCTCAACGACGCCGGGGTCGGGCCGCGGCCGCTGCGCCCGCTCATGCGCTGGGTCGCGGGCGCCGGGCCGGAGCCGTCGTCGGCGGCCGACGCCTGGCGGCGGATCGAGGCGTTCTTCGCCGAGCACCTGAGCGCGCGCACGTGAGCGGTCGACCCGGGGCCGGGGTGGTCGCCGTCAAGGCCCTCCACACCGTGGTCTACCTCGGCGTCGAGGCCTGCGTCGCGGTGGTCGTGGCCGACGGCGTCCGGGGCCGGGGCGGCCGGCGGGCCGCGGTGGCCGGTGCCGTGGTCGCGGCCGAGACCGGCGTCTTCCTGGCCCTGGGCGGGCGGTGCCCGCTGACCGGGGTGGCGCACCGGCTCGGCAACCCCGACGGCGCCGGCGACATCTACCTGCCCGGCTGGCTCGCCCGCAACCTCGCGATGCTCCACGTCCCCGTCGTGGCGCTCGCCCTGCGCCTGCATCTGCCGGCGGTGACGGGCCAGCACCGTCGTTGGACGGGTGGGTCCCGGCGACGCCCATGATCGCAAATAGGCCCCCGTTCCGTTGATCAAAATGACGTGTGGATCAACGGAACGGGGGCCTACCCGCGATCATCACCCTCGACGGGTGGGTCGTCGTCACCCCCGGGTGGAGGTGACGACGGGCGGGAGCGCCAGCACCTCGCCGGCCAGCGCGGTGTCCGTGACGAGCGCCGTGACGAGCCCGCCGGAGGCTGCGGCCCGCACCGCCCGCGCCTTCTCGCCGCCGCCCGCCACGGCGACGACCCGGGGCACCAGCCGCAGCTGTTCCGCGCTGATCGCCAGGCAGCGGTCGGCGTGGTCCGTCCCCAGGAGCGTCCCGGAGTCGTCGACGACGGCGGTGGCCACCTCGGCCCGCGCCCCCCGGCGGAGCAGGTCCTCGCGCTCCGCCGGGTCCATCCGCGCCCGCAGGTGCGAGTCGGGCGGGTCCCAGGAGCCGACGGAGACCACCGCCGTCGTCACCGAGTCGTGCAGGGCGAGAACCGCCGCGATGTCGGGCCGGCGGCGCAGCGCGGCGGCGGCCCCGGCGTCGGAGACCAGCAGCGGGGCGACGATCGGGTGCGCCCGGCCACCCGAAGCGACCGCGGCCCTGCGGACCAGCTCGACGGGGGAGCCGTCGACATCCGGGCCGGCCCCGGTGAGCTGGACGACGGTGACCTCCGGCAGGTGGTCCAGGGCGTGGACCATGGCCGCCAGGGCCGGGCCCTCACCGAGCCCGAGCACCTCCCCGGCCGTCAGCTCGCGCTGCAGCCACCGGGCCGCCGCGGCGCCGACCGCGTCGGGCGCCGCTCGCCTCCCCGCTCGGACGACGACCGCCGCATCGAGAGCCAGGTGCCCGGCGAGCTGGGTCGACACCTCCTCGTCGACCGGCTCGGGACCGTGCACCGTGATGGTGACGACGCCGGCGGCCCGCGCCTGGTCCAGCAGGCGGGCCACCTTGAACCGGGAGATCCCGAGCTCCCTGGCGATGTCCAGCTTGGTCCGGTCCTCGAGGAAGTAGCGGCGGGCCACGTCGGCCAGGCGCTCGCGGGTCGCGGCCGGCACGGTGTCGTCGCTCACGTGGTGAGTGTCGGCGTCGTCGCTCACATGAGCAGGGACGTTTCCGGTCCCGTTGCCTGATCGTGATGCGCCCCCGCCGTGCTGCTGCGGACCGCGGGGATGCCACCCTGGCGGCATGCGGAGCACGCCGGGGACCCGCCGGGTGGTCGTGGTCGGGGCCGATGCGGCGGGGATGTCGGCGGCACACCAGGCGCTGCGCACGGCCCGGGCCCGCGGGACCGACCTCGCGGTCACCGTGCTGGAGACCGGCCGCGACACCTCGTACTCCGCCTGCGGCATCCCGTACTGGGTGGCGGGCGACGTCGCCTCGGGCGAGGACCTCGTGGCCCGGACCGCCGCCGAGCACCGGGCGGCCGGCGTCGACCTCCGACTGGGCACCACGGCCGTCGAGCTCGACCTCACGGCCCGGACGGTCGCCACCGACGCCAGCGACCGGCTGCCCTTCGACGACGTCGTGCTGGCGACCGGCGCCGCGCCGGTCGTCCCGGGGTGGGCGCTCGACCCGGCGGGCCGGCGGGTCCCCGGGGTGCGTCCGGTCAAGACCCTCGAGGACGGCCGGGCCTGGATCGACCTGCTCGCCGCCCGCGACCCGGCGCCGCGGCGGGCGGTCGTCGTCGGCGGCGGGTACATCGGCCTGGAGATGGCCGAGGCGTTCGCCCGCCGGGGGCTGGCCACCACCATCGTCACCCGCGGCGAGCTGATGTCGAGCCTCGACCCCGACCTCGGCGCCCGCCTGCGGCAGCAGGTCGAGAAGGCGGGCGTCGCGGTCCACTGCCAGGACGTCGCCGACGGCCTGGTCGCCGGTCCGGACCGGGCGGTCCGCGCCGTGACGGCCGGGGGGCGCGAGATCCCCGCCGATGTCGTCGCCCTCGGGACGGGCGTCCGCCCCCGGTCGGGCCTGGGTGCGGCGGCCGGGCTGCCGCTGGGCCGGGCCGGCGGCTACCTGCCCGACCCGCGCCAGCGCGTGGCGGAGGGGGTGTGGGCCGCCGGCGACTGCGTGGAACCCGTCACCCGGACCCACGGGAACCGGGTCTTCGTCCCGCTCGGCACCCATGCCGTCAAGCAGGGCCGGGTCGCCGGGACGGGGCTGGCCGGCGGGGACGCGGCGTTCGGCGGGGTGATCGGCACCGCCGTCACCCGCTTCGTGGTCGGCGACGTCCACGTCGAGGTCGGGCGGACCGGTCCCACGGCGGGCCAGCTCGCCGGGCTCGGTGTCGCGGTGGAGTCCCTCGTCACCGAGTCCACGACCGCCAGCGGGTACATGCCGGAGGCGGCACCCATCGCCGTCAAGGCAACGGCCGTGGCCGCGGGTCCGGACCGCGGCCGGCTGCTGGCGGTGCAGATCGTCGGCGGCCCGGGATCGGCGAAGCGGATCGACACCGCGGCGGCCGCGGTCTGGTTCGGGGCGACGGTGGCCGACGTCGCGGGCATGGACCTGTCGTACGCCCCGCCCTTCTCGCCGACCTGGGACCCGGTCCAGATCGCCTGTCGCCGCCTGGCCGACCGGCTCTGACGCAGCGCCGGGCGTCGAGTGCCGTCCCGGCGGGAACGCCCGGGGAGTTGCTGCGCGGTTCTGGACGGCCCACAGGGTCGACATCGGGACGGCCGTGACGTCGTCGCCGAAGGCAGTGGTCCGCTCGCCCAGGTGCAGCACGAGGCCGTGACGAACCGACCTCGTCCTCGGACACGTGGCGCCGATCATCGGACCGTGACCTTATGGACACGCGGCGTTTATTGACACAATCCGCCCGCGCCGGTGGGATGAGTTCGCCAGGCGCACACCCGTTCGCATAGTGAATCGGAGAGGGCACGAATGACGTCACAGCACGGCGGCATGGACCGGCGGACGGTCCTGCGCCTCGGAGGTGTGGCCGCCGCGGCCACGGCACTGTCCGGCTGCGCGGACCAGCTCACGGAGGACACCGACGACGGGGCCGGCGACTCCCCGGCGCCGGACGGCTCCGCGGCGGCCGGTGGCGAGGGTCGCGCCGTGCGCATCGGCTACGTCTCCCCCCAGACCGGCGCGCTCGCCCCGTTCGGCGAGGCCGACTCCTTCGTCGTGGCCGCGATGACCGCCTACTTCGCCGACAACCCGCTCGTCATCGGCGGCACCAGCCACCCGGTCGAGATCGTCGTCAAGGACACCCAGAGCGACTCCGCGCGCGCCGCCGACGTGGCCAACGAGCTCATCCTCGAGGACCAGGTGGACCTCGTCCTGGTGTCGTCCACCCCCGACACCACGAACCCCGTCTCCGACACCTGCGAGGCCAACGGCATGCCGTGCCTCTCGACGGTGGCGCCGTGGCAGCCCGCCTTCTTCGGCCGGGGCGGCGACCCGGAGTCCCCCTTCCAGTGGACCTACCACTTCTTCTGGGGGCTGGAGGACGTCCAGGCGGTCTACCTCGACATGTGGAGCCAGGTCGAGACCAACCAGACCGCGGGCGGGCTGTGGCCCAACGACCCCGACGGCCAGGCCTGGGGCAGCGCGGACGCCACCGGCTTCCCCGCGGTCGTCGGCGAGCAGGGGTACGAGATCGTCGACCCCGGGTTCTACGAGAACGGCACCCAGGACTTCACCGCGCAGATCTCGGCGTACCGCGACGCCGGCGCCGAGATCCTCCTCGGGGTGCCGATCCCGCCCGACTTCACCACCTTCTGGAACCAGGCCCAGCAGCAGGGGTTCACCCCGCGCATCGCCACCATCGGCAAGGCCCTGCTCTTCCCGTCGGCCATCGACGCCCTCGGCGACTCCGGCCAGAACCTCGGCACCGAGGTGTGGTGGTCGCCGAACCACCCCTTCTCCTCCTCGCTGACCGGCGAGACCGCCGAGGAGCTGGCCGCCGCGTACACCGAGGAGACCGGCCAGCCGTGGACCCAGCCGATCGGCTTCGTCCACGCCCTGTTCGAGGTGGCGGCGGCGGCCCTGTCCGCCGCCGCGTCCCCGGACGACCGGGAGGGGGTCGTCGGGGCGCTGTCGGCCCTGCAGGTGGACACCGTCGTCGGCCCACTGGACTGGACCTCCGGCCCGGTGCCCGGGGTCGCCAAGACGCCGCTCACCGGCGGGCAGTGGCGGCGCGCCGACGGCGGGGACTGGGAACTCGTCATCGTGTCGAACTCCGAGGCCCCGGACATCCCGACCGGCGGGTCCGTCGAGCCGCTGGCCTGAGCGTGCTCGCGGCGCGGGAGCTGGCCCGCAGCTACGGCCGGCTGCGGGTCCTCGACGGGGTCTCGCTCGAGGTCGCCTCCGGGGAGGTGCTCGGGGTCGTCGGGCCGAACGGGGCCGGCAAGTCGACCCTGCTCAACCTGCTGTCCGGGGTGGACCGGCCGGACGCCGGGGTCGTCCTGCTCGACGGCGCCGACGTCACGCGGGTCCCCGCCCCCGTGCGGTGCCGGCGGGGGATCGGCCGCTCGTACCAGGTGCCGCGCCCGTTCGAGGACATGACGGTGTTCGAGAACGTCCTCGTCGCCTCCCGGTTCGGCGCCGGTCGGGGCGAGCGCGAGGCCCGCCGCCGCACCGTCGGCGTCCTGGAGCGCACCGGTCTCGGCGCCCGCGCCAACGCCCCGGCCGGCTCGCTGCGCCTGCTCGACCGCAAGCGCCTGGAACTGGCCCGGGCGCTGGCCACCGAGCCGCGGGTGGTCCTCCTCGACGAGATCGCCGGCGGGCTCACCGAGCACGAGCTGCCGCCGCTCGTCGACACCGTCCGCGACCTGCGGGACGGCGGCATGGCCGTGCTGTGGATCGAGCACGTCGTGCACGCCCTGCTGGCCGTCGCCGACCGCCTGGTGTGCCTCACGTACGGGCGGATCGTCGCCGAGGGCGACCCGCACGAGGTCATGGCCAGCGCCGCCGTCCAGGAGTCCTACCTCGGCGCCGACCTGGGCGAGGCGTCGTGACCGGGCTGCTGTCGGTGGAGGGCCTCGACGTCCGCTACGGCGACCTGCTCGCCGTGGCCGGCGTCGACCTCGCCGTCCGCGAGGGCGAGACCCTGGCCGTCCTCGGGGCCAACGGGGCCGGGAAGTCCACGCTACTCAAGGCGATCACCGGGCTGCTCCCCCCGGCGGCCGGCCGGATCCGCTTCGCCGGGGCCGACCTGCGCCGGGTGCCCGCGTACCGCCGGGTCGGGCGGGGCATCGCCATGGTCCCCGAGGGCCGCCGCGTCTTCCCCAGCCTCACCGTGGAGGAGAACCTCCTGCTCGGAGCCCGTTCCCGGCGGCCGGGGCCGTGGACCCTGGCGTCGGTCTACGAGGCGTTCCCACTGGTCGCCGAGCGCCGCTCCCGCCGCGCCGGGGACCTCTCCGGCGGCGAGGCCCAGGCCACGGCCATCGCCCGGGCCCTCATGAGCAACCCGCGGCTGCTGCTGCTCGACGAGGTGTCCCTCGGCCTGGCGCCGGTCGTCGTCCGCCGGCTGTACGCCACGCTGCCGCAGGTCACCGCGCACGGCACCACCGTCCTCGTCGTCGAGCAGGACGTCCGGCAGGCGCTGGGGGTCGCCGACCGCGTCCACTGCCTCCTCGAGGGCCGCACGGTGCTGAGCGCCGCGGCCGGCGACGTGACCGTCCACGACATCGGGCGGGCCTACTTCGGCGTCGCCGGGACGGACCCGGGGACGCCGGCCCACGCCGCCCAGGAGGCACCCTCGCCATGACCCTCGCCAACGCCGTCGTCCAGGGCGTCCTCCTGGGGGGCCTGTACGCCCTCTTCGCCGCGGGCCTGTCCCTCATGTTCGGGGTGATGCGCCTGGTCAACCTCGCCCACGGCGACATCGCGGTGGTCGCCGCGTTCGCCGCGCTCCTGGTCGTCCAGAACGGGCCCGGGACGGACGGCCTGCATCCCGGCGCGGCACTGATCGTCGTCGTGCCGCTGGCGGCCGTCGCGGGATACCTCGTCCAGCGCGGACTGCTGACCCGGACGGTCGGGCCGAGCCCGCTGCCCGCCCTGCTGGTGACCTTCGGGCTGGCCATCGTCCTGCAGAACGTCCTGCTGCTGGGATTCTCGGCCGACCAGCAGCGGCTGCCCGCGGGCGACCTGGCCCAGCGCAGCATCACCCTCGGCGGGCTCACGGTCGGCGTCCTGCCGGCGATCATCTTCGCCACCGCCGTCGTCGTCCTCGGGGCGCTGTCCCTGCTGCTCGCCCGGACCGGCCTCGGACGCGTCATCCGGGCCACCCGTGACGACCCCGACGCCGTCCCGCTCATGGGCGTGAACCCCCGGCACGTCTACGGCATCGCGACCGCGATCGCCTTCGCCAGCGTCGCCGTCGCCGGGGTCGCCTTCGGCACCTCCACCACCTTCGCGCCCGCCAGCGGCGCCACCCTGCTGATCTTCGCCTTCGAGGCCGTCATCATCGGCGGCCTGGGCCGACTGTGGGGGACGCTGGCCAGCGGCGTGGTCCTCGGCGTGTCCCAGACCGTCGCCGCGGCGCTGCTCGGCCCGGCGTGGCAGATCCTCGCGGGGCACCTGGTCTTCCTGCTGGTCCTCGCGCTGCGGCCGCAGGGCATCCTCGGCGGGCGCGCCTCGCGCGGGCTGGTGCCGGCGTGAGCGGCACCGGCACCGGCACCGGCATCGGCACTGCGACCGCGACCGCGGCCCGGCGGGTGACGCGGGGCGGGGTGGACGGCTGGGCGGGCGGCGCCGTCCTCGTCGCCGCCACGGCGGGGCTGGCCGCCCTGCCCTACGTGCTGGGCCCCTCGGCGGCGTTCCGGTTCGCCGACCTGTTCGTCTACCTCACCCTCGCCGTCATGTGGAACCTGCTGGCCGGCTTCGGCGGCATGGTGAGCATCGGGCAGCAGGCCTACATCGGGATCGGCGCCTACGGGCTGGTCGTGCTGGCCGACACCGTGGGCCTCGACGCGTTCCTCGCGGTCCCGGTGGCCGGGATCGTCGCGGGGCTCGTCGCGATCCCGGTGTCGTTCCTGGCGTTCCGCCTGGTCGGTGGGTACTTCGCCATCGGGACCTGGGTGATCGCGGAGGTCGCCCGGCTGCTGGTCGTCCAGTGGGACCTCGTGGGGGGCGGCTCGGGGACGTCGCTGCGCGCCCTGGCCGGCGCGGACGCGGGGCTGCGGCTGGCCTTCACGTACTGGTGGGCGCTCGGGATCGCCGTGCTGGCGGTGACGGCCAGCGTCGTGCTGGTCCGCAGCCCGCTCGGCATCGGCCTCACGGCCATCCGCGACGAGCCGACCGCGGCGGCGAGCCTGGGCGTGGACGTCACCCGCATCAAGCGGATCGTCTTCGTGGTCGCGGCCGTCGGCTGCGGGGCGGCCGGCGCCCTGCTCGCCCTGTCCGACCTGCGGGTCCAGCCGACCAGCGTGTTCAGCGTCCAGTGGACCGCCTTCATGATCTTCATGGTGGTGATCGGCGGGATCGGCACGCTCGAGGGGCCGATCGTCGGCGCGGTCGCCTTCTTCGTCCTCCAGGAGACGCTGGCCGACTACGGCGAGACCTACCTCATCGTGCTCGGCGTCGTCGCCGTCGCCGTCGTGCTCCTGGCGCCCCGGGGCCTGTGGGGCCTGGTCGGGCGCGGCGGACGGGTCCAGGCGTTCCCCATCCGGTACCGCGTGCTCGACTCGCTGGGGCGTCGTCCGGGGAGCCGCTCGTGAGGACCTTCACGTACGACGCCCTCCCGGGTCGGGTGGTGTTCGGCGCGGGGGCCGCCCGCACCGCTCTCGCCGGGGAGGTCGAGCGGCTCGGCGCCACCCGCGTGCTCGTCGTCGCCGGCCCGGCCGAGGCCGCGCTCGCCGACGCCCTCGCGGCCCCTCTGGGGAACCGGGTGGCGGGCCGGTTCGACCGGGTCCGCCAGCACGTCCCGGCCGAGATCGCCGCGGCGGCCCGGGAGCGGGCCGCCGAGCTGGGCGCGGACCTCCTGCTGAGCGTCGGCGGCGGGTCGACCACCGGGACCGCCAAGGCCGTCGCCATGACCGCCCGGCTGCCGATCCTCGCGGTGCCGACCACCTACGCCGGCTCGGAGATGACCCCGGTGTGGGGGCTCACCGAGACCACGTCCGGCGGTACCCGGAAGACCACCGGCGTCGACCGGGCCGTGCTGCCCGCGGTCGTGGTGTACGACCCGGAGCTCACGTACTCGCTGCCGGTCGACCTCACGGTCGCGAGCGGGCTCAACGCCATGGCGCACTGCGTGGAGGCGTTCTGGGCGCCGCGGGCCAACCCCGTGACCGACGCCCTGGCGGCCGACGGCGTCGCCGCGCTGGCCCGCGGCCTGCCCCGGCTGCTCGCCGACGGCGCCGATCCGTCGGGCCGGCACGACGCGCTCTACGGGGCGTGGCTGGCCGGGGCCGCCTTCGCCGCCGCCGGATCCGGGCTGCACCACAAGATCTGCCACGTCCTCGGCGGGGCGTACGACCTGCCGCACGCGCCCACGCACGCCGTCGTCCTGCCCCGGGTCCTCGCCGTCAACGAGCCGGGGGCACCCGACGCGGCCCGGCGCATCGCCCACGCGCTGGGGCGGGACGGCGCCGGCGGACGGGGGGCCGCCGCGGCGCTGCTCGATCTCGAGCGGGCCCTCGGGGCCCCCGCCTCGCTCGCCGAGGCTGGCCTCGCCGAGGCCGACCTCCCGGCCGCCGCCGACCTGGTCGCGGACGCGGTCGGCGGCGGGGCCCTGCCCGACAACCCCGTGCCGGTCGACCGGGCGCTGGTCGACCGGATCCTCCGCAGCGCCTGGGAAGGGAGCCTGCCGTGACCGACAGCAGCCCGAGCACCGGAACCGGGACCGACGCCGACGAGCAGGCGCGCCGCGAGGAGGCCCTCGCGGCGCGGGTCCTCGACGCGTACTCCCGCGCCCCGGAGGCCCGCGACCGCCAGATCGTCGCCGCGCTGATCCGCCACCTGCACGCCTTCATCCGGGAGGTCCGGCTCACCGAGGCGGAGTGGGAGGCGGGGATCGCCTTCCTCACCGGCGTCGGGCACATGACGACGGACACCCGGCAGGAGTTCATCCTGTTGTCCGACACCCTCGGCGCGTCCATGCAGACGGTCGCCGTCAACAGCCCGGCCCGGGGCGACGCCACCGAGTCGACGGTGTTCGGGCCGTTCTTCGTCGAGGGCTCGCCGGAGATCCCGGTGGGCGGCGACATGGCCGGGGGCGCGAAGGGCACCCCGTGCCACGTCTCCGGCCGGGTCACCGGCACCGACGGCGCCCCGGTGCCCGGTGCCAGGATCGAGGTGTGGGAGTCCGACGAGGACGGCTTCTACGACGTCCAGTACGAGGGCGGGCCGATGCAGGGCCGGGCGCACCTGTTCAGCGCCGCCGACGGGACGTACGCGTTCTGGGGCGTGACCCCGTCGGCGTACCCGATCCCGCACGACGGGCCGGTCGGGCGGATGCTCCAGCGGTTGGGACGCCACCCGTACCGGCCCGCCCACCTGCACTTCAAGGTCACCGCGCCGGGGTACCGGACGCTGGTCACCCACATCTTCGTGCCCGGGGACGAGTACCTGGACAGCGACGCCGTCTTCGGCGTCAAGGACTCCCTCGTCGTGCCGTTCGAGGAGCACGGGCCCGGCGAGGCGCCCGGCCGCGTCGTGGACGGCCCCTGGACCTCCGCCGTCTTCGACGTCGTCCTCGCGCCGGCGTCGGCCGCCGGTGCGCATCAGCCCGCGCCGGCGTCGGCCGCCGGCGCGCATCAGCCCGCGCCGGCGTCGGCCGCCGGCGCCCCGGCCGACTGACACCGCCACCCGACCGAGACCAGCGAGATCAGCGAGGAGCCGAAAACGTGAGCGTCTACTCCCCCGAGAGCCCGAGTACATCCGGCGTTGTCGAGACCGACGTCCTCATCGTCGGCAGCGGCCCGGCGGGGTCGTCGTGCGCGCTGTTCCTGTCGAGTCTCGGCATCCGCAACATGGTCGTCACCAAGTACCGCTGGACGGCCAACACCCCGCGGGCGCACATCACCAACCAGCGGACCATGGAGATCCTCCGCGACGCCGGGATCGAGGACGACGTGCTGCGGCTCGCCGTGCCGCAGCACCTCATGGGCGACACCGTGTTCTGCACCTCGATCGCGGGCGAGGAGCTGGGCCGGGTCCGCACCTGGGGGACGAACCCGGCCCGTGCGGCCGACTACGGCCCGGCCAGCCCGTCCGACATCTGCGACATCCCGCAGAACCTCCTGGAGCCGATCCTCGTCGGCCACGCCGCCGAGCGCGGGTCGAAGGTCCGGTTCGACACCGAGTACGTGTCCCTGGAGCAGGACTCCGACGGCGTGACCGCCACGGTCCGCGACCGCGCCACCGGCCACGAGTACCCCATCCGCGCGAAGTACCTGGTCGGCGCGGACGGCGGGCGCAGCAAGGTCGCCCAGGACCTCGGCCTGCCGCACGAGGGCGTCCTCGACTGGGCCGGGTCCATGAACATCGTGTTCCAGGCCGACCTGTCGCGCTACGTCGCCCACCGCCCGTCGATCCTGTACTGGGTGCTGCAGCCCGGCAGCGACGTCGGCGGGATCGGCCTCGGGCTGGTCCGCACGGTACGGCCGTGGGACGAGTGGCTCATCGTCTGGGGCTACGACATCTCGCAGCCGCCGCCGGTCATCGACGACGCCTTCGTCACCAAGGTCGTCCACGACCTCGTCGGCGACGACACCCTCGACGTCCGGCTCAAGTCCTACAACCTGTGGGGCAACAACAAGTGGTACGCGACCCGGTACGCCGAGGGACGGGTGTTCTGCATGGGCGACGCCTGCCACCGGCACCCGCCGAGCAACGGTCTCGGCTCCAACACCTCGATCCAGGACGCCTACAACCTGGCGTGGAAGCTCGCGCACGTGCTCAGGGGCCAGGCCGGCCCGGGCCTGCTCGACAGCTACGACGCCGAGCGGGCGCCGGTCGGCAAGCAGATCGTCCTGCGCGCGAACAAGTCCATCGAGGAGTTCGGCCCCATCTTCGAGGCGCTCGGCATCACCGACACCTCGGACCCGGAGGTCATGAACGCCCGGATCGAGCGCCGCAAGGACGACACCCCCGAGGGCGCCGCCCGCCGCGACGCGCTGCGCAAGGCGCTGGAGCTCAAGGACTACGAGTTCAACGCCCACGGCGTCGAGATGAACCACCGCTACCGCAGCGGCGCGGTCGTCCCCGACGGCACCCCGGAGCCGGAGTTCACCCGCGACCCCGAGCTCCACTACCACCCGACCACCTGGCCCGGTGCCCGCCTGCCCCACGTCTGGCTCGGCACCACGACCGCCCAGCACGACCGCAAGCCGGGCGAGAAGGTCAGCACCCACGACGTCGCCGGCAAGGGCCGCTGGACGCTCCTCACCGGCATCAGCGGCCGCGCCTGGGCGGACGCCGCCACGGACGTCGCCGCCGAGCTCGGGATCGAGCTGCGGGCCGCCGTCGTCGGCCCCGGCCAGGCGTACATCGACCTGTACGACGACTGGGCCCGGGCCCGTGAGGTGTCCGAGGCCGGGGCGATCCTCGTCCGCCCGGACTGCCACGTCGCGTGGCGCTCGCACGCCCTGGCCGACGACCCCGCGGGGGAGCTCCGCTCGGCGCTGCGCCGGCTCCTGCACCTCGAGGCCTGATGGCGCGGCTCGTCGACCTGGCGGACGCCGTCGCGGACCTGGTCCGCGACGGCGACACCGTGGCGCTCGAGGGGTTCACCCACCTCATCCCGTTCGCCGCCGGGCACGAGATCATCCGCCAGGGCCGGCGCGACCTCACCCTGGTGCGGATGACCCCGGACGTCGTCTACGACCAGCTCATCGGGGCGGGGTGCGCCCGCAAGCTGGTCTTCTCGTGGGGGGGCAACCCCGGCGTCGGGTCGCTGCACCGGTTCCGCGACGCCGTGGAGCACGGCCGGCCGCGCCCCCTGGAGATCGAGGAGCACAGCCACGCGGGCATGGCCAACCGGTACGTCGCCGGCGCCAGCGGACTGCCGTTCGCGGTGCTCCGCGGCTACCGGGGCACCGACCTGGTGCGGCACACCCCCACCATCCGGACGGTGACCTGCCCGTTCACCGGCGAGGAACTGACGGCGGTGCCGGCGCTCACCCCCGACGTCACGATCGTCCACGCCCAGCAGGCCGACCGCGCCGGCAACGTCCACCTCTGGGGCATCACCGGGGTGCAGAAGGAGGCCCTGCTGGCCGCCCGGCGCACCCTGGTGACCGTCGAGGAGGTGGTCGACGCCTTCGAGCCCCACCCGGGCGACCTGGTGATCCCCGGGTGGGCGCTTACATACGTCGCCGTGGTGCCCGGCGGCGCGCACCCGTCGTACGCCCAGGGCTACTCCGAGCGGGACAACGCCGCCTACGCCGCGTGGGACCCGGTCAGCCGCGACCGCGACTCGTTCGCCGCCTGGCTCACCTCGATCGGCGCCCCGCCCGCCGTGCCCGCCGGGGAGCCGGCGTGAGCGCGGCGTACAGCACCGACGAGATGATGACCGTGGCCGCGGCGCGGGCGCTGGTGGGGGTCGAGACCTGCTTCGTGGGGATCGGGCTGCCGAGCACCGCCGCCAACCTCGCCCGGCGCCTCCACGAGCCGGACCTCGTGCTGATCTACGAGAGCGGCACCCTGGGCGCGAAGCCGGACCGCCTGCCGCTGTCCATCGGCGACGGCATCCTCGCCGAGACCGCGGACGCCCTGTGCAGCTCGGCGGAGGTCTTCAACTACTGGCTGCAGCCCGGGCGGATCCGGCTCGGCTTCCTCGGCGCCGCGCAGATCGACCGGTTCGCCAACATCAACACCACGGTCGTCGGGGACTACGACCGCCCGGCCGTGCGGCTGCCGGGTGCCGGCGGGGCGCCCGAGATCGCCGCGTCCTGCCGCGAGGTCTGCGTCGTCGTCCGGCAGTCGCGGCGGACCTTCGTCGACCCCGTCGCCTTCGTCACCAGCGTCGGGTTCGGCCGCGGCGCCGGGTCCCGGGAGGCGCTCGGCCTGCCCGGCGCCGGGCCGCGGCGGGTCATCACCGACCTCGGGGTGCTGGAGCCGGACCCGGCGACGTGCGAGCTCACGCTCGTCGCCCGCCACCCCGGGGTCGAGGTGGCCACGGTGCGGGAGCGCACCGGCTGGGAGCTCCGGGTGGCCCCCGACCTCGCGGTCACCGAACCGCCGACGGCCGAGGAGCTGCACCTGCTGCGCGAACTGGAGGCCACGACGGGCGGCTCCGCGTGAGCGGCGCGCCCGGGCCGGCCTTCCTCGTCGACGCGGTCCGCACCCCGGTGGGCCGGCACGGCGGGGCGCTGGCAGGGGTGCGGCCGGACGACCTCGCCGCGGCGACGGTCGCCGCGCTGGTGGCGCGCAGCCCCGACCTCGACCCGGCGCGCGTCGACGACGTGATCCTCGGCGACGCCAACCAGGCCGGCGAGGACAACCGCGACGTCGCCCGGATGGCCGTGCTGCTCGCCGGGCTGCCGGTGTCGGTGCCGGGGACGACGGTCAACCGGCTCTGCGGGTCCGGCCTCGAGGCCGTGATCCAGGCCGCCCGGGCCGTCGAGACCGGTGACGCCGACGTCGTGGTCGGCGGCGGGGTGGAGTCCATGAGCCGCGCCCCGTGGGTGCTGGCGAAGCCCGACCGCCCGTACGCCCGGGGCCACGAGACGCTGCACTCGACCACCCTCGGCTGGCGGCTGGTCAACCCCCGGATGCCGGAGCAGTGGACGGTGACGCTCGGCGAGGCGACGGAGATCGTCGTCGCCGAGTACGGGGTCACCCGCGCCGCCCAGGACGAGTTCGCCCTCGCCAGCCACCGCAACGCCGCGGCGGCCTGGGAGGCGGGCCGGTTCGCCGACGAGGTGGTCCCGGTGCCCGGGGTCGACCTGGCGCGCGACGAGAGCATCCGACCCGACACCTCGCCGGCGGCGCTGGCCCGCCTGGCGCCGGTGTTCCGCGACGGCGGCACCGTGACGGCCGGCAACTCCTCCCCCCTCAACGACGGGGCGTCCGCGGTGCTGGTGTGCAGCGCGGCCGGGGTGGCGGCGACCGGCCGGGAGCCGCTGGCCCGCGTGAGGTCCCGGGCCGCGGTCGGGGTCGAGCCGCACCGGTTCGGCATCGGCCCGGTCGAGGCCGCCCGCCGGGCCCTCGACCGCGCCGGCGTCGGCTGGGGCGACCTGGCGGCCGTCGAGCTCAACGAGGCCTTCGCCGGGCAGGCGCTCGCCTGCCTCGGGCAGTGGCCGGACCTGGACCCGGGGATCGTCAACAGCCGGGGCGGCGCGATCGCCATCGGGCACGCGCTCGGGTCGTCCGGGTCGCGGATCCTCACGACGCTGGCCTGGCGGCTGCGGCACGCCGGTGGCGGCGTCGGCCTGGCGGCGATCTGCATCGGGGTCGGGCAGGGCCTGGCCATGGTGATCGAGGCGTGACGACGGCGCCGGAGCACTCCTCGGCCGGCCTCGCCGACGGCCTGCCGGACGACGAGACGGCCGACCGGGGGCGTGCCCACGTGCAGTCGCTGGCGCGGGGCCTGGCGGTGATCCGGGCCTTCGGGGCCGACCGCCCGGAGATGTCGGTGAGCGACGTCGCCCGGGCGACGGGCCTGACCCGGGCGGCCGCCCGCCGCTTCCTCCACACCTTGGTGGACCTCGGCTACGTCGGCACGGACGGGCGGCTGTTCTCGCTGCGGCCCCGGGTGCTGGAGCTGGGGTACGCCTACGTGTCGTCCCTGCCGCTGCCGTCGCTGGCGCTGCCGCACCTGGAGCGCCTCACCGAGCAGGTCGGGGAGTCGTCGTCGGTGTCGGTGCTGGACGGCGACGACATCGTCTACGTCGCCCGGGTCGCCATCCACAAGATCATGACCGTGGCGATCAGCGTGGGGACGCGGTTCCCCGCCTACGCCACGTCCATGGGGCGGGTGCTCCTGGCGGACCTCGAGCCGGCGCGCCTGGCCGACTACCTGGCCCGGGTGTCGCCGGAGTCCCTGACGCCGCGGACCGTCACCGACCCGGCGCGGCTGCGGGCGATCCTCGAGGAGGTCCGGGCGCAGGGTCACGCCCTCGTGGACCAGGAGCTGGAGGCCGGCCTGCGGTCGGTCGCGGTCCCCGTCCGCGACCGCGCCGGGGCGGTCGTGGCGGCCATGAACGTCTCGGCCCCGGTCACCCGCGGCGACGCCGCCGCCATCCGCGCGGAACTGCTGCCGGCGCTCACCGCGGCCGCGGCGGTGCTGTCCGAGGACCTCGCCCGGGCCGGCGGCCCGCGGCCGGCGTGACCACGGCGACCAGCCGGGGGGGCGCCGTCGACGTGGCGGTGGTCGGCAGCCTCAATCTCGACGTCACGGTGCCCGTCGGGAGCCTCCCCCGTCCCGGGGAGACCGTCCTCGGGGGCGACCGGTCCGACTCCCCGGGGGGCAAGGGCGCCAACCAGGCCGTCGCGGCCGCGAGGCAGGGGGCGGCGACGGTGATGGTGGGGGCGGTGGGCGCCGACCCGGCGGGGGACGCCCTGCTCGCGGCGCTGGCCGGGGACGGGGTGGACGTCGCCGCCGTCCGCCGGGTCCCGGGCGTCGCCACCGGGACCGCCCTCATCGCGGTCGCCCCGGACGGCGAGAACCAGATCGTCCTCGGCCCCGGCGCCAACCGGGTGCTGTCCGGCGACGACGTCCGGGGGGCGGGGCCCGTCCTGACCGCGGCGTCCGTCGTCTGCCTCCAGCTCGAGATCGGCGACGACGCGGTCGCGGCCGCCGCCCGGCTGGCCGGGGGCCGCCTGGTGCTCACCCCGGCCCCGTGGCGGCCCCTGCCCGGGGAGGTCCTGGCAGCGGCCCGGGTGCTGGTGGCCAACCGCGGCGAGGTGGGGCAGCTGCTCGG